>JAYQOK010000005.1:0-7181 GCA_038144795.1 Candidatus Kuenenia sp. | reverse complement strand
CCGGCGCGGCCGATGGTTAGCCCCGACTCGGGCTCATAGAGCAGCAGCGGCGGGGGCCGGCCGCCGGGTTCTGAAACTTCCCATGCCAGCCGCTCGGCCATCGTGGCGTAGGCGTCCAGCTCGATCCGGCCGGCGAGCCAGACGGCCAATGACCGCGTCACAGGCATTGGGCGTTTCCTTGTCATCCACCAGAGTCTACCAAGGTCTCGTAACGCGGATCGGGAAGGGAAAGCCGGTGACCGTCGCCCGCCGACCAGCACACCATTGCGGGGATACCGTGTACCGGACTATTCTTCCATTGGCATGGCTCATCAACTGGAGGATTCTGATGCGATCGATTACGAAATCCGTTGTTACTGCCGCTTTCTTGCTCGCAGTGCCGGCTGTTGCCGAAGTTCCCCCTACGGCCAGCCTCGACTCGATCTTTAACGGCAAAGACCTCACCGGCTGGAAGGTGGTAGGAGGTCCCTACTGGAAGGTCTTTGATGGCATGATCGTCGGTGAAAACGACACCGAGAAGAAAGGCTCAATGCTCTACACGGACCAGTCCTACGGCAATGTAATCGTCGAAGGCGAGGTGCGATTCTCCGGTGAGATTGACAGCGGAATCATGCTTCGCAAACCGGAAGTCCAGGTACAGATTGGCGTATCAAGGAGCCTCAAGAAAGATATGACCTGCAGCTTCTACACGGGAAAATACCCCGAGGAGGCGCAGGCACGCCGGGCAGCGGAATTCCTCAAGCCAGATGACTGGAACCGCATTCGCGTCGAGGCCAAGGATGACACGTTCACAGTCTGGCTCAATGGTGAACGGGTTTCGCAACTCACAAGTGACAAGTATCGTGAGCCGGCGCCGATCGGCCTCCAGATTCACCCTGGACTCGTGATGAAAGTTGAGTTCCGAAACCTACGGGCCAAGGCTCTGTAATCAGGTCGTCTCATCAGCCAGACAGAGCCTGCGTGAGGTCTTCCCAGCGCATGGGCATCCACGCCACGGCATCTGGCAGTGAGCCCGACCTCGAGAATGCGATGGCCGAGGCTGTCTCACTCTCAGCCCGCTCCAGACAACGATCCACGCGGCCCGTGAGCCGCTCAAGCCACTCCGGCACCTCAACGCCCGACCCGCTCGCGATCCCCAGAAACGCACGGGCGCGCATCTCGAGTTCATCTCCCGCTCCATGCGGCTTCCCCGTCATCAGCTCATTGACCGCGGGCTCGACAAAGGATTCAAGTTCATCTTGCTCAAGGGCTGTCGTGAATGTCCGCCGCACACGATCACCAACACTCGCCAGCCGCACCCCCGTCTCCTGTTCAAGTGCCGCCAACCGCTTTAAGAGAGCAGCTGCCGTCTCAGCTGTCTCTTCCTCCATCCGGCTTCGCCACGCACCAGCCGCGGCTGATTCACCGCGCCGGGCGAGCACTCGATGCGCCATGGTAACCGGCCGCAGCGTCCACGCGATCCGGTCGTACTCCGCCTTGAGCCGTAGAAAGTCGAGCAACATGTGGATATTCTCCCCCCGATCTGACTGGGTCGTAGTGGAGTTCCAATCACGATATTCAGCATGATTTTCAGCGATACATTCAAGGACCAAGCGAATTCTTGCTTGGGCACTTTTCATGGGAAGCACACCAGAACCCAGAGCATCTATCAGCCTGCCTGGCCGACGAGACGCAGCAACCTCATCGAGGTCATCCTCTTGATCACGATCGAGCAATCGCTCCAGAAAGGGTCGGACACCGCTGCGCAATATGCCGCGCAACGACGGTGGAGTCAGTAGATGCTGGGTGAAAAGCCCTACTCCATACTGCTCGATGAACTCCCGCAACGCGTCAAAGGCCTTCTGATCTCGTACTCGCTCGAGTACCGAGAGCCGCAGCTGCCGTGCATGTGTCATCCACGTCTCAAGGAGTTTTGGGACCAGCAGCGCCAGCCCGTCGAGAATCCGTTGCTTTGCCACTTCACCGGTGTCGTTCGCTCCGTCGGTTGACGGGGTGCGGGCACTCTCCACAATGCGTTCCACCAGCGCCGTCGCAGCGGCCTCGAATACCCGATCGAATTCACTCACGCTCGCACCGCCTGTCGGCCGCTTTCGCTCTAGACTTTTAGCCAACTGCACAACCTGCGTTGTTTCTGCCACAAGGCCGATCCGCGGCAAACAGCCACAAAGTCGCGCAAGCAGCCGCGCGCGACTGCGAGCCCGCACGATGCGATCCGGCCGGCCGCCACGTGAAAGCGGTACGTAGAGCACAGCCTTTCCGCCGAGCCGGCCGCAGACACTGTCAAGCAGGCTGCGGGCGGCAATGGGATCGCCACGGAGGATCGACGCGAACAGACGACCCACGAGTCCACGATGCTCGGCGCGGTGCCCGGTGACGCCCGATCGCGGCGCAGCAAAATGCGTTCGCGCTGAAAGCATCCAGAGCGTCTCGGTGATCTCAACAGCCGCATCGACGAGCCGTTCAGCAGCGGCGTCCCGTTGCCAACGAATCCGATCGATTTCCGGCTCCGGCATACCCGGTGGTGGAATGACATCCCGACCTGCAATGCGGGCAGCCGCCCGTACCATCGCCCGCCGCTGACGACGCAGTGTATGTCGCCACCCCACGACCGCATCGATCTCTTCTCGACTGGCAACACTCGCCGTCACGACATCGGTCGCACACGCCGCCGTCACGGCATGTCGCAGCAGACGGGAACAGCCTGCCAGAAACTCGGCCGCCTGCTCGACAGCTGCCGGGCCGCTGCCCGACATGCCGCCAGGCTGTTCATGCTCCAGCATACCGCCATCCACGCCATCGTCAGCTGAATCCCGCCAAACCATCGACTCATAGGCACTGGCCACGCTTTCATCGCTATCAGGTTGATCGTCATCTTCGACATCAACACCTGTCAGCAAGCGTTCACCATCTGCATCGGCAGGTTCCCGGCCAGCAGCAGCCAATTCAATGATGTCAGCCACGCCACTGGTGTTGGCCTCGACGAGTTCGAGAAACCGGCGGACCCGGGAGCGGCCATTCAGTGACCGGTCAACGGATGCACGAGCGAGCCAGCGGGCCGCAGCAGCTAGCCACTCCCCCCCCAACTGCTCGAGCGTCGGCCCCTCGAGGAGCGATGCCCAGCAGATCAACAAACCCATGGCGCCGTCGAGATCACCCTCCCGGAGCAATGACTCGGTTGCCTCCGCATGGCTGCGGGGAGAGGAAAAGGACGCCATTTCTTTCCGCCAAAATCCGGGTGGAGGAGGTTCTCCGCCCAACGCATGACGGCGCTGCAACGAAGCAATCACTTCACGAGTCGAATCGCGAACCTCTCGTCCAGAGAGGTGATCGACCCCCGACACGGTTGCCGTCGCGTAGCGGTCCCACCAGGTTGCCAACTGCTCCAGGGCATTCTCAGCCCGCGTCGCTTCCCGCTGAGCCCCCTCAAGCACCGCCTGACGCCACACGGCCGCATAGCCATCGAGAATTGCCGCCGTTTCATCAATCAGGTCGTCAACGCGTGGATCGGGCAGACTCTCGCCACCCGGCTCATGAAGCGGAAACTGGCCGGCTAGCCCAAGAATATTCCAGGGGTCGATCATCGCTCCACAGCCTACCGCCCGAAACAAGAGGTCGGTCGCTGCATCGAGATGATCGATCGCTGTCTGGGCAGCTGCCGCGATGTCGTCCCCAACCCTCACCTGCCGCAAGGCCCTCTGAGCGGCAACGATACGACCGCTGATTCGCGACAACATCCGTGCCGATGCCGCCGGCACCACCCCTGCCAATCGCTCAGCTTCGGTGGCGCGACCCAGCCGCGACATCACTGCCGCGAGGGCCACACTCTCGACTTGTCGCGCGCGCCGTGAGGCCAGGAGGGCATTGATGTGCCTCCGCACACCGCCAAATGGTTGTCGCAAACGCCGCACCTCCTCCTCGAGCCGGAGCCGATGAGACTCAGGCAACTGCTCGATGAGCCAGCGATAGAACGCATCTCGGTAGCCTGCAATCCGTGGAAGCAACTCTGCTAACGGCAAGCCCGCCTGATGAGCTCCCGGCCCATGACCAGACAGTCCTGAAGCCATGAGCATCACACCCGCAAGCACGGCTGATGACTCCCGTCGCAGGTCCGCCACGTCGCCCGCTGCAGAGCCGCTGTCAGCCACTGCAGTAACAGGCCACGACAGAATCCCGTCAAGCGTGGCCTGCTGCACCACCATTCGTCGATAGCAGCCTGTATTGTCGATGCGGCCGGGATCCCACAGTCCAAAAAGATAATTCGGCCGGCTGGCGGCGGGATGCAAGAAATCGAAGGCCCGCGGATCGATTGCCAACTCTTCCAACATCTCGAGGTCGAAGTCCGCCTGCCGCAAGAGGTCGGAGGGAGCCGCGGCGAGAATATCGAGCGCGCCTTGAACAAGGTGCCGATACCGACCATGGGCTGGCCCAACACCAGCCACAAAAATCGGGAGAGGCCGCACCCGCTCATGTGGGTAAGGCTCGGAGAACCGACCATTCTCGAGGACAGCCACAGGTCGCCAGCCAACGTAGTCGTTGAGTTGGCCGATCACGCGATCGATAATACGGTCAGCACCCTCTTCACCGGAAGCCTCCGCAGCCAGCACAGACTGTGCGGCAGCCATCAGGAAAAACGGCCGTTCAAGCGCCCCCGCCGCCTGATGCTCAAGCAGATCGGCATGAAATTCGCGATAGGCTGAAGGAAATCGTTCGAAGACGAGATCGAGGGCAGTCCAGGCTTGAGCCGCCTGCCGAAATGCAGGTTCCGCCGCTTCCAATTCCCGCAAACGGTGACGAAGCACACCGGCCACAGCGGCCGCAGTATCGGGCAACTCCGCAACAGCGGCTCCTTCTTCGCCGGGCGTGGTCTCCACTGCCGCGAAGAGGTCATTCAGCGCCCGCCACGCCACCGGATCGAAGGATCCTGATGAAAAATTGAGATAGCCGAGGACCAGTGAAGCTGGATCGGTCGGTCGTAATGCCTTCATAACCTGCACGATCCTACCTCAGGCCGCTCGATGTTGCGTGTGCTCCCCCGTGAACTACGCTTGCCAGAGAGTTTTCCACGTCCCCTGAGCCGGAATACCATGCGTGTTTCCCTGCCAACATTATTTGTGTGCTTCGCCGCAGGACTTGTTGCGGCCAACTGTCCAGCCGGTGAACAGGTCTGTGGGACGCTGGCTGATGCCTTCGTGGCTGAGGAGTTGGGACTTCGCCGGGAGTGGATCCTCCAAGTGCCCTTCAACACATTGACCACTCGGCTGGCACACGTAACGGTGACCGATGACATTGTCATCGCCAAAGCAGGTGACGGGAGCCTCTATGGGATTGCCGCCTATGCGGCCGCGGCCTCCGACACCGAGCCTCACGCCGGCCAACCGGCACGAGGGACGCTTCTCTGGTCATACGTTCCTCAGCGGAGCGATGGCAGTCTGCGTCCTCCCGCTGCAGGGAGCGGAATCGTGGTCATTGCCGGAGACTTCGCGGTGGTCGCAATCGATTCCCTCTCCGGACGCACACTGTGGCGCGAACCGCTGCCCAGCCCCTCCGTCACGGCACCGGTGATTTCCGGCGACTGGGTGTATGTGCCGCTGGAGGGAGGCCGAATGATGCGGCTGGCGGTCAATCCCTTCCGTGAAACTGCACTCTCGCGTGTGGCAGATCAGCGCGGTGGTCAGTCACCAGACGCCACAGTCACCGGCGTGGTGGTCTCCCGCTCACAGGGGAGGCGGACGCCGGCCCTTGATCTCAGCCTCCACGGCAGCGTGATGCTTCCTCCGCAACCGCTGCAAGAAGGTGTGTTGTGGTCCACAACCGATGGGCGCATGACGTGGCTCAACCCGGCCCTGCCGGAATGGGTGCGATCAGAGTTTACGCTCGGCAGTCCACCGGCAGGTCGACCCCTTATTGTTCAATCCGGTGACAACACTTCGATCTTCATTGCGTCCAACGCGGCACCAGCAGCAAGCGATGTCATCCGCATCGATCTCCGGCCCACAGGCTTGACGTTTGTGTGGCGGGAGCCGCTGGATGATGCCGTTGCTGGAGGTGCAGCCCGGTCTGGTGATGTGATCATCCTCCCGCTGGCCACCGGTGGCTTCACAGCTCTTGCCGACGCCGATGGCAAACGCCTCTGGTCCCATTCGCGGCAGGCCCAACTCCTCAGCGTAATGTCTGGGCGGTTATGGTGCATCGATGAGATGGGTCGGCTGGCGCTAGTCAATCCAGCCGATGGGAAACGAATCGCACAGTACTGCCTCACCCCCTTTCGGGTGCCGGTGGTGAACACGGTCACAGATCGGCTCTTGCTGGCCTCACCCGGTGGGATCATCGCGTCACTGGCACCGCGAGAGGCTGCCGCCACTCCGCAACCAGCGGCCGGTGCTGCCGCCCAGGATCCGGGTGCAGACAATGCGTCCGAGAACGAAAAGGCGGTGGGAGAGACCGACGAAGAGGATCGGTGAGTTCAGCGAGAGAGGCGACTTGGCACGCGGGACTTCGGATCCTGCCGCCAGGCCATTCGCAGCAGGTCATACAGGCGGTAATCGCTCCGGGCCAGCCAATGCGGATCTTGGAAGAAGCATTCGGTTGCCACAGCAAAAAATTCGTCAGGCCCCTCTGCGGCATATTCATCGAGGGCGACAACCCGATCGTGTTCGACTGCCCACTCAAACCGTTCACGGCATTCTTGCATCGCAGCCGACCACTCACGACGGTCACACTCCAGTGGTGGCACACCGTCGACTTCACCATCGAGCATGTCGATGAGATGCGCGCATTCATGGAGCACGACATTTCGGCTACCTCCGTCTCGTAGCCGTCCACCGTCGACGACCCGTGGCCACGACAAAACCACACACCCGCCCGACCATGCCTCACCAAGTCGAACCTCCTGCCACTCCAATTCACCTCCACCGTCAAGTGACGTCCTGCGTGGCCCGAGGTAATCCCCCGGATAGACGAGTACCGACCGAAGCCGATCGAAATACTCTTCCCTAAATCCCAGCACCAGGAGCCCCGCCTGGCCGGCGATCGTCACCCGTACCTCATCGGTGATTTCCATGCCGCCACAGCCTTCAAACGACTTCTCAGCCAGAAACACTGCGATCCAATCACGAAGTTGCTCTCGCTCGTACTCGTCCAGCCAGCCGATATGCCGGACGTTTCTTCGTAGTACCTAATCC
>JAYQOK010000004.1:9028-69266 GCA_038144795.1 Candidatus Kuenenia sp. | reverse complement strand
GGCTCGAGCTGCTCGCATCCGCCGAGACGGGCCGCGGCCGCCCGCTGCCGCCGGCGACGGCTACTCGCTCGCCGGGAACTGGAGCCCAACTCAGAACGGGTGCGAAATGGACGGGCGACAGCGGCGAAGAGGGCGTTGAAGGGGCTCATGATAGTGGTGGGGCCAGAAGGAGGATGGAACTGCGAAACCCTTTTATTTATCGGCGAAAACTGCTGCGATATTGCCCGGAAGCCGTCCCTGAACCGTGAATCTCGCGATGCCCCGACCGCCCGCGGAAGGCGGCCTTGACCTGCTTGATACGGTTCTGCCCCAAAAACGGTTCAAAACAAGGCTACCAATTAGTTTGCAGGGATTTCACTCAGGGTCAAGAAAAAAACCGGCCAGGGGCTGGTGGGCCGAAAACCGGGGAATTTCGGGGGAAATGGGCGGGTGCGGCGGAGAGGGGAATGGCTGGGGGTTCGTTGCCTTGGCGCACGGCTCGGCTCAGCAATATCCGCTGCCAACACGCGCGCACGCTCCATCGTAGAGCTGAGGGTCAGGAATCAGTCAAATGCCAATCAAGGAACATGATTCTGGCGTACTGTGTCGGCCGCTTCCGGAGCACGGGCTTCAGGTAGGCGATGTTGGATCGCTTGTCTTCGTGCACCGCGAGAGTACGGCGTACGAGGTTGAGTTCATCGCCGGTGAAGGCAACACCGAGGGAGTGGTCACGTTGAATCCAGAGAACATCCGTCCTAAAAAAACCGGGGCGTCCCGAAGGACGCCCCGGCACCGTTTGATAACCGACTGACGGCCCGCAGGCCACGTCGATCAATACATGTCGTAGTCGCCGCCGTGGCCGGCGCCGCCCTTGGCCTTCTGCTCCTTCGGCTTCTCGGCGATCAAAGCATCGCTCGTGAGCAGCAACGTCGAGACGCTCGTGGCATTCTGCAGGGCTGTCCGCGTGACCTTCGTGGGGTCGATCACACCGGCCTTCACGAGATCTTCATACTTGTCGGTGGCGGCGTTGTAACCAAAGTTGCCATCACCTCCAAGCACCTTCTCGCACACGATCGACCCGTCCTGGCCGGCATTAGTCGAGATCATCGTGACCGGCGCCCGAGACGCCCGCACCACGATGTTGAACCCGACCGCTTCGTCGTCAGAGAGGCCCTTCGGCTTCACCTGCGAGCTGGCCCGCAGGAGCGCCACGCCACCGCCAGGAAGAATGCCCTCTTCGACCGCCGCACGCGTGGCATGCAGCGCGTCTTCGACACGGGCCTTCTTCTCCTTCATCTCGCTCTCGGTCGCAGCACCGACGTTGATCTTCGCGACGCCGCCAGCGAGTTTCGCCAGCCGCTCTTCCAGCTTTTCGCGGTCGTAGTCGCTGGTGGAGTTTTCAATCTCGCGACGGATCTGCTCGATTCGGGCCTTGATGTCGGCATTCTTGCCGCCACCCTCGATGATCGTCGTGTTATCTTTGTCGATGATCACCTTCTTCGCCTTGCCAAGCTCGGCGAGGCCAATGCTGTCGAGCTTCATGCCGAGATTCTCGAAGATGCCCGTCGCACCAGTGAGAATCGCGATGTCTTCCAGCATCGCCTTGCGACGGTCGCCGTAGCCCGGCGCCTTCACGGCCGCCACCTTGAAGGTGCCGCGGAGCCGGTTAATCACCAGCGTGGCCAGGGCCTCGCCGTCAACCTCTTCGCACACAATCAGCAGCGGCTTGCCGGCATTCACCACGGCCTCGAGCATCGGCACGATGTCTTTCACCGTGGAGATCTTCTTCTCGTAGACCAGGATGTAGCAGTCTTCGAGCACACACTGCATGTGCTGCGGATCGGTCACGAAGTAGGGCGACAGGTAGCCGCGGTCAAACTGCATTCCCTCCACAAACTCGATCTCGGTCTTGAGGCTCTTGCCCTCATCCACCGTGATCACGCCGTCTTTGCCGACCTTATCCATGGCCTCGGCGAGCAGCTCACCGATCTCCATGTCGTTGTTGGCGGCGATGGCGGCCACCTGGGCCATCTCCTTCTTGCCCTTCACCGGGATCGACATCCCGCGGAGCTTGTCGGAAATCTCCTCGACCGCCTTCTCGATGCCGGCCTTCATCTGGACGGGGTTCACGCCCGACACGACGGCCTTGAGGCCCTCGTTAAACACCGCCTCGGCGAGCACGGTGGCGGTGGTGGTGCCGTCGCCGGCGACGTCGCTCGTCTTGCTGGCGACTTCGCGGACCATCCGGGCGCCCATGTTTTCATAGACGTCCTCGAGGTCGATCTCCTTGGCGACCGTGACGCCGTCTTTCGTGACCGTCGGCGAGCCAAAGCTCTTCTGCAGGATCACGTTGCGGCCCTTGGGGCCGAGGGTCACCTTCACCGCGCGGGCGAGCTTCGAAACGCCCCGCCGCATCGCTTCGCGGGCTTCCTGATCGAATGCCATCATCTTGGCCATGGTTTCAAGTCTCCAAAAAAGGGTGTGGGAATGTGTGAAATCGGGGGACAGGTCAGACGGATCAGCCGAGGATCGCGAGGATGTCGTCTTCCCGCATGAGGAGCAGCTCGTCGTCGCCCACCTTGAAGGGCTCGCCGGCGTAGCTGGTAAACACGACTCGGTCGCCCGGCTTCACCTGCAGGGCGTGGCGGTTGCCTTTGTCGTCCATCTTGCCCTCACCAACGCTCACGATCGTGCCGCGGGCGGGCTTATCCTTGGCGGAGTCGGGCAGCACGATGCCGCCGGCAGTCTTCTGCTCGCTCTGTTCGCGTTCCACGACCACACGGTCGCCGAGGGGGATCAACGTGGCCTTCTTCTTGGCGGGCTTGGTCGCAGTGGCTGACATCGGGGATGCCTTTCTCCTGACGGGGGTAACGGGTGAGGACGATCGAGGTTGACAATTTTTGCGACGGCCGCGACACCAGCGCGGCCCGCCGACTGCCGGAAAAGACTCCAGCAGACCGGTTTTCCAGCGGAATGCAACTGGCGCGCCAGACGCCGCGGCTGGGAGCAATCCGCGGCGACTTGGCGGGGGTTGAGCGGGATTCGAACCAAGTTATCAACGCAGCATCACCGCAACGGCTGGCCAAACCGCTGCCAAACTGGCAGAGTAAGGGTTTTCGGAAGGAAGGCAGCCACAGGTTCCCCCATGTCCACACACCGCCGCATCGACGTTTCGGCCCACGGCCCCGTGACGGTCGTACAAATCGTCGACAAAAAAATTCTCGACGAGTCGGCCATTCAGGAGATGGGCTCAGAAATCCTCGGTCTCATCGAGCAGGACGGCCGCCGGTCGCTGGCCCTCGACTTCTCGCATGTCGAATACCTCTCCAGTGCCGCCCTCGGCAAACTGATCACGCTCGACCGCAAGATGAAGGGGCATCAGGGCCGGCTGTCGCTGTGCAGCATCCGGCCGGAGATTCTTGAGGTGTTTAAGATCACCAAGTTGAACAAAGTGTTTGACATCCGCAAAGACGTGGCCGAGGCCGTGGCGGCCCTTGACGCCTGAGGCGGAGCAAGGCGAGTGTGATGGGAACCAAGACCAACGGCTGGCACAAGGAACTCCACCTCCCCAGTGAGCGTGGCGCGAGTCGCCACATCATGGAGGAGTTGCTCGACCAGCTTGCCACTCACGGGTGGCCACAGTCTGACGTGTTTGCGATTCACCTTGCAGCTGAAGAGGCGATCACCAACGCAATCGTGCATGGCAACAAGTTGGACGAGTCGAAGACTGTGCATGTGGTCTGCCGGGTGTCATCGCAGATGGTGCGAATCGAGGTAGCCGATCAGGGGCCGGGTTTCGATCCGAAGTCGATCCCTGACTGCACGCTGGAGGAGCGGCTTGATGTGCCCAACGGCCGCGGGGTGATGCTGATGCGGTCGTTCATGACACGGCTGGAATACAACACGACGGGAAACCGCGTGCTGATGGAAAAGCAGCGGGATCCGGCGGCCGACGCCGCTGCGGAGTGAGCGGCGAGGCCGGCGAATGGGCCGCTGGGCCCTGGCGTGTGAGGCGGCGGCGTGCTTCGCATGACGCGGCGGGACCTGCCAGCGGACGTATCGATTTCCGCAGCCGCATTGTGTATTTTGAAGGCTTCGATCCCCGATAGCTCAATGGTAGAGCGAGCGGCTGTTAACCGCTAGGTTGTAGGTTCGAGCCCTACTCGGGGAGTTAGCGGTTTACTTGGGCGCGGGCCACGGACAGCGATGTCCTATCGATTCTGGTCCGGAGCGAACTGGAACCGCTCCGCCACCACGGCCTCATGCCACCGCTTCCGCGACCGCGATGACTTCCACCTGCTGAAAGTCGGTAGGCGTCTCGTCGCTCGCCTCGCCGTAGATCTCCCGCATACCTGCCACCGCTGCCAGATACTCGTTGAAGTGCGAATCCATGATTCAACCCTCCGTGGTTGTCGGTTTCTCGGCCCGTTGGTGAACTATACGCACGTCAGCCAGAGCTGGTTTGGTTTTCACCGGCTTGCGCAGTTTGCCCGGATGAACGCGGCCCGATGCAATCAGAGGAGACCTGATGCCTGTGATCACAAACGCCCTGTTGGTCGGCGCTGCCGGAGCCATCGGCACGATCCTGCGAGCCGGCTGCACCACGCTCGCCACCAAGCTCCTCGGCTCCGACTTTCCCTGGGGCACGATCTTTGTGAACGTGGCTGGCTCATTTGCCTTCGGCGCGATCTTCGCGCTGGCCCGCGCGCGGGCGATCCCCACGGAGCAGGAGGTAGTGCTGCTGGTCGGCCTGCTCGGTGGCTTCACGACGTATTCGAGTTTCGCATTTCAATCGGCCGAGATGCTCAGCGGCGGCCGGCCCGGGTTGGCGCTGGCGTATGTGGTGGCGACCAACGCGCTCGGCCTGGTGGCAGTGTGGGCCGGCCTGCGGGTCGGGCACGGGTAGGACAGGCTGAAGACTGTCCTACTGGCGAATTTCCCAAGGGGAAAACGCGGCCCAGACGGGATTGTGGTCTGAGACCTTGAGGGCGTCATCGAGCGACAGCCCGAAGGTGCTCTGCAGATCGAGCACGCCCCAGCGGCCCAGATACTCGGCTGTCGCCGCGCGGCTGAAGATGATGTTGTCGTAGGTCTTGCTGCGGCGAGTGTTGGTGGTGGTGCCGGACACCGCCCAGCCGATGTTGGGTATCTGCGCGATCCGCCCAAACTGATTGGGAGCCGCATTCAGGTCGCCGAGCAGAATCACGTCGTCTTCATCAGGCCGGGCATGCTGCATCGCCACGAACACGTCGGCCAACGCATCGACCTCCTGCGGCACCTCATCGGGATCGGTGTGGATATCGACCATCCAAAACGTAAACGCTGACTCCGGCGGATTGGCTCGCGTGCGAAACCGGGCAAACATCGGCGGTCGATGCAGTTTGTCGCCCGGGTTGGGCGCGGTGCCCACCGACGATGAATCGACATCGACCCGGGCCGTGTCATACACAAACGTGTATTGCTCCTTGCTCACCGTGCGGCCCAGCCGCGGCCCGATCACCCAGTGGTATTGGCTGCCATTGGCATTCACCGCCTGCACAAACGTAGGCACGACCGAATCAGACTTCGCCCGCACCTCCTGGATCGCCACAATGTCGAACATCCGCACAACCCGGGCGAGCACCTCCACCACCTCCGGCTTGGCCAGCTTCGACTCGCCGAACACCTGGATATTAAAGCTGCAGATGAGCAACGCATCCGGCGGCTTGCCACTGGCTGCTGGCGGGGGTGGCGGCGGAGCCGGTGGGGGCGGCGGATAGGAAATCGATGCCAGCGGCGGACTGCCCGAAGCCATCGGCCGCTGCGGCACGGCGGGCGTGGTCGGCGAGGCCGCCCCCCACTGTTGTGGCTGCGGCGGCTGCACTGCCCCGCCCCAGCCGGCTGTCATCGTGGTGGCTGGCTGCATGGTGGCGGGGTATGTTCCGCCGGGCTGCATGCCGGCAGGAGGGACGCCGGACTGGGCAGTCGACGAGCCGGACGACATCGACATGACCGACGTCACGATCGGCCCGATAACGGGCAGGTCGGGATTCACCCAGCCCGACACGCCCGTTCCGCCGACAAGCGACATGATCGTGGTCAGAGAGAGCCACATCGACGTCAGCGATGACGACGACTTCTTCGTAACCGTCTTCTTCTTTTTCGCCACCCGCGGCCCCCCTGCCGAGGTTTATCGGCAGGAAAGGGTAGCGCAGCACAGGCTCCGCCTGTCGAAGCAAGACAGGCTTCAGCCTGTCTCCCCCAGGCCCGCGAGCGCGGCGCTGGCAAGCC
The DNA here is from genome assembly GCA_038144795.1 of Candidatus Kuenenia sp. Classification (GTDB taxonomy): domain Bacteria; phylum Planctomycetota; class Planctomycetia; order Pirellulales; family UBA1268; genus CACORA01. The sequence goes on along the minus strand of JAYQOK010000004.1, from coordinate 63,017 downwards.
GCGCCAACCGCTCATCGGCGGCGGCCGCAGCCTTTTCCAAGACACCGCGGGCTGCCGAGGCCGCAGCGCCGATCTGCCCCAATGCCCATGCCGCCCGCTCGCGGACGGCAAGGTCGGCACCGGAATCGACGGCCTTCGCCAGCGCGTCTACCGCACTCGCCGCCCCTTCACCACACCGCCCGAGGAGCGTGGCCGCCCAGTAGCCCGTGAGCGGATTCTTGTCGCTCACCAGCAAAGTCAGCTTCGACACCGCGTCTTCCAGCGGCGGCCCCAGATCTTCCAGCGCCGCCACCGCCCATTCTCGCACGCGGTCATCGGCATCGCGACAGACCTCCACGAGCGCGACCGCCGCCGGCGCCGCATCGGTGGCCATTTGGCCAAGCGACTCCGCCGCCGCCGCCCGAGTGTCGGCATCGGTGGAGGCAAGGTTTGCAATCAGATCAGCAAGATCATGAGCCATCACAAATGACTGTATCCGCCCTGCGCCGTGGCGCCTCCCGCCGCCGCCGGGCGGGCCTCCAGATATGCCACAGCCTGCCGAATGTCCCGCAGCAGCAGATCGGCCATTTCGCGATTGAAATCCCGCTTCACGAGAATCCGCTGAAACGCCTTCCCGACCAGCTCCCCGGTAATATGGATAGGCCGGCACCTGCCAGCCCCGCATCCGGAGGCGGTCGGCGAGATCGTACAGCGTGTAGGACTTCGCCGCCCCCTCATCCAGCGTCCATACCACCGTCGGAATGCCCCGCTTTGGATCACCGTCGTGCACGATCTCAAACCCGTCGAGCCTACCGATCTCACCGGCGCAATACTGCGCCACCGCATGCGACTCTTCGTGGATCGTGGTGTAGCCCTCCCGGCCGAGCCGCACAAAGTCGAAGTATTGCGCGATCACCTGCCCCGCCGGCCGCGAAAAGTTGATCTGAAAGGTCGGCATGTCGCCGCCGAGATAGCTCACATGAAAGACGAGGTCGTCGGGCAGATCGGCCGGCTCCCGCCACAACACCCAGCCCACGCCCAACGGCGCCAGGCCAAACTTGTGGCCCGACGCATTGATCGACTTCACCCGCGGCAGCCGAAAATCCCACGGTGCATGATCGGGATCGGTGAACGGCGCCACGAATCCCCCGCTGGCCGCATCGACATGGATCGGTACATCGAGGCCGGTCTTCTGCTGGAGCGCATCGAGCGCCGCGGCGATCCCGGCGACGTCTTCATAGAGGCCGTGATAGGTGACGCCGAGGGTGGGCACCACGAAGATCGTGTTGTCGTCTACCTGGGCCAGCACGTCTTCCGGCTCAAGGCACAGCCGGCCCGGCTTCATCTCAACTTCCCGCATCTCGATATCCCAGTAGCGGGCAAACTTTTTCCAGCAGATTTGCACGCTGCCGCAGACCATGTTGGGCCGGTCGGCAGGCTTGCCGGCCGCCTTCTGCCGGGCCCGCCACCGCCACTTCGCCGCCATGCCGCCTCGCTCGAGCCCACCGTGGAGCAGCCCACCGGCTGCCCCGGCGCATTCCAGAGGTCGGCTAACAGCGCGATGCACCGCTGCTCGATCTCGGCAGTCTGCGGATATTCATCTTTGTCGATCAGGTTTTTATCGATCGCCAGATCCATCAGGCGATGCACCTGCGGGCTCTCCCACGTCTGGCAAAAGGTGGCGAGATTCTGCTTGCTGTTGCCGTCGAGTAGCAGCTCTTCGGTGAGCACGTCGCAGACGGTGTCGGGATCGGCCCCCTCGGCGGGAAAGTGATCACGGGGCAGGCCCGAGGTGATCAGGCCGTCGATCCAGGGCCGCGAGGCCTGTCCATTCCCTGCCGTCGCACGTCGCTCTGCCATGACCAGCTCCTCACTCACCCACCATCGGTGATCAAAAAGTTTTTGAACTGCCAGACGTCGTCTGGATCCTGCTGCGGCTGATTGTAGCCCTCGAACGGATTTTCGTAGTCGGCCAGCGGCGTCCAATCGCTTGGCGTGGAGATGAAGTTGCCCAGATACGGCTTCGCGACTTTCAGGATCGCCTCGTGTGGCAACTCGTCGGGCACCCGAAATCCACACATTGGATGCTCGATCATCCACATCACTGCTGCCACCACCGAAATCGCCACCTGCATCGTGGTGGCATTCTGCCCCGGCACGAGCCGCCGCGATTCGTCGATCGAGAGATCCGACCCACACCACCAGCTCGTGAACGGATGCCCCATGATCAGTGCGCCCAGAATATCGGAGCCGCTGGTGATCTCGTCGTAGAGGATCCGCTCGCGAGGCTGAATCTTGTAGTTGCGACCCCGCAGCTCCCAGAGGCTGGCGATGGCGGCGTTGCTCGGGCAGTAGGCGTAGCAGACCGTCGGTCGGTAGGCGGCCTGCTCCTCTTCCCACACCGTGAGATGGTCGGTGATCGTGAAGGCCTCGCCATGCCGCACCACCATGCCGACGATCGTGTGATACGGCACCCAGCTGGTCACGAGCGTGTTAATCCCCATCCTCGCCAGGCAGATCTGCCCGCCGGGCCCGTGCTCGTGGTCATAGGCAAACTCGGGCAGCTCCTTTTCATGGGTGCCCCAGCCGAGCTCGGCCGTCATCGTGCCCTCTTCGCGGAAGCCCTCCACGCTCCAGGTGTTGACAAACTCATCGACCTCCTTCGGCCGCTCCGTGATCTGCGTATCCCGCTCGCTGCAATGGATCACCTTCACGCCGAGATCGCGGGCCAGCAGGTTGAAAGCCTGCGCCTGCATGTGGTCGCGAACCCGGTCGGCCCGCTCGCCGGCAAGCCGCTTTTCGGCAAGCAAGGCCTCGGCGATGTCGAGCAGCCCCTGCTTCGTGAAATGACTGATGAGCCCGGGATTGGCGCCGTGCTCCACAACCGTTGTCGGCCCCCGCTCCGTCCACCGGTCACGGATCTGCCGCAGCTCCATGTGGCGGGAGTAGAGCGTGAGCTCGGTGGGATGCGTGCCCGCCGGAAAATCATAGGGATCCCACAACTCGACGGCCGTGTTGATGTACATCACACCCTTGCCGTGGCACCAGTCGATCACCTCGCCGGTGTGGATATTCCAGGCCAGATCAATAAGGAGATCGCCGGGGGAAAGCAGCGGGCTGAGGATGCGATCGAGGCTGTCGGGGGCAATGCGATCTTTCACCAGTCGCACGCCCTGCTCGAGCCAGGGTCTCAGCTGCGGCTCAGCGGGGTTAAAGTCGATGATCATGACCCGGCTGGGCGGGATCGCGATGTGTTTGAGGAGAATCGGGAGGGTGCAGCGCGCGACGGAGCCAAACCCGATAAAGACGATGCGATGGGGAAACGCGAGCATGTCTGCTGCAACCTTCCTGCGGAGTGAATGTGCGTGTCGTCGAACGGTCCGACGACGATCAAGGCGATAGGGGCCTCACGAGGGGACAAAAATGGCCGCGTCGATAAGCCGACGCCGCCGCACGATCGACGGGAAAGGCCCCCGGCCCGACATGCCGAGAGAATCGGCGCGAGACGAACCGTCACGGGGGCAGACTATTGAGGCCGAACACTCCCGACCTCCGAACGCAAAGATCCTAACAGAACGCTTCCTTCACCGCCAACCGCCGGCGAGCATCACGATGATGCGTGGCTGGAGTGGATCCGCTTGAGGGCGGAGTAGAGATCGGGCTCGCGGGCCAGTCCCAACAGCATGTGCGACGCAACATACGCAATCGAGATCTCGAGCAGGCAGGAATACGCGCCGGTGATCTCCACCGCCATGATCATCGCCGTAAGGGGTGTGCGAAACAACGCGCCGATGCTCGCCGCCATGCCGGCCACAAGACAGACTGCATGAAAATCGGGCTCGACCGGGCCGACCACCGCCACAAACCCGTCGGCGAAGACATGCCCGGAGAGCACACCAAAGAGGAGCGCCGGCACGATCAGCCCACCGGGCGCTCCGGTGGCATAGCTCACCGCCGTGAGCGGAATCCGCGCCGCCAACGCCGCCGCGGCCATCGCCAGCGGGAGCGTGCCGGCGATCGAGGTGGCAAAGAGTTCGTGGCCGATGCCGAGCAACTGCGGCCACTCCAGCAGCACAACCCCGAGCAGCCCGCCCCAGGCTCCCGTCGCCGCAATCGCTGCAGCATTGCTGCGGGCCCGAGCATGAAACCAGCGGGCACACACCAGCAGCAGCTTCTGAAACACCAGTGCCACCAGCCCCGCCCACAGGCCGACCAGCGCGAAGGTGGGCAACTCCGTCCATTCCCGGAATCCATCGATCAGGATCGGTAGCTCGAGCACCGGGCCGTGAAACATCCGACACACCCAGTCGGCAATGCCGCAGACAAGGATCGTCTCAAAGGCGTTGCGGGTGGTGAACGGCTGGCCGAGCAATTCAAACGCGAAGACGACCCCGGAGAGCGGCGCGTTGAAGGCTGCCGCAATGCCCGCCGCCGCCCCCTGATAGAGCGACCGCTGACGATAAAAGAGCCGCGGCCCATACCGCCGCAGGAGCACCGCCGCCATCGCACCGATCTGCACGCTCGGCCCTTCGCGGCCCAGCGGCATACCCGAGGCAAGGCCGCAAAAGCCGGCGACAAACTTCACCCACATAATCCGCAGGGCGCGGATCGGGCCGGGCGACCGCTGGGCTTCGAGTACCGCCGCGATGCCACTCCCTTCGGCCTCGGGTGCCACATTCCGCACCAGCGCCACCGCCGCCGCCGCGAGAAGGCCGCAGGCCAGCACGATGCCCGCCTCGGCCAGCAGGCTGTGGCTGTCGGCGAGCATGGCGAGTTCGGCGCGGGTCTCCTCGGCGAGATTCATGACAGCATGAAACACCACCGCGATCCCACCGGCAAACACACCGATCAGGATCGTGCCGAGCTGCTCGCTGAGCGATGGCAGCTCATCATCGGAAACGGGGCGCGGGCGAGGCATCGCCACCGATGATCACGATTTTCACCACCACTGTCACCAGCAGTTTCTCAAGTCATCATCACCGCAATAACGCGCGGACTCACATCGCGGCGGCGGCCTTCGTGGTGGAAACGCTCATGGCGGGAATCTCCGGCAGGGATGAATGGGGAGACGTCCCTGCAGAAACCCGCGCCGTCGCTGGCCCAGACGCGGAATCTTTCGCAGCAGCGCGCAGAAGATCAATCGCTGATTCGTATGCGGACGGCTAAAACTGAAAGATCACATCACAGCCCGCGTAAAACTGGCCGTACTGACTGCCCCCCGCGCCGATCTCCTGGCCGAGCGGCTTGCCGTAGGGAAGCGGCGTCGCTGCAGTGTTGGGCGAAAACCAGTCATACCGTAGCTCCGGCCGGATCACCCAATTTTCATTCGGGTAATGATTGAGACCGAGCGTGAGCTCCCAGAAGCTGCCCGCGAAGCCGCCGGTGTAGTAGCCGGGGTTTCCCTTCTCGGCCTGATTCCGCAGCGGGGCGGCGATGATGTAGCCGTTGTTGTCGCGGAAGTACTCCAGTCGCACGCCCCCCATCCACTCGTCGGAAAACTTCCAAAACAGGTATTGGTTGAACGAATACCACTGGGCGAGGTCGGGCGGCTGCCCGGCATTGCCCGGGGCGACGTTGGCATTGAACTGCCAAGCATTGTCATTTTGGAACACGTAGGTGAGTCGGTCGGTGAGCCGATTGGTGTAGACGGTGCTGATCAGCGAACGATTGCCCACCAGCGACCCGGCGGCCGGATCGGTGCCCAGCGGCGTAAGTTCGTTGCCGCTGGTCGCCATGATGGCAAGCGTCTGCGTCTGGTCGGCGTTTTCAAACGTCATGCCGCCCAGGTAGGCGGCGGTGCTGCCGGAGCCGGGATAGTCGCGATTCACAATCGCCCAGTTGCCGCTGGTTGGCATCGGTTCGGTAAAGTTGTTCCATCCGGAGTGCATGCCGGAGTAGATCGTGACGCCCTCGGCCACCTCCCACATCCCGTAGAAGCCGGTGAACGTGAAGGGAGAAAACTGCATCGAGAAGCAGTGGGTGTAGAAAAAGTTACCCACCGCGGGTACCTGCTCGTAGCCGAGGATGCTGTAGAAGTGGCCGAAGCGAAGCGTGAGATCGCCCACGGCCAGATCGGCATAGAGCTGCGGCATCGCGAGACCGTAGTCCTTCGTGAAGGCCCACGAGGCGACGTTTTCGATACCGTAGTCGCGATAGGCATAGGCATCGAGGCCGCGGGCGGTCGTATAGAAGTAGTCGGTGCCCAGGAGCAGATCGACCCGCAGGCCCCAGTCCCAGCCGCCGGCGGATGTGTCGGCCACCCGCTCATTCACGAGATAGATCTGGTTGACCTGCCCCTGCCAATTGCGGTCGTTCATCGTGATCGGGCCGTTGAAGGGGCTGCCCCAGTTGTTGGCCCCGATGCCGGCCTCGATCCAGCCGTAGGTAAAAATATCGCGAGCCTCGAGCCGGAGCGGATGGAGTCGACGGTCGGGGCCGCTCTCGAAGCCGTTGTCTTCCCAACTCAGCCGGACATCTTCGGGCGGGATGTCGGAGACTGCGGGAGCCTGGCCCGAGGCGCAGTCGGCGATCGCCCCGACCACGCCGGCCAGCAAAAGACCGATCACCATCCGCAGCATCACACGCACATGTGGAACAATCGTTACAGACCGCTCCCCGGCATGATCACTATCTGCCGGATCGGCAGGGTTTATGCAGCTTGCCCGGCCTACAGAGCGCCAGCCGGCCGACGTGTCTTGCCGGCTCGGGGGCGGCAAAAAGTCTCGTCGCCGGGCGAGGATACGCCCAACCCTCCTCGAGCGTTCGCCGACCCCCGAGCCTACCTTTTCTGGATGGCCTGATCGTCACTACAGCTAATCTGCGAGCGCCCTATGATTGGGGCTACCTTCCCTCCGAACTGCCCCATGTCTTCATCTGCCACCGCCGTCACGCCGCGTTGGATGTCGCACTGGCTCGTCGCGGCCGGCATCTACAACCTGCTCTGGGGCGGGCTCACCGTGTTGCTACCTGCCTGGCTCTTTACGCTCACCGGGATGGAGCAGCCGCGATATCCCTTCATCTGGCAGTGCGTGGGAATGATCGTGGGTGTCTACGGGATCGGCTACCTTGCCGCTGCCCGCGATCCGGTGCGGCACTGGCCGATCGTGTTGGTTGGATTTCTGGGCAAGATTTTTGGGCCGTTGGGCTATGTCATGGGCGTGTTCAAGGGGGAGGTGCCGGCAGCCTTCGGGGTGACGCTGCCCACAAACGATCTGATCTGGTGGGTGCCATTTGCCCTGATCCTTCTCCATGCCCGGGCCTCCCACCAACCGCTTTCTTCGGCCGCGCCCCATCCGTAGACTGCTTGACCGTGAGCGTGTTGCCGAAGTACTTCGGCCGCTACATTCCCAAGATCATTGATGAACTGAAGCCGGCGGGCCAACTCGCCGGCCGTCGGTAACGTCAGCCAACGGAGCGCCATGTCTCGCAGCGACGCGACCGGGATTCGCTGTCTCATCGTCGGAGTGATCGCCTGCCTGGCGACACTCCAGGAACCATCCTGCGCCAACGATCCACGTCCACCGGCCGACGCGCCCTTCGGCGTCGAGGTAGAACCGCGGATGTCGCGGCGGGCACAGCGGCGGGCGCGGCGGCGGGGAACGCTTTCGGAGCCTGCAGCGGCAGACAACGATGGACAGCCGAGGATTATTCCCATGCCGCTGCTCACGCTGTCAGCGACGGTAGATGGCGGTCATTCCAGCGCCGGCAAACCGGTGGTCCATCGTGATCAGCCGGCATTCAACGGCTGCCTGCCGAGCCAGCGGTTTGATATCTATCTCCCGGCCGGCTGCGGCGGCAATCTGCCGCTCGTCGTATGGATTCACGGGGAAAACTGGCGGACTGGCAGCAAGGTCGACTGCCCGGTCACCTGGCTGGCTCGCGAGGGCTATGCCGTGGCCAGCATCGGCTACCGGCTCTCGTCGGAGGCGACGTTTCCGGCGCAAGTCAATGACTGCTTGGCGGCTCTCACCGCGATCGAAAGCAACGCCGCAATCTGGGGCATCGACCCTGAGCGAGTCTGCGTGGCCGGGGCCGCTGCGGGTGGCCATCTTGCGGCGCTGGCCGGCCTGTGGACTGAGCCACCGGCCGACGGGGTCTTGCCACAGGTGGCGGCGATTAGCCTGTTCGCCGCGCCCACGCACCTCACCACGCTGGGGCCGGAACACGACCGCCCGATGTCGCCGGCGAGCCTGCTGGTAGGCGGACCGCTGCCAGAATTTCGGGAGGTTGCCCAACGGGCCAGCCCACTGGCCCACGTTGCGCCCGGCGGACCGCCGGTGCTCATCGTGCATGGCCGCCGCGACGCGACCGTGTCCCCCGAGCAGAGCATACAGTTCGACGCGGCGCTCAAGGCGGCGGGCATCGACAGCCGGCTCGTGATGCTTGACGCCGCGCATGACGTGCCCCTGAGCCGCTCGAGCGCCGCCGGCGAGGCACTGCTCGAATTTCTTGATCGCACGCTCGGGCCCGACAACCGCGACGATTGAAAAACGGGCGCGGCCCCTCCAGGCGATACAACCCGCCTTTTTTCCCGGGCTTGTGCAGCCTCCAAGCAGAGAGGGCCGATAGGTTATCCGTGCCACGTTTCCGTGCCATCGGCGATGCCACGCGGCGCAACGCGATTCTCTCCGTATTTCATTCATCCAGGGAGCCAATCACCACGCCATGCCGAGTAGCCGCCGCAAGCCACCGTCGTCCGCCGTTCAAAATCCACTCGAGACCTACCTACGCGACATCAACGAGATCTCGCTCCTGACAGCCGCTGATGAGAAGCGACTTGCCGAAGCGATCGCCCGCGGTGATGCCGCCGCCCGAGACCACATGGTGCGGGCCAATCTGCGGCTGGTGGTGAGCATCGCCCGCGGCTACGCCAACCGCGGCCTGCCGCTGCCCGACCTGATCGAGGAGGGCAACCTCGGCCTCCTGAGGGCAGTCGAGGGCTTCGATCCGAAGGTGGGCACACGATTCAGCACCTACGCCAGCTACTGGATCAAGCAGTCGATCAAACGGGCCCTAATCAACAACGGCAAGACAATCCGCATTCCGGCCTACATGGTGGAATTGCTCTCGAAGTGGCGACGGGCCACAGCCCGGCTTTCTGACACGCTCGGCCGCACGCCGACGCCGGAGGAGATCGCGCGGATGCTCGGCCTGGCCAAGAAGAAGCTGCCGATCATCAAAAAGGCGATCACGGTGCACACCGCCACCCCGCAGACGGATCAGGCAGAGGGCTGGTCGCTCAGTGACATCGTTCGTGATGAGAATGCCAAGTGCCCCGCCGACGTGCTGCTCAACCACGACACGCTCAAGCATGTGCTCAAGCGGATTGACGAGCTCGACACACGGGCCTCGACAATCATCAAGCTGCGGTTTGGCCTCGAAGGGGGCGAGCCGATGACGCTCAAGGAGATCGGCGCGGTGCTCGGTCTCACGCGGGAGCGTGTGCGGCAGATCGAGTCGGAGACGCTTGCCAACCTCGCGATGGAGATCGACGGCGTGCCGCAGGCGACGATCCAGTTGCGGCGGGGAGCGTAGGCCCGGTACGCTCCCGGCATGAATCTCGCCGACCACATCCGTCCGATTCCCGACTTCCCCAAGCCGGGCATCCTGTTTCGTGACATCACGCCGCTCCTGGCCCATCCGGAGGCGCTGGCCGTGGCGGTCCGCCGGCTCGCGGCCCCATGGCACACCGCGGGGATCACGGCGGTGGCGGCGGTCGAGGCCCGCGGCTTCCTCTTTGCCACGCCGCTGGCGCTGGAACTGGGGGTGGGTGTGATCCCGGTTCGGAAGCCGGGCAAGTTGCCGGCCGACACGATCGCGCATGAATACGATCTCGAATACGGCCGCGACACGCTCGAGATGCACCGCGGCATCCTGACCGACGGGGCGCGGGTGCTCGTGGTCGACGACGTGCTCGCCACCGGTGGCACGGCCGATGCCTGCACGAAGCTGATCGAAGCAGCCGGTGGTGTCGTCGCCGGCGCCGCCTTCCTGGTGGAACTTGAAGCCCTCGGCGGCCGCGACCGCCTCAGGCCGCACCGCGTGGAATCGGTGATCACGTACTAGCTTTACGGAAATGCGGCCATCCCTGGCCTGCATTTCCTTGCCGACCTCTGGTCGGAATGGTGCGTCGCCTCAAGCGACGCAGCGTAAGGCGATTTAGCGAGGGGTTGCCCGTACTACGGAGCCGGCGTTGGCAGCGAGCGCAGGCAGGATGCCGAAAGCGAAGCTGGTATCGAGCAAACGGAGGACAGGATGTCCGCAGTGAGCGTCCGGCGATGTGGCACGGGAAACCCCGAGCCGCATACCGCATAATGCATCTATGAGCACATCCCGGATCGTCGTGGCAATGTCGGGCGGTGTCGACTCGAGCGTGGCGGCAGCCTTGCTCGTCGAAGCCGGCCATGACTGCGTTGGCGTGTTCATGAGGCATGGCCAGCCCGCCCTGCCACCGGCCACGGCCGGCGGCCTGCCGATCCTCGCCCCCCCGAAGCCCGGCCATCAGGGCTGCTGCTCGGCCGCCGATGCTCTCGACGCCCGCCGCGTCGCCGACCGGCTCGGCATTCCCCTCTACGCCCTCGACCTCACCGATGACTTTGAGCGGATCATCAATTACTTTGCCCACGAATACGGCCGCGGCCGTACGCCAAACCCGTGCGTGCGGTGCAACTCGTGGCTCAAGTTTGGCCGGCTCTTCGACTACGCCGATGCGATCGGCGCCAGCCACGTAGCCACCGGGCACTATGCGCGGCTCGCCCACGATCCCGGCCACCCCCACCTGCGCCGCGGACTTGATGCCGATCGTGACCAGTCCTATGTACTCTTCGACATCCGTCGCGACCGCCTCGCCCGGATGCTGCTGCCGGTGGGCGAACTCACGAAACGCGAGGTCCGGGAGCGAGCCACTTCTCTCGGCCTCGTTACGGCCGACAAGCCTGACAGCCAAGAAATCTGCTTTGTGCCACCGGGCGAGCATGCTCGCCTCGTGGCAGCGCGGCTTCCAGGCTCGCGGGCCGGCGAGATCGTGGCCCTCGACGGCCGCGTGCTCGGCCGGCATGAAGGCATCGAGCAGTTTACGGTCGGCCAGCGACAGGGGCTCGGGGTCGCGGTGGGCACGCCGCTCTATGTGGTAGGAATCGAGCCCGACACCTGCCGCGTGGTCGTGGGGAGTCGCCACGATGTGCCGCAGCACCGGCTGGAGGCGGCCGAGGCGACCTGGGCGGTTGAGCCGCCCCGGGGGCCGTTTGCATGCGAGGTGCAGTGTCGAGCCCAGCGAACTCCGGCGCCGGCGGTGGTCACGCCGCTGGCCGATGGTCGGTTTTGTGCGGAATTTACCGGCGGCCCTGACCGTTCTCCCGGGCCAATTTCCCCAGGCCAGCCGGCGGTCTGCTATTCCGGCGAAACCTTGCTCGGCGGCGGGTGGATCGTCGCCTGATCGCGAACTAGGCTTACAGAGAAATTTTTCCACCTCCCTCACCAGGAGCCTGCCAGGTCATGCCCGCCCCACTGCTTGTCGTCGCTGCCGTGATTCTGGGCCTTGCCGCCCTCACGATGCTGCTGTTGCTCTTCAACTATGGCCAGCTGTGGTTTCAGGCCTATTGGTCGAAGGCGGCCGTCACGTTCATGGAGCTGGTCGGCATGACGCTTCGGAAGGTGAATGCCCGCACGATCGTGCAGGCCAAAATCATGGCCACGCAGGCCGGCCTCGGTCGCGACATCAGCTGCCGACGGCTGGAGGCCCACTATCTCGCCGGCGGCGACGTGCCCCGCGTGATCCGGGCGCTGATCGCTGCCCATCGGGCCGATCTCGACCTCGACTTCGACCGCGCCTGCGCGATCGACCTGGCCGGCCGCGATGTGCTCGATGCCGTGCAGACGAGTGTCAACCCGAAGGTGATCGACTGCCCCGACACGGCCAGCGGAAAGTCGACGCTCTCGGCGGTCGCCAAGAACGGTGTGGAGTTGCGGATCCGGGCCCGCGTGACGGTGCGGACCAATCTTCAGCAGTTGATCGGCGGCGCGACGGAGGAGACGATCATCGCGCGAGTGGGCGAGGGGATCATCACGTCGATCGGTTCGGCGATGAGCCACTTCGAGGTGATGGAGCATCCCGATACCATCTCCAAGGCCGTGCTCCAGCGGGGGCTCGACGCCCAGACGGCGTTTCAGATCGTGTCGATCGACATCGCCGACATTGAGGTGGGCGAGAACATCGGTGCCCGCCTCCAGGCTGATCAGGCCGAGGCCGACACCCGCGTGGCCCGGGCCAAGGCCGAGGAGCGCCGGAGCGTAGCGATCGCCCGCGAGCAGGAGATGAAGGCGGCCACGGCCGACAATCGGGCCCGGTTGCTACAGGCTGAGGCACTTGTGCCGAAGAGCATCGGCGACGCCTTCCGCGCTGGCCGCGTCACCGTCAACGGGCAGAGGTAGACAGCGTTTCTAACGCTGTCATGACGGGTCGGAAGGCCTGCCCTCCTCCGACAACGAGGTTCTCCTCCTTCCCCGGTTTGCCAGCCCCACCCGCATAATCCCACGAATCCGGGAAATTCGGCCAAACTTTACGGCCAGCCCCTGCCGATATCAAAGTTTGTGGGAGCGGTACCCGTCAGGATGACGGCCGGACCGATCCGGCCCGCCGCCCCGCAGAGACTCGACGGCAAGGGAGTGTGCCTCATGGCGTTGCGGAAACTACGAATTTATACGGGGCCCGAATCATTTTCCCCGACGACCTCGACGCGGACGGAACCGGTTGATGCCAATCGCGTCCGCGTGACGCTTGGGGAAATTCTGCCCTTGTTGGCCGACGCGGTGGAGAGTGATCGAACCTGGCTGAGCGATTTCGCAGAGGATGAGGTCACGATCTCCTCAGACCTCAACGATGTGCTTCAAGCCTACCGGCATTTCCGCCGGCCCGGTGCCTGAAGCGGATGGCCATGACGGAGTCTCAGCCTCCCCCGGCAATCGCCGAGCATTGACTCTCTGTACATCTCTTTTCTGGAAAGCTCGACTGGTGGTGAAGAAATGCCACCCTGCTGACGAGGGTTTACCCCTCTTGCGAGCGGTCGTGGTGTGGATCATACTTTCGGGCGGCATTTGGCGGTGCCGAATGGAGGTCTGTTCCCCACTAACGATGCAATCATGAATGGAACCGTCAATCTTGCCGATCTGGGCCGCCGTGCACGGGCGGCTCGTCTGGCTCGCCGACTGACGCTCGAGGAAGTCGTTTCCCGGGCTCAATTTACGGTGAGTTGGCTCTCCAAGCTGGAAAATGGTCAGTTGACCCCATCACTCGACGGGCTTGTCAAATTGGCCGACGTGTTGGAATGCGGCGTTGACGATCTGGTCAAGGGTCTTTCCACACCACCCCGCTATGTGGTGGTGAAGGCAGGTCTCGGCCGCATCGAAACCGGCCGGAATGGCAGGGCCCATCGGGCGGTCGAGCATTTGGCCGACCAGTGGCGCGGCCGGACCATGAATCCGACGATCACCTACCTCCCGACGGGGGATCTCAAGCCGGCGATCAGCAGCACTGAAGGCCAGCGATTTCTGATTATTCTCGAGGGAACCGTGCGGTTGCATTACGGTGACGAAGTCATCCTCCTCGATGAGGGAGACAGCATCTATTTTGATGCCACGGTCCCCCATGGCATGGTGGCCCGCGGCAAGACCAAAGCGCGCGTCCTGACGGTGGCCCACGAACCAGGTGGCATCGGTCATCGCAATCCAGTGCCGAAAAGGACAAGCGCACGCGACGGACTCGGGCGATAGACTCATTTTGACAGAAATGTGTCTTCTTTAAACCCGACCCGGAGTCGTTGCCATGTCTGTATCGCGCCGTGACTTTGTCGAACATGCACTCGTGCTTGCCGGAGTGGCCCTGGCCAGTGGCCCCCGACATGGCTCCGGCGCTGAGCGGGCTCCAGCACACAGCGGGACGCCCAGCGAAAAGGTGCGGGTAGCCGTCATTGGTGTGAATGGGCAGGGCTCAGCGCACCTGGGCGAGTGGCTGCGCACGCCTGAGGCTGACGTCGTGGCGATCTGCGACGTCGATCCCGCCGCCTACGAACGGGCCTGCCAGAAGCAGTTCAAAGGTGCAACTCATCCACCGGAATACGTTCAAGACGTGCGCCGTCTGCTCGACCGCAAGGATATCGACGCCGTCTCGATCGCGACGCCCAACCACTGGCATGCCCTGATGGCCGTGTGGGCGATGCAAGCGGGCAAAGACGTCTATGTGGAAAAGCCCTGCAGCCACAACGTGGAAGAGGGCCGCGTGATGACCGACTGGGCGCGGAAGCTCGGCCGGATGTGCCAGATGGGCGTGCAGAGCCGCAGCATGTCCGGCATGCGACAGACGATCGACTTTGTGAAGAGTGGCAAGCTCGGCCCGGTGAAAGTGGCCCATGCCGTCTGCTTCCGACCGCGGGGCAGCATCGGGCTGGTCGATACGCCGGCCCCGATCCCGCCCGGCCTCGACTTCAACCTCTGGGCCGGCCCGGCACCGGCCGTGGTGCCGACGCGAAAGCGGCTCCACTACGACTGGCACTGGACCCACCTCACCGGCAATGGTGACCTCGGCAACCAGAATCCGCACGAACTCGACAAGGCCCGCTGGGCGATCGGCAAGCAGGAACTACCGCGAAAGGTGGTGAGCCTCGGCGGCCGGCTCGGCTACGTCGACAACGGCGACGTCGCCAACAGCCAGTTGACGATCTATCAGTGGGACGACGCCCTTATCATCTCCGATGTCCGCGGCCTACCGATCAAGACGCCGGTGACCTTCGGGCTGGCGGCCGGGGGACCCTTCAAGGGCGCCTGCAACATCTGGTATGGCACCGAGGGGTTCGCCGTGGGGCCCAACTACACCTCGGGCGTGGCCTTCGACTACGACGGCAAGGAACTGGGGAAGTGGTCAGGCGGCAGTTATCAGCAGCACTTTGGCAACTTCGTGAAGGCGATCAAGAGTCGCAACCACGAGGATCTGCATCTCGACATCGAAGACGGCCATCTCTCGAGCGCGTTAGCCCATCTGGGTAACGTGTCATGGACGCTGGGTGAGCCGGTGGCGGCCGGCACCCGGCCCAGCCTGGCGGCGAGCGACCCGCACGTGGCTGCATCACTCGACACCTTTGCAACCTATCTGGAAGACAACTCGATCGATTACGCAATCACGCCACTCACACTCGGCCGTGAACTCACGATCGATCCCCAGACAGAAAAGTCGACCGACGCAGAGGCTAACCGGCTCTTCACGCGGGATTACCGAAAGGGTTTTGAATTGCCGCGGGTGTGACGGAAGATATGCTGAAGCCCGTCCTGAAGCCCGTCTTCCTTACCCGTCTACCGGGTTTTCCGGCGTTGGCAGGATCAGCTGCCAGAACTCAAGGTCGAGCCAGCGGCCAAACTTGAAGCCTGCCTCGCGGACGGTGCCGCAGCAGCGGAAGCCGAGCGAACTGTGGAGGGCGACACTCGCCACGTTGGTGGCATCGATCCCGGCGATCAGCGCATGCAGCCCGTGCTTCTTGGCCGCTGCGATCACCGCCTGCATCAATTGCCGCCCCACGCCCTCGCCCCGAAACCGCTCGTCCACATACACCGAGTGCTCGGCCGCATACTTGTAGGCCGCCCGCGGCCGAAACGGCCCCCAGGTGGCAAAGCCCGCCAGCACCCCCGGCTCCCACTCGATCCCGAGCACGGGAATGCCATCCCGCTGCCGCACGGCCAGCCATTCCCGCATCGTCTCCTCACTCCGCGGCGCGTATTCATACAGCGAGGTCGAGTTGAGAATCGCCTCGTTATAAATCGCCCGGATCGCCGGCAGATGCGAGGCTGTGCACTCGATCAACGGGCGCTTCGGTGGAGCCGGCTTCTTGCGTGACATGCTGAGAAGTGTATTCCGAATTTCCGTTTCCAGAAGCGTCGCTCTGCCAACCTGATTGAGGGAAGGCTCGGGGGTCGGTGGAAGGTGAGACGAGTTGGCGTATCCTCGCCCCGAAGTCGAGGCTTTCACCGCCCCCGAGCCGGCGCGCACCCACAGGTGGTAGCCCTACGTCCGCACGGCGGCCGGTCGTGGCGTGAGCAGCGACACCACGACCAGCACCACGAAGCCGAGCGGAATCGTCACCAGGCCCGGCTGGCTGAAGGGCATCGGGGCGAGGTCGCGGGAGAGCCCGTAGACCTTTTCAAACGTGTCAGCCGAGAGCAGGATCCAGCCGAGCGACGCCACCATGCCCACCGTCACCGCGGCCATGATCCCCTGCTTCGTCGTCCGCGGCCAGAAGAGGAGCATCACGAGGGCCGGCAGGTTGGCGCTCGCGGCGATGTTGAACGCCCAGCCGACGAGAAAACTCACGTTGAAATTTTTGAACAGGATGCCGAGGGCCATTGCGATCACGCCAAGGGCCACCGCCGCGATCTTGCCGCAGCGGACCTTCTCATGATCGGTCATCGCCAAGCCAAACACATTCTCCACGAGGTCGTGGGCCACCGCACCGCTGCCGGCCATGATGAGGCCGCTCACGGTCCCGAGCACTGTCGTAAAGGCGATCGCGGAGATGATGGCAAAGAGCGTGGTGCTGAATGACTTCGCCAGCAGTGGCGCGGCCATGTTGGTGTCGGTGGGATCGAGGTTGCCGCTGGTCATCGCGCCGAGGCCGAGGTAGAGCGTGAGCACGTAAAACACGCCGATCGCGGCGATCCCCACAACCGTGCTCTTGCGGGCGGCAGCGCCGTCTTTGACGGTGTAGTAGCGAATCAGGATGTGCGGGAGCGATGCCGTGCCGCAGAAGAGCGCGAGCATGAGGCTCGCAAAATCGAGCCGGCCGGCAAGCGTGCCACTGGAGAGACCCTTGAAGTAGCCACCCGGCTTGAGCAGGTCGGCCCCTTTTTTCTCGACCGGCGAATAGGTGATGTGCGTGCCCTGCTCGTCGGAATGCCGCTTCGCCGACCAGGTGACGATCGTCGAGTCTTCGAGGGCGGCCAGATATTCCAGCGGCTTGAGCGGGCCCGTGGCGGTCTGGCCGTCATACCGCTCGGGGAGCCGGAGAATCGTGCCCACCGGCCGCAGGTCGTGGTCACGGGTCTGGGGCTGGCCATCGATGAGCACGCTCCCATCAGGCCGAATCGTTTTGACCTGCGGCGTGAGGTTTTCGGTGCCGGGCCGGCCAGCGTTCACGCTGAGACCGCGGCCGAGAATCAACGCCGTGAGGATGCCGCAGAAGAAGACGAGCAGTGAGCCCTTGATGAACTGCACCCAGGTGGTGGAAACCATGCCGGCGGTGACGACAATCAGCGTGACGGCGACCCCGACGAGCACCACGCCGACTGACTGCGGTAGGCCCAACAGCGGCGTGATCAGTGAGCCCGCCCCGACCATCTGCGGGATCAGGTAGAAGATACTCACCACGAGCGTGGAGATCGCCACGGCCATCTTGATGCCGCGGCTGTTAAACTTCGCATCGAGGGCATCGGCAAAGGTGAACCGGCCGAGGGCCTTGATCGGCTCGGCAATCACAAACAGCGCCACCACCCAGCCGGCCAGAAAGCCGATCGAGTAGAGGAAGCCGTCGTAGCCTGAAAAGGCGATCATCCCACATATGCCGAGAAACGACGCCGCCGAGAGATAGTCACCGGCGAAGGCTATTCCGTTCACAAACCAGTGCACCTCGCCATGGGCCGCGTAGTAGGCCGCGGCCGACTGCTTCTTGCGGCCAAGCCAGAAGGAAAGGCCGATCACGCCGATCACGAAGGCGGCGAAGATGAGCACGGCCAGCGGCGAGGTATCGTGGAGCATCCTGCAGGGGTTCCTGTCGTGGTTTTTGTCAGCGGCCGGCGCGGGCCACCATGTAGATCACGGCGAGCACGAACGCGGCGGCGATCAGCCCCATGCCGGAGGCGATTGCGAGATTTACGCCGCCAAACGGTCGCCACGAGAGCAGGTCGGGCCGCATGAGCACAAGCCCCATGAAGCCGCCATAGAGCAGCACATAGATCCAAAAGAGCACGAGGCCAAGCCGGCTCGTGGTCGTGTCGTTGCCATCGGCCATGAAAACGCCCCCAGGGTTGACCTCGAGTGTAGCACCTCGCTCAGCCGGCCGGGACGGCCACCGGCTTTTTGCCCCGCCGCTTCGGATTCCAGTCGTGCGTTCGCCACCAGTCGGGGGCCTCCGCCTCAACTTCGGCAGTGTACGACCGCAGTCGCTCCAGCATGGTGGCCAGCCGCTCCGGCTCCCGAGCCGCGAGGTCGGTCGTCTCAGCGAGATCGTCGGCAAGGTTGTAGAGCTCTGGTTTCTCAAGTGCCTCGTCGGTGACGATCTTCCACGGGCCCTCGCGGTAGGCGACAAAACCACCCCAACGCCAGTAGAGGGGCCGCGGCTCTTCCACCGCAGGGCCGCTGATGTCGACCCCGTCGAGCGTCCGCCCTGGGGGCGGCGCAAGGCCAGCCGCCTTCAGAGCCGTGGGAAAGAAATCACTGCCGATCACGGGGAGGTTGCTTGTCTTTCCAACCTCCTCGGCCGCCATCTTATCGGGCCAGCGAATGATCCCCGGCACGCGATGGCCCCCTTCGTACATCGACCGCTTCCGCCCCCGCAACGGGCCGGCGAGGCCACGGCCGGGGCCCGTATCACCTGCCCCTTCGGGCCCGTTGTCGCTGGTAAAGAAGACGAGCGTCGAGTCTGTCACTCCGATCTCGTCGAGTGTTTTCATGAGCATGCCGAAGGCGTCGTCGAGCTGCGTGATGTTGGCCCGGTAGCTCCGCTCCTCAGGATCGGCGATCGCCGCATGCTGCTTCTCATACCGCTCGGCCGAGGCAATCGGATAGTGTGGCTCATGCGTCCAAACGGCAAGAAAGAAGGGCTTCGCCGGATCCCGCTCGGTCTTCAGCCAACTCACGGCCTCCTTGGCAATGAACGGTGCGGAGTAGTCATCGACCTTGCCGATCGCGGTGCCGTTTCGAACGAAGTTTTCGGGAAACGCATGGCTCGGGGCGGCGTTGTTTTGCGTGGCCAGCCACCAATCGTAGCCGTGGTCGGAAGGCTGTGGCTGCTGGGGCGCATTGAACATGCCATTTAAGTGCCACTTGCCCACATGGCAGGTCTGGTAGCCAGCCTCCTTGAGCAGCTTCGGCAGCGCGATCTCACTCGTGCGGAGGTGGATCGGGCTCTTTTCCGGAATCCAGGTGAAGACGCCGTTGCGAAAGGGGGTGCGGCCGGTGAGCAGGCTCGACCGCGACGGCGAGCAAACGCTCGAGGCCGAATGGCAATCGGTGAGCTTCAGGCCTTGAGCCGCGAACCGGTCGAGGTTCGGCGTGATCGCGGCTGTGTTGCCGTAGCAGCCCAGTTCGCCGTAGCCGAGATCATCGGCGAGAAAGAGCACGATATTGGGCCGGGTTCCCGCCGCTTTGCCGGCCCGCTTCGCGGTCTGGGGCTCCTTCTTCTGCTTCGGCGGCTGCGAAACCGTCGGGTAGATCGTCTGCGGGTTTGCAACGCTGCCGGCGGGGCGGCGGGCCGGCGACTGCGGATTTCCCAGCTCCTGCTGCATGGCCACGGCGAGGGCCTTGAGGTCGGCGACCACCTGCGGATGCGCCGCGGCGACATTGGCCGTCTCGCCGATGTCGGCATCGAGATCATAGAGCCGCGGCTGATCAAGCGAGGCCGGCTCCGGTGGCCGGGCGTTCTTCTTGCCCATGCCACTGGCCTGCGACGCAATCGCGAGCTTCCACTTCCCCTGCCGCACCGCCTGCAGGCTATTGCCCTGAAAATAGTAGTGGGCGGTTCGTGGTGATTCCGGCGACGAGCCAAGAAGCAGGCCCGACATGTCGCGACCGTCGATGACCGGCTCGGCGGGCACCATGCCCCCGGCAAGCTTCACGCACGTCGGCAAAAGATCAATCGTGCCGGCCACCGTATCGCAGGTGGTGCCCGGCTGGATGTGCCCGGGCCACCAAGCGATCGTCGGCACCCGCACGCCCCCTTCCCAAGTGCTTCCCTTGCTGCCGCGGAGCGGGCCGGCGGTGGTCGCTTCGCCAACGACGCTCACCCACGGGCCATTGTCGCTCGTGAAGATCACCAGCGTGTTGTCGGCGAGCTTCAGCCGCCGGAGCGTGTCAAGCACTTCGCCCACGCTCCAGTCGACTTCCGCGACCCAGTCGCCAAACTTTCCGTTTTGGGTTTTCCCCTGAAACCGTTTCCCGGGCACGATCGGGGCATGCACCGCCGTATGTGGCAGGTAGAGGAAGAATGGCCCGCCCTTGGCCCCCTCGATAAACCGCACCGCCTCGGCCGTGCTCTTTTCCACGATTGCCGTCTGCATCTCGTCGGTCAGCAGTTCATCGACCGTCTCGTCACGCAATAGCGGCACGACCCGCTGGCCGGTTGCGACCGACACCCGCTGCATATCATTGGAATAGGGAATGCCGTAGTAGCGATCAAAGCCCTGGCGGGTGGGCAGAAACTCGGGCTGGTCTCCGAGGTGCCACTTGCCGATGCAGGCGGTGGCGTAACCAAGAGGCTTCAGTCGCTCGGCGATCGTAACCTCGGCGGGATTGAGTCCGTGCGGGCCAGCTGGGAAATAAACACCCGGAACATCGACCCGCACGCCATAGCAGCCGGTGAGCAGCTGGGCCCGCGACACTGAGCAGACCGGCGCCGCATAGAAACTCGTCAGTTTCATGCCCTCGGCCGCCATGCGGTTGAGGTTAGGCGTCTGCTGTTTCGTGCCCCCGAAGGGCCCGATGTCGCCATACCCCAGGTCGTCGATGAAGATCACGACGACGTTTGGGGGGGAAGCGGCATGCGCGATGCCGATCGAGAGCACCAGCGCCACCACGAGGCTCACAAGACAGGCAACGGGGCTGCGGGCGGTCATCGCACGGGCTCCTTCGCAGGCTGGTCAGAAAACCGGTATGGATCGTCATGCTGCCGCATCTCGGCCAGCAGAAGAGCCTCCATCGCGGCGCGCTGTTCGGCGTGAGCCGGATCGATGGCAAGGTTTTTCTGCCGTGGCTCGGGCGGCATCGGCAGGGCTGCCGCGACCGCCGGATCATGGTGCTCGACCAGAAACTCGTGTGGGTTGTCGCGCAGGTTGAAGAGCTGCGTGTGAAGGCCGCCGGAGGGTGACTCATACTTGATGAGCTTCCAGTCGCCCTGCCGCACACTGCGAATCCCCGGCTTCTGGCCGCCACAGTAGACGCCATAGAGCACATCACGAACGGTCTGCTGCCGCCCCTCGAGCACCGGCAGAAAGCTGCTGCCCTCATTTGAGGCGGGCGGAGCGATACCGCTGATATCGCAGAGCGTGGCCAGAGTGTCGCCGAGGTATATGTTGCCGGTGGCACGGCTGCCCGGTTTGACGCCCGGCCCTTTCACGATGAAGGGCACGCGCCAGGTGTGCTCGTAGAGATTCTGCTTGCCCTGCAGGCCGTGACGGCCGATCGCCATGCCATGGTCGGCCGTGTAGAAGATCCAGGTGTTGTCAAGCTCACCCATCGCGGCCAGCTTGTCGAGCACGCGGCCGATCTGGCGGTCGATATTCTCGCTGCAGGCAAACTCCCGGCCGAGTTCATTGCGGATCGTTCGTTCGTCGCGGTTTTTCCAGACGCCGCTCACGGCCACCTCGTCGCGGACATCTATGTTGCCGTGATCGAAGGGATGCGCCAGCAGCCAGCTGGGCGGGACGGGTGGCTGCTTCGGATCAGCCGGCGGCAATGACTTCGGATCGGCGTGGTTGGTGGCGCCGTACTTTGCGAGCAGTTCCGGCGTGCCATTGCGAGTGTCGTGGGGATGGGAGAACCCGAAGTAGATCAGGAACGGGTCGGAGTCCTTCGTCCGCTCCCGCTCCGCGAGATAGTCGAGCACGCGGTCGCCGTGCCAGGCGCTACCCCCCTCGTGCGTACCCTCCCGCTTGGTGGCATCATGCCGGATCGTGAACAGCTTGTTCGCCCCCTCGTAGCTGTTGCCCTGTTTGCAGGTCCGCATCGTGTCGTAGCCGGCACGATTGAAGACCGGCGCCAGCGTGAACTGGGCGATATCCGGTGGACAGTGGGCGGGCGGTGGCACCACCGATGGCTGACCCTTTTTCTGCTTGCGGCTGTTGGGGCCGATCGGAAGGTGCCAAACCGAGCGGCCGCACATCACCATGTGCCGGCTCGGCATGCAGACCGCTCCGGAGAACGAGCCCATGTGATACGCGGCGTCGAACACCATCCCTTCGGCGGCCAGGCGGTCGATCACTGGGGTGTCGAGCGTCGAGGCAGGGTTGTAGCACGAGAGGTCAAAGGGCGACTGGTCATCGACGATGATGAACAGAATGTTTGGACGCCTCGACGTGGCGGCGGCCGGATCCTTCTGCGGTGACGTGGCGACGTCGGCGAACGGCAGTGGCCAGTCGGGATGCGGCACATGCTCGGCGTCGAGAATCGCCTCCATCCGTGTGACGACGGCTGGTTGGGCGGCGGCGACGTCCGTCGTCTCACCCGGGTCGGTCGTAAGGTCGTAGAGTTCTGTGGGGGCCGCCTTCCCGGCCTGTTTTTTCCCTGCGGCCGGGGGGAGCCCCTCCCCGGGCCCGTCGACGGCCGCCTGCCACTGCCGTTCGGTGAGTTCTCGGTAGAGGAGCCGATCCTGTGCCGCATTCGCCTTGCCCTCAAGCGCTGTCGCCAGGCTCACGCCGTCGACATCGGCGGGGATCCGGTCATGCAGGCCGGCGAAATCGAGGAGTGTGGGGAGCCAGTCCTCGAAGCCGGTCGGTGCGTCGATCACCTTCCCGGCCGGGATATGCCCCGGCCAGACAGCGACCGTCGGCACCCGCAGGCCGCCTTCGTAGGGTGAGCCCTTCCAATCGCGAAGCGGCCCGTTGCTCGCAAGCCGTGCGGTATCGATGCCCCCGGTTCCCGGACCCGTCGCACCGTTATCGCTCGAGAAGATGAAGATCGTGTCGTCAGTAAGACCAAGATTGTCGAGGAGTTGGACGATCCGGCCCACTTCCCGGTCCATCCGCGTGACCATCGCGGCATAGGTGGCCAACGGTCGGCGGCAGGGCACGTAGCCGCGACCACCCAGATAGGGCTGTTCGTCACCAAAGTGGTCTTCATAGTCGCGCAGCGACGGTTCATCCGGCGGCACCTGCAGAGCGAGGTGTGGCACGGTCGTCGGCACATACAGAAAGAATGGCGCGGCGGCATGGGCCTTGATGAAGGCCAGTTGCCGTGCGGCGATCAAATCGGCCGAATAGTTTTGCCCGCTGTAGGGGGCGAACGAATCCGGCATTGCCGCCTTATCCGCCGACACCGTCCCACTCCGACGGACCGGGCCACCTTCAAGCGACCTGTTGTCCAGTTCGACACGGGTGCGGCCATCCCACAGGTGGTCGGGATAGAACGTGTGGGCCTCCCGCTGGCAGTTGTAGCCGAAGAACGTGTCGAACCCGCAGGCCACCGGGTCAGACTCGCTCCCCGGTGCCCCCAGGCCCCACTTGCCAAACCCACCTGTGGCGTAGCCCGCATCCTTGAGCAGTTTGGCAAGGGTGACCGTGCCGGCCGGCATCGGCGCCTGGCCTTCCGGCTTCACTTCGCGGTTACTCCGCACAACGGCATGCCCGGGGTGCTTGCCTGTCATGAGGACACAGCGGCTCGGGGCACAGACGGCGTTGCCAGCCCAGTGCCGCGACAAGCGCGTACCCCTGGAAAAGAGGGCGTCGATGTTCGGTGTCTGGATGTCTTGCGAACCCAGACAGGAAAGGTCGCCGCTCCCGAGATCGTCACAGAGAAAGAAGACGATGTTGGGCCGGCGAGCCGCCTCAGCGGCATCGACCGCCGACACACAGCAGGCCAGCAGAAGAGCCATCCACGGCATGAGTTTCAGTGGCAATTGCATCGTGATCATGTCTCCAGAGTGGTCAGACTGCGCAACTCGTCAGTTCGCAGAAGGAGTGGGGGAAGGCTTGAGGAAGTCGATGATGGCCTCGGCGAGCGTGGAATGCTTCACGTCGGGGGCGCCTGGATAGACAAGTTCGCACGGCACGCCCACGGCTTCGAGCCGTTCCTCGAGTTTCACCCCGAAGTTTGCCGTGTGCGTGGGGTCTTTCTCTTCCTGGCCGAGGGCCGGCGGTGCGGAATAGAAGAGAGCAACCGGTGGGTCATCGGGCGTGACGAGGGCATATGGCGAATACTCCTCGATCCACGGTAGAACCTTTTCACGCGCGGCGAAAAACTGTGCGAACTGGCTGTCTCGCTGCTCGGGGCTCGGCATGAAGCCGAAGGCATGGCCACCGTAGCGGCTGTTGGGCGTCCATTCCTTCATCTGCAATGGATCAAGAGTGGTCTGGGCTCCACTCACGGCGGCGGCGAAGAGCCGCGTCGATTCACGGGCCACCGGGTCGCTGCTGCTCGGGTCAGCGATGTCATCGTGGAAGGCCAACCACAGGCTCGAACAGGCGCCAGCGGAGCCGCCGGCCGCAACGATCCGCTCCTTGTCTATGCCCCACTCGGCGGCCTTCCGGCGAACCGTCTGCAGGCCGCGGGCAGCATCGGTGAGAGGCGCCTTCACCGGCGGCTCGACGCCTTCCGCCATCGCCTCCGAGATGAATCGGTATTCCACCGAGGCCACCGAGATGCCGGCGTCAAGCACCGGCTTGAGCATGCCGGTGAGCCCGCTCAAGCGATTCCCATTCTGCCACCCACCTCCATGGATGAAGTACAGGAGCGGAGTGGACTGCCCGGCTGTGGCCGCCGGCGACTTCCAGAAGTGCAGCTTCTGCTTCGGATGCTTGCCATAGGTCACGTCGATCGCGGTCGGCCGCGGCCCGAACTGCTCCCAATAGGCGGTCTTGAAGGGATTCTCAGCCGGGCCGTCTAGATCCTCGTTGATGAGATCGGGCTGCACACTCTGCCACCAGGCGTCGTAGGTGCCGGCCATTCGCTGGACGACATCTGGATGCATCGCCGCCAGATTGGTCTGCTCGCCAGGGTCGGCGGCAATGTCGTAGAGTTCCCAAGCGTCGGGCCGGTTTTTCGTGTTCACGAGGCTCCATCTCCCCTCCCGCAGCCGGCAGTTGCGGTAGGCACTTGCCGCCGCCTGTCCACGCTCCCAGCGGCCCACATGAGTGACCAGCGGCCGATCGGGCCAGGCAGCCGACGCGTCCTTCAGCACGGGAACGAGGCTTCGCCCCTCGATCTTTTCAGCCACTTCCGGTGGAATCGTCGCCCCGGTGATCTCACAGAGCGTCGGCAGCACATCGATGTGAGCCGTGACGGCCGGCACGTCGACACCCTCCGGCAGCGTACCCTTCCACCGCCAGAAGGCGGGCACCCGCGTGCCACCGCGATAAGGCGACCCCTTCGCTCCCCGCATGCCGTCGTTGAAGACGCTGCTGCCCGCGGCCGAGCCATTGTCGGTCGAGAAGACAACGAGCGTGTCTTCGGCGATTCCGAGAGCGTCGAGTTTTTTCAGCAGCCGCCCCATATTGCCGTCAATGTTGGCGATCATCGCCAAGAAGGGGGCGACCTTCTCGAGTTGCTTGGCGTTGACAACGCCGCCGTCGGCAAGCAGCTGGCGATAGGCGGCATCGCCTCCGGGTGGCGGGATGTAGGGGGCGTGCGGGGCATTGGTGGCGATGTAGCAGAAGAATGGCTTCCCTGCTTTGTGACACGCTTCGACCCATGACTCGGCCTCCCGAAAGAAGACGTCGGTGCAGTAGCCCCGCGTCTGTACAAACTTTCCATCGCTGCGAATGATGGGATTGTTGTAGGAGTTGTCGGGAACATCGCCACAGCTGCCGGGGTAGCTCTGGCCGATGCCACCGGCTCCGTGAATAAAGACGCGGTCGAAGCCACGCCTGCCGGGCTGATAGGCGTCTTCATCGCCGAGGTGCCACTTGCCGAAGATGCCACTGGTGTAACCAGCCGATTTGAGAAGTTGCGGCAACGTCGTCGCCGAGAGGGTGAGCCGCTCGCGCTCGAGGATCGTGTGGGTGATGCCGTTGCGAAACTCATGGCGTCCGGTGAGTAGCGCCGAGCGGGTGGGGGCACAGGTGGGGCTCACGTGATACTCGGTGAGCCGCACGCTCTCGTTGCGCAGCCGATCGAGATGGGGCGTCTTGAGAATCGGGTTACCGTGGGAGGCAATATCGCCATAACCCTGGTCATCGGTCATCACATAGATGATGTTGGGCCGGCGACCGGCATGGTTGGCCGCCGGTGCCGCGGCTGAGGGCGGGGCGCTGACCGCCCCTGGCGCGGCGGCCAGCCGATCGGGCTGTCGCGCCCCGCTGCCCTGCCGTTTCGTGAGTGCGTCACCGAGATCGGTGCGGGCCACCTCGGCGATCTGCTCCAGCCGCGCCACGACCGCTGGGTGTTGCTGCGCCACGTCCCGCTGTTCACCGGGATCACTGACCAGGTTGTAGAGCGCGCGTCCGATCCGTTCCTGCCGGTACTTGCCGGGAATGCCATCCTGGCCCGGGGCCTGGCCCCGCATCGTGCGATATGTGTGGGGGAAAAAGAGCTTCCACGGCCCCTCCCGAACCGCCTGGAGTTCATTGGCGTTGTAGTAGAACAGGTACGTATCCGGCGCATCGCTGGCCCGCTTCGCGCCGCAGAGAATCTCAAGCCGATCATGGCCATCAATGCGGCGGCCATCGACCACACAGTGGCCGGAAGCATCCTGCTTGAGCGGCTCTCCTGTGAGGCGGGCGATCGAGGGCAGCAGGTCGATCGTCATCAACGGCTCATCGCTCACGCTGCCAGCAGGAATCCGACCCTGCAACCGGGCCACACAGGGCACGCGGACGCCCCCCTCGAAGGCTGTTCCCTTGCCCTCACGGAGTGGACCTGCCGACCCGGCATGGTTTCCGTAGGAGAGCCAGGGGCCGTTGTCGCTGGTGAACACGACGAGGGTATTGTTGCTGTTTCCGGTTTCTTCAAGAGCCGCGAGGACCGCCCCTACCGAGGCGTCGATCTCGGCGATCACATCCCCGTAAAGTCCGCCCGGTGCCGAGCCGCGAAACCCGCTGCTTGCGAACAACGGCACGTGTGGCATGGAGTGGGCCAGATAGAGAAAGAACGGGCGACGGTCTGCCGCGGAACCGGCCTGCTTGATGAAGTTGACCGCGCGCTCGGCGTACCGCTTGGTGAGCGTCTCCTGATCAGCGGGCGTGATCTCGGCGTCGATCACCGTCTCGTTTTCAAAAAGCGGCAGCGGGGGATAGCTTCCGGGCTTGGCCTCGGGATGGTGCGGCCACATATCGTTGGAGTAGGGCAAGCCAAAATACTCGTCGAAGCCGTGGCGGGTGGGGAGGAAGGCCGGGTGGTGGCCGAGATGCCACTTGCCCACCATGCCGGTGCGGTATCCACGCGCCCGCAGGAGTTCCGCGAGCGTTGTCTCCGCAGCAGCCAAACCGTGGGTGTTCTTCGGTCCAAGTGCACCGTGAATACCGAGGCGATTGGGATAGCAGCCCGTGAGGAGTGCCGCCCGCGATGCCGAGCAGACTGCCTGAGCCACATGGAAGTCGGTAAACCGAATGCCTTCCCGGGCCAGACGATCGATATGAGGCGTGGCCACGAAGCCACCGCCAAAGCAGCTCGGATCTCCGTAGCCCATGTCATCGGCAAAGATGACGACCACGTTGGGAGACGACTCTGGCCGTTGTGGCTGGGCCGAGGTCGCGGCGGGCCTCTTCATGTCAGCAGCCTTCTGTTTGGCCGGGGGCGACGCATGCTGGCCGTCGAGTTCTGCCAGCCCGCGGCACTGCTCG
This sequence comes from Candidatus Kuenenia sp., assembly GCA_038144795.1. Lineage (GTDB taxonomy): Bacteria > Planctomycetota > Planctomycetia > Pirellulales > UBA1268 > CACORA01. The sequence continues at coordinate 35,297 of JAYQOK010000004.1, read as the reverse complement.
TTGATCTCGTTCCACGTCTGTTCCAGCGCAGCCACGCGCTGCGGCTGGCCGCTGGCCAGATTCATGGTTTCGGTGCGATCGCCAGCAAGGTCATACAGCTCCCATGCCTGGTTTTTTGCCGCCACGAGTTTCCAACTACCAACACGAACGGCGCGGTGGCCGTCGTGGCACCACCACAGCGTTTCATGGGGCGGCGGCGCCGATGGATCGCTAAGGCAGGCCGCAAAACTTTTGCCCTGGAGCGGGGGCACCGGCTGACCTTCGTGCTCGGCGGACGCCGCAACACCGGCCAGGTCAAGCACTGTCGGCACGACGTCGATCACATGCACCGGCTGCGTACGGAGGGCGCTCCGCGAGGAGAACCCCTTCGGCCAGTGGACGATCCATGGCGTGGCGATGCCTCCTTCATGCACCCAGGTCTTGTGGCGGCGAAACGGCGTGTTCGCGCAGCTGGAAAAGCCCGGACCGAGGCAGAGATAGGTGCCCGATGAACCCGGTGTCAGCGTTGGGTCATGCCCCTTGCCCCGAATCATGATCTCGGCCGAGGCGCCGTTGTCACTCAAAAAGAGGATCAGCGTGTCTTCGAGGGCATTCATCGCCCGCAGTTGAGCCACGATCGTTCCGACCGCGCGGTCCATCATGTCAACCATCGCGGCATGGATCGCCATCTTCGTGGCCTGAAAATCATGCTGCTCAGGCGAGAGGCTCACCCAGGGCAGCGGCCGGTCGATTTCACCAGCACCCAACTTCGCCAGCACCTCGGGCTTCGGCTGATAGGGCGGGCCAACCTCGCGCTCGAGCGGCGAGAGACTCGCGTCGATGATGCCGCGATCAACCAGCCGCTGGTAACGAGCCTGCCGCAGGGCATCCCAGCCTTCCAGATAACGGGCTTTATACTTGGCAACGACGTCGTGCGGAGCGTGAAGCGGAAAGTGGGGCGAGGTGAAGGCGACGTAGCTGAAGAACGGAACGCCGGCGTGTCCGGCGGCATGGTCCCGCAGGCACTCGGCCGCGTGATCTCCGACGGCGGTGGTGACATAAAAGTCGTTGCCCGCCAGGATCGGCTGGCCATCGACCGTCACCCCTGCGGGATCGAAAAAGTCATTCTGGCCCCCTTCGATCTGCAGTGATCGCACAAAGCCCTGCTCGCGGGGGTCGCCGTCGATATGCCACTTTCCCGAGTGATAAGAACGATAGCCGGCAGGCGCGAGGAGCGCCGGAAGCAGTCGGGCCCACGCGGGCCGGCGATGACCACCACTCCCTCCCTTGATTCCCGGTGAGGAATCACGGCGGATCGCCTGGGCGTAGTATCCGGTGAGCAGCGCCCCGCGAGTTGGCCAGCAGCGGGCGGTGTTGTAGCCCTGCGTAAACCGCAATCCGCCGGCCGCGAGTTGATCAAGATGGGGTGTGTCGATCTCGCCGCCGTAGCAGCCGAGATCGGAGAAGCCGAGATCGTCGGCGAGGATGATGAGGACGTTTGGCGGTGCAGCGTCGGCGCGTCCCGCTGTCGCGAATGCCATTACGACCGGTAGCCAGATGAACCAGATCAATCGCATGAGAACTGTCTCCTGTTCTTTTCGCACCGGCTCAGGATCGCCCCTGCCATCGAGCCGGCGTAGCTGACCAGCGGAGGCAGGATGCCGGAGCGCAGTCAGGTCCGAGCGAGCTGAGCCCAGGATGGGCGGAGTGAGCGTCCGGCGAGATGGTAGGGGCGATCCTGAGCCTCCCTGTGAGTGAACTGAACGTAATTGTGGTGCTATGGCTTCTCGACCTCAGTGAGCAGCTTCGCGAAGACGGCGGTACGGGCGTCGGGCTTGAGGCTACGAATCTCGACGAGCATCGGCCGCAGGCTAGTGGCCCAGATCGGATCCTTTGCAATCTTGGCATCGGCCTTGGCGAGTAGGCTATCGACGTTGCCGTTCGTCGCAGCCGCTGCGGCGGCGATCACGCTGCGGAGATATTCGGCTGCCTGCACATCGGGGTTGGCCGCTGCCGGCGCATCAAACCGGCCGAGCGACCAGGCGATGCCTTCGAGCATGTGCTTCTGGAACATCGGCTCCTTCCAGGTGGCGTCGTTGTGGCCAAAGTTCGTGTAGAAGACACGCCCTTTGCCATGATCACGGACCCACGACACTGGCACATGCCAGGGCTCCTTCGGTGAGCTCCCCGGCATGTCGAGGCTGACGAGCACGCGGAGGTTTTCGGGCTTCAGCCGCATGTCGTACTGGTAGATCTCGTCCTTCCAGCGAAACCGTGGCGGAAACATCGCCGTGAGCCGGTGATTCGGCTCGTGGACCACGAAACCATGCTCACCACCGCCACCCCACGGGTGGCCAGCAAAGTGCCCGCCAATGAAATCACAGTAGGCGTCGGAGCTCTTGAACGTGTCGGTGGCCGCATGCATGCCCACGAACGATTTGCCCGACTTCACCCAGTCGAGCAACGCCGTGAGATCAGGCACCGGCAGGTCGCCCGTCGTGTTGACAAACATCACTCCGTCGAAGCTGGCGAGCGTCTCCGAAGCAAACGCTTTGGCAAAGGCATCCTTGAGCGTCTGCTGCCAGGCGGCGTCATCCTTCTTGAACTGCTCCTGGGCGGCCTTGAAGGCGGCCTGTTCCTGCTGCCAGGCGGCATCGCTCGTGTCATCGCCCCGCTTCGGCGGCTTGGGCGGCGGGAGCCGGCCGGGCGGCATCCGCAGGAAATCGACATGGAAAAGGCCGCTCGTGCGCCCCATCTCCTCAAGCACGGGCTCGGCTGTGGCGATCGACCCATGACGAAAGCCGGCGGTGACCGTCACCACGAGAAATCGCGCAGGTGGTTTCGTGTCATCGGCACGTGACCCGCCGACAGCGGTCACGATGACAAGCATGGCAATCATAAGAATGCGAATGGGCATTGATGAACCTTTGAAATGGCCGAGGAAAGAACGAGCGGGACGGGTGTGGCTTACGGTAACTTCCGAGTCGGTTTCCACCAGACGTCGAGGCTCTGTGTGAGATCGCGGACGATGTCGGGATGGGCAGCGGCGACGTTGTGCGTTTCATCGGGGTCGGCAGCGACGTCGTAGAGTTCCACCTCGCCCCGCTCGTACCGCTGCTGGAGGCCGGTATCGTTCATCCGGGTCGCCCAGTAACTCCCTGCGGCTGACGGGGGTGAGAGTCCGGCCGGCGGTGCGGCGGTCGCCGGCACGATCAGTTTCCAGGCCCGGCCATCCGGCCTCTGCCGCACTGTCCACCGCCAGAGCAGGCTTTGGGCCGGTTCATCAAGGTCGCTGAGCGTGTGGGTAAAGCATTCGCCGAAGAGCTGCTTGCGAGCATCGACCGCTTTTTCATCGAGCAGGTTCACCCCCGGCAGGCCGGCGGGCCCCGGCACCCCGCACGCCGCCAACACGGTCGGCATGATGTCAAGCGAACTCGCCAGGGCCTCGCTGGTGCGGGGCGCGATCACCCCCGGCTGCCGCAGCATGATCGGCGTCCGTAGGCCACCGTCGTAGGGGGAGAGCTTTGATTTTGGTGCGAAGCGTCCTGTCGCGGGATTGGTGATCCAGCCGTTGTCGGTGACGTAGACGACGAGCGTGTCTTTCGCGAGGCCTTCGCGGTCGAGGCAATCGAGCAGTTCACCGACGCCCCGATCAAACCGCTCCACGTTGCCCCAATACTTCGCCACATGGATGCTGTCAGTCTGACTGGAATAATGCTCCACGAGTTCCTTGTCCGGATCATGTGGATCGTGTGGCAGCATCGGGGCGTACCAGACCAGGAAGGGTTTGTTCTGCTCGCGGCAGCGGCCCACGAAGTCGTAGACCGGCTGCATCGTCTTCCGGCCGATCGCGAGGCCATCGTCGCCGTGCCGCCCTCCCTGCGTCATGCCCTCGGTGAAGCCACCATGGGAAAAATGTCCCTGCCACCACTTGCCGGTCTGCAGGCTGGCATAGCCGCGTTTCGCCAGTAAGGCGGGCAGCAGCGGCCACTCTCCGAGGTGGCGGTTCATCACCTCGCGACCGTCGACAAACAGTTTCTTCCCCTCCGGCGTGTTGCGGCCCACACCCGGCTTCTCGGGCGGGTCGTTGCCGACGATCAGGTGCTCGTGCGGATAGCGGCCGGTAATGATCGAGGCAAGGCTCGGGCAGCACAGGCTTGAGGGCACGTAGCCGTGCGGGAAGACGAGGCTTTCGCGGGCCAGGCGATCAATCGCGGGCGTCCGCAGGTGAGCGTGCCCCAAAAAACCATAGTCCCGCCAATGCTGATCGTCGGAAATGATGAGGACGACGTTTCGTGGCCGCACGGTGGCCGCGGGGGCGGCCATGGCGTGACGATCTCGCCCCACCCCAAGACACACAACGAGAGCGAACACTCCCGCCAGCAAGAATCTCATCGTTTTCATGGACGTCCACCCGGGGCTACACTCTTCCGATAAATCGTAAACCGCAGCATTCTGACACCTGCAGGGCCATGATGCCACCAACGACTCGGCAAAGTTCGATCTCCCGTAAAGTTGCGGTCTGGATGGGCACGCTTTGTTTGCTTGCCTCGATAGCCAAAACCCACGGTGCCGAACCGCCGCTTGAAGACCTTGATCCGGCACCATTTGGTGCGGAGTTTCCCAATCTCGACGGGTGGACGACCGGCGCCTGGTGGACGAAGCGAGCAAAACAGCAGCCCTTCTCCCTCGATGTGCCACGGGAGCAGGTGATCGCCTTTGCCCTCTACACAGTTACCGTTCATCCCGTGCATGGTGGCCCGCCCACCCCGACCGATGCCACCCTCAAACTCACCGCCCAGCTTTTTCCACTCAAGCCGGGTGAGCTGCGGGAGGCCCGGCTTGAAATCCGACGGAGTGAGGCCTGGGAAGAGGTCGCGAGGTCTGTTGTGCGTTACCCTGGGTGGGATGCCCACTTCCGCGTCGAGCATTGGGACGCCACTCGTGACCACGCCTACCGCGTGCGGCATGGCGACGTGGCCATCTTTGAGGGTCTCGTTCGGCGGGATCCCGCCGACAAACAATCGATCTCCGTCGGCGTGCTCTCCTGCAATTCATCCAGGACGCCCGGGTCCCGGGAGGAGATCGTGGCGGGGCTGCGGGCCGCCAACCCCGACCTGCTCTTCTTTGCTGGCGACCAGTCATATCGCCATGAGCAGCACACCTACGCCTGGATCGAGTTTGGCCTCCAGTTTCGCGACGTGATCCGCGACCGGCCGACCGTGACAATCCCTGACGATCACGACGTCGGCCATCCCAACCTATGGGGGGCCGGCGGGAAAAAGGCTCTCCGGAAAGACGGCGCTGACGGCGGCTACTTCTTTCCTGCCAGCTATGTGAACATGGTCGAGCGGCAGCAGACTTGGCATCTTCCTGATCCAGTTGATCCCGTACCGGCCGATCAAGGAATCGGTGTCTATTTCACAAGGCTGGTCCTCGGCGGCGTCGACTTCGCGATTCTCGAAGATCGTAAGTTCAAGACGGGGCCGGCCGGCACGATTCCGCAGATGGGCCCGCGGCCCGACCACATCGTCGACCCGGCCTACGACCGCAAGGCGATCGACCTGCCGGGACTCGAGCTGCTTGGCCAACGACAGTTGGCTTGGTTACGCCGCTGGGCCGATGCATGGCAGGGCATCCGCGCGAAGTGCGCGCTTTCACAAACGGCCTTCTGCGGCGCCGTCCATCTGCACGGCAAACTCGACAACCGTCTCCTCGCTGATCTCGACTGCAACGGCTGGCCTCAGTCGGGCCGCGACGAGGCACTCCGGATTCTCAAGCGGGCCCGGGCGACACACCTGTGCGGCGACCAGCATCTGGCCGTGGTTGTCCAGCACGGCATTGACGCGCATGGCGACGGACCATGGGCGTTCACCGGCCCGGCGATTGTCAACACGATCTACGGTCGCTGGTGGCATCCCCTCGACGAACGCTCCGGTGACAATCCTGTACCCAACAGCCCGCTCCCGTGGACCGGTGACTATGAAGATGGGCTCGGCAACAGGATCTCAGTCGCGGCGTATGCAAATCCCGGGGATGTTGCTGACGAAAAACAACGTGGCGACGGCTACGGGATCGCCCGGTTTGACTTTGCCAACCAGACCCGCGGGCCGGACGGGACGATCACCTTCGAATGCTGGCCACGGTTTCCACGGCCCGGTGTTGATGGTCGGCCGACACAATATCCAGGCTGGCCAGTGCACGTGCCGATGAAACCCAGCAAGTAAGACAGGCTTGCGCCCACCGCATGGCGCGACAGCCACGGGCACGCATCCAAGAGCGGATCGAGCCTATACCAGCACATTCGCGATCGGCGAGCCACCGCCACCGATCTTGAACGGCCGGCCGTTCGGTGCGGAAAACTCCTTTTGGTGCGGGAGTCCCGCCGCCACCGCGATCGTGGTGTTGAAGTCAGCGACCGTCACGCCGTCGCGATCGGGATGGAAGCCCCGCTCATCGCTCGCACCATGCACCACGCCCCCCTTGATGCCGGCCCCGGCCAACACGCAGGAAAACACAGCCGGATGATGGTCGCGACCGGCGTTCTTATTGATCTCCGGCGTGCGGCCAAACTCCGTCGCCAGAACGACAAGCGTATTTTTGAGCAGGCCCCGTTCAGTCAAGTCGTCGAGGAGCGCGGCCATTCCGGTATCGAGCGTACCGACGTTGTTGGGGAGTGCCTCGAAAATATCCTGATGCATATCCCACTTGCCGAGTTCCACCTCGACACACCGCACACCCGCTTCCACAAGCCGCCTGGCCAAGAGGCATCCCTGACCAAACGTCGTGTCACCGTACCGGGAGCGGATCGCTTCCGGCTCCTTGGAAATGTCGAATGACTCGAGATCAACGCTCCCCAACAGCCGGGTGGCATCCTTGTACATCTGGTCGTAGGCGGCGATCTGCGGACCGCCGTAGAGTTGCTTAAAGTCACGGTCGATCCGGTCGGCCAGCACGAGTCGACGCCGAAACTGCTTCTCTGAAAGATACGCGGGGCGGGTCGTGTTCTCGAGGCCGAGCTTTGGGTCAGCCACCGGCACCGGCGTCAGCGAGGCATCGAGGAAACCGGCTCCGGGGTGCTCGTTGCCATTGCCGACAAGCACATACCCCGGCAGGTCATGACTCCGTTTGCCCTGCACATGAAGCGTCCACGAACCCATCGAAGGATGCACAATGCTGTTGAGCTGTGAGTAACTCGTGCGCATCAGGTAGGTGCCCTGCTCATGGGCGCCCGTCTCGGTCGTCATGGCCCGAATGACGGCGAGGCGATCCGACATCCCGGCCAACTTCGGAACATGCTCCCCGAAGAGCACCCCGGGCGTCTTGGTCTGAATCGCCTTCGTCTCTCCCTGTTCCTCGCGGCCCGGCTTGGGGTCAAACGTGTCGAGGTGGCTCATCGCCCCCCGCATCATGAGAAAGATGACGCTCACATCGCCGACGGGGGCGGCGGGGGCGGCCCGGCCCACCGCAGACCCAACCAGCGTGTCGAGCACCGTCACGCCCAGCGCCGTCCGGGCTAGGTGGCCGCATAGGGCTCGCCGCGAGAGCAGCCTGTCAACCGATGATATTCCCATGGTGCCGATCATGGATCGCTCCTCTGCCGTCGCGGGACCATCCCTTCCGGGATCACATATCCTACTGAATGAAGATGAACTCACGGGTATTCAAGAGAGCCCATATCAGATTGCCGTAACCCGCGGCCGGCGTGTCAGCCGTGGTGATTTCATCGCGGGCGAGTTTTCGATCCTCGCCCGACGGCTTGTGCGACAGCACGGAGAGAAAGATCACGTCGATCGCCTCCTGCGGCGTGTGCGCGACCACGGTGTCATAGATCACCGATCCCTTCTCAAGCATGCTGTGCGTGATCTGCCCGTTGAACATCGTGAGAATCTGCGGCACCGTGGCCACGGTTCGCGCTCCCTCGATCGTCTCGCGGTCGCTCTGGCCGAACTGCCGGAGAAAGTGACCCAACGGCAGCGGGGCCGGCATTTCACTGGCCCGCACGAGGAGTTGGCCACGGTAGCCGACGGTCTGCTGCAACTCACGCATTCGCCGCGGTGGAGTGTATTTCTGGGTAAACCTCTCAAACATTCCGTAGGCAGCATCGAATGATGGATTGGCCAGATCGAGGTTCGCCGCCGCCGCAACCTCGGTAGCCGTCGGCCGCTGCACCGCCCAGGCATTACGGGCCACGAGCGTGAGAATCGAATCCCATATCTGCTCGGCCGTCATGCGGCGAAGCGCCGGGCCGGCGAATCGAAAGGGGGTGCCGGAGGCCGGGTCATACACGACCGCCCGGCGCTGGTAGGTGCCGGTAGAGACGAGAATCCGCACAAACTCCCGCAGGTCGAAGTCGAGCCGGAGCATCTCGTCGGTGAGGTGCTCAAGCAACTCCGGGTTGCTGGGCGGATTGCCCGGCTGGAAGTCGTCGACCGGCTCGACGAGGCCTACCCCCATCACCTTCTTCCACATGCGGTTGGCGATCGTGCGGGCAAATTGACGGTTGTCGCGGGAGATCACCCATGACGCAAACTGCTCCCGGCCGTTTGCATCCCGCGCGCCCGAGGGGATCTCGCCCCACAGTACTTTCGGGCTAACGACGGCTAGGGGCTCGGTATCCTCATACTGGTAGTCGTGCGGAAGCTTCAGCGGCGCCTCGGAAAAGCTCACTGCCGTGGTGTTGGCAGCAACGAACTGTACGAAGGCTGTGGAGCGGTCCAGTTTCTGCTTGGCTTCCTGGATCAGTTCCCGGGCCCCCTCCTGCCCCATCTGGCGAGACATCATATTCTTGTTCTTGCCGCGGCCCCGCATCTGCGTGCCAGAGGTAAACGCCGCAAGTTCATAAAACTGGTGCTGTGTCCAATCATCAAACGGGTGGTCGTGGCACTGGGCACACCCAATCTGCGTGCCCAGTAAAACCCGCACCGTGTTGTCGACGTAGGGCAGCGGCATACCCGCGTCACGCAACTGAAAACCCACCGCCGGGTTGTCCCAGACCCGACCATCGGCTGTGAGCATCTCGTGGGCCCACCCGTCAAAAGGCTTATTCGTGCGAATCGAATCCTTCACATACCACAGATACGACTCGAAGAAGAGCGTCTTTTGCGGACGCTCAAGGAGCCGGAGGATGTCGGCCCAATAATTGTAGAAGTGGCTGACGTAGTCAGGACTTTCCAACAGGTTGTCGATGAGATCGGCCCGCTTCGTCTCCGCCTTCGAGGCGAGGAATCGTGTGGCCTCTTCATACGTGGGGATGCGACCACCCAGATCGAGGTAGATCCGGCGCAGAAACTGCTCGTCCTTCAGCGGGACCGAAGCCTCGACGCCGTGGGCCTTCCAAGAGGAGGCCAGCAGACTGTCGATCTGGGCTGCGGCCTGATGTACGGCCGACCGCCGGGACCGATCAACCGCCGCGACCTCCATGATCGTGCTCGGCGGGTCGGCGGTCACAGCCGCCGGCAGGCCGGCACGTTGGCGCTGCTGCTGAGACTGGGCTTTTTTTGCCGCCTTTGGTGGGGCAGCAAGACACGGAGCCAAGACGGTGGCCGCCACGCCGAGCGCGACGGCCACCGTGGTCGAAGAGGAGGCACGACGCAACAGGTTGCGATTCATGACAAACCTCCAGTGACTCAAGGGAAGGAACAAGGGGTTCCTACTTCTTCTTTCGGGGCGCCGCCATCCCGGCCGTGAACTCTTCAAGCGACAGCTTGCCATCCCCATTTGAATCGATCTTCGGGAACCGCTTCTTCATCGCTTCTTTCTGCTTGTCTTCCTTGGCCGCCGCGAGGAACTCATCTTCGGAGACGGCGCCATCACCGTTGGTATCTCGCTTCTTGAACAGCTTGGCCGGGTCCATCTTTGGCTTGGCATCCTGTGCCATAACTGCCGCGGGAACAAGCATCGCACATGTCACGGCTGCCATCAGACAGCGGGTCAGAACGGCAATACGCATCGGAATGAGTCCTTGAGTGAGTAAATTAAAAGACTGGTCCATGGGTCACCCCACAGATGACATCTTTAATAATAAACGTTCCTGCATGGAAAAGGTTGTACGGGCCATCCGGCCAAAGGCATGTGTTGAGCATCATCAGACTGTCGCCCCGGTGACTGATTTCGCGCAAGAACAGGCTTACGCCGTGGTTGGGGGTATCTTCTAGTCAGGATATGATGAAGTTTACTTCGTATCCTGCGTCTTCCTTGAGGATCCCCCTATGCGTTTTTCTGCCGTCGTTCGATGCGGTTATCTATCAGTCATCTGCTCGGCCGCCTCCGCATGCCTCGCTGACGAGGCCTCCCGCTGGAAACAGGGTCCCGAACGGATGCCAACCATCGTGGCGGGAGCGGCTATCGGTGACATCCCGGCCGGTCAGCAGCCCTTTGCCGTGCCAGCCGGCTTCGGTGTGGAAAGGCTGTTTGTCGTTCCCAAGGACGAACTCGGCTCATGGGTCTGCCTGACAACCGATCCCCAGGGGCGGATCCTCGCCAGTGATCAGGGAGACAAGGGGCTGGTGCGAATTACGCCGGCGCCACTCGATGGTTCTGGCGAGACGGTTGTCGAGAAAATCCCCGTGCCGCTCACCGGCGCCCAAGGGATGCTCTGGGCATTTGATGCGCTGTATGTCGTCTGCAACGGTGGACCCGGCAGCGGACTCTACCGAGTAACCGACACCAATGCCGATGACTCGCTCGACACCGTGGAAAAACTCCGTGAATTCAAGGGGGGCGGTGAGCACGGGCCACACAACATTCTGCTTTCTCCGGACGGCAAGCGGCTCTTCATCGTGTGTGGCAACCATACCGATGTTCCCTTCGACGTCACGAACGTCACCGAGCCCCAGACGATGGGTGGTCTGCGAACATCCCAGCGTCGTGTCAGCCTCGCGGCCGACGGCGCGAGTCGGCTGCCGGCCAACTGGGATGAAGACTTGGTCATCACGCGAATGTGGGATGGCAACGGGCATGCAGCCGGCAAACTCGCCCCCGGCGGCTTCGTCGTGAGCACCGATCCGGCAGGCAAGGAGTGGGAGGTGTGGAGCGCCGGGTATCGCAATCCCTACGACTTCGCCTTCAATGCCGACGGCGAGTTGTTCGTGTACGACGCCGACATGGAGTGGGACTTTGGCACGCCTTGGTATCGCCCCACCCGAGTGAACCACGCCACCAGCGGCAGTGAACTAGGCTGGCGAAGTGGCACCGGGAAGTGGCCGGTCTCCTTCCCCGACAGCCTGCCACCGCTCGTCGACATCGGACCGGGATCACCGGTGGGGGCCGCTTTCGGCTATGGCACCGCATTCCCCGCGAAATACCAGAAGGCGTTCTACATCTGTGACTGGACATTCGGCACGATGTACGCCATCCACCTTGAGCCTGATGGATCGACCTACAAAGGCACCAAGGAAGAGTTTGTCTCCCGCACACCGCTGCCTCTCACCGACATGACGATCGGTGGAGACGGCGCGATGTACTTTGCCGTGGGAGGCCGCGGTGGCCAGAGCGAACTCTATCGTGTGACCTACACCGGCTCCGAGCCGACTGCCCGGATTGACGCCACTGACTCCCGGCACGCCGATGCCCGGCGGGCCCGCCATGCTCTTGAGGCCTTGCACAGGAAGGTCGACGATCCGGCGAAAGCCGTCGCGGCAGCCCTTCCTCAATTGGCCAGCCCAGACCGCTTTCTCCGCTATGCCGCCCGCGTGGCACTCGAACACCAGCCGCTTGAACATTGGCAGACGCAGGCCTTGGGGGCACAGGCTCCCTGGGCCGTGATCGAAGCAGCTATCGCGGTCGCCCGGCAGGCCGAACCCGCGGCCCAGGCAGCCGTGCTGGCGGCCCTCGATCGCGTCGATCCCGCAGCTCTCGATGAGGCCGGCACCATCGCGCTGGTGCGGGCCTACGAACTCACCATGATTCGACTCGGTGACCCGCCGGCTGAGGCCAAGGGCAGGATTGCGACCCGCTTCGCGCCATTGTTTCCATCGGGCTCTTTTGATCTCGACCGTGAATTGTCGAGCCTGCTCGTCGCCGTTCGAGCCCCGGGCATCGTGTCAAAAGTGGTCAGTCAACTGGCCGCGCCAACTGACTCCGCCGGTTCCACCAACCTCGCCCCCAACGAGGAAGACCTACGTCGGCTAGCCGAACGAAATGCAGGGTATGGCAGCGCGGTGCGTGCATCACTCGAGAAGCGGGGTGACCTGCTCCAGATTCACTACGCATACATCCTGCGGACCGTGGGTGAGAAGGATGCATGGACCAATGCCGACCGCAAGGGGTACTACGAGTGGTTCACGCGGGCCCGCGAATGGGCTGGCGGCAACAGCTATCGGAAATTCCTCCTCAACATCGAAAACGAGAGCCTCGCGGGTCTGAACGACACCGAGAAGATGGCCCTGGAAACACTCGGTATTCGCAAGCCCTACATGCCGCCACCGCTCCCAAAGCCAAAGGGACCAGGCCGACCGTGGACAGTCGACGAACTGATGGCAGTCGCCAAGGAAGGGCTCGGCAAGGGGAAGCGAGACTTCAAGCAGGGGCAGCAGGCCTTCGCAGCGGCTCGTTGCATCGTCTGTCACCGCTTCGGTGAGGATGGCGGCGCAACCGGGCCGGACCTAACACAGGCCGGCGGCCGCTTCCAACTCAAGGATCTCGTCGAGGCGATCGTCGAGCCGAGCAAGGTGATCAGTGATCAATACAAGGCAAGCATCGTCCAGACCGTCACCGGCAAGGTGGTCAGCGGCCGGATCGTCAGTGAGGATGACAAACGGATCGTGATCGTTACCGACCCGGAAGATGCGACGAAATTTGTCGACCTCGCGCGGACCGAGATCGACGAAATCTTTCCTGCCACGGAATCCCTGATGCCCAAGGCGCTCCTCGACCAACTCAACGAGGAGGAGGTGCTCGACCTCCTTGCCTACACGCTCTCACGAGGGAATCAGCGTGACGCCCGGTTCCGCAAGAAATAGCGTTGGCAGCCCCGAGGCGGCATTACGCGTGGTCGCGGTCGACACAGGTTCTTCCGCCGGCCGGCGACGGTGGCGGCAGAGCGTCCGCGGATGGGTGATGTCGCTCGTCACGGCTTGCGCCGCGCCGGCGGCAGCGGTCGACTTCGCGCACGATGTCGTCCCACTCATGAAAAAGCACTGCGGCGAGTGCCACACCGGGGACACTCGCCAGGGTGGGTTCTCGATGAACACGCGCGAGGATCTTCTTGCCGGCGGTGACTCTGGCACGCCAGGCATCGTGGCCGGTGACGCTGCGGCCAGTGAGATCATCGCCCGGATCACCAGCGTTGACCCCGACTATCGCATGCCAAGCGACGGCGACCCATTGCCCGCTGAGGCAGTCGCCGTGTTTACCAGCTGGGTCAACGACAAGGCTCCCTGGGAGCCCGGCTTCGCCTTCGAGCGGACCACTTGGGAACCACCGCTCAAGCTCCGCACGGTCGTGCTCCCTCCTGTGGTGGAGGGTCGCGCTAACCCGGTTGACCGAGTCGTCGATGCCGCATGGAACGCATCGGGGGCTCACCGGCCACCGCGCAGTGACGACCGCACGTTTCTCCGTCGGGTAAGCCTTGATCTTGTCGGTCTCCTCCCTGAGCCCGCGCTCGTGGAGGCGTTTGTGGCAGATTCCCGCCCTGACAAGCGGGTGCATCTTGTCCGCGAGCTCCTCGGGGAATCTCAGCGGCTCCGATACGCCGAACATTGGCTTTCGTTTTGGAACGATCTTCTCCGCAACGATTACACGGGTACCGGCTTCATCACGGGCGGCCGACGGCAGATCACCACCTGGCTCCATCGCTCACTGGTGGGAAATAAGCCCTTCGACCGCTTTGTGTGGGAGTTGATCGCACCCACGGACGAGTCTCGGGGGTTTATCGATGGCATCGTCTGGCGAGGCACGGTCAACGCCAGCCAGACGGTGCCGATCCAGTTCGCCCAAAACGTCGGGCAGACCTTTCTCGGCATCAATCTCAAGTGTGCAAGCTGCCACGACTCGTTTGTCGATCGCTGGACGCTCCAGCAGACCTACGATCTTGCTGCGATTGCATCGGCCCAGCCACTGGAGTTGCACCGCTGTGAAAAAGCGACCGGGCAGACGGCGACGCCCGGCTGGCCGTTTGCCGAACTTGGGCAGGTAGATCCCACCGCACCGCCGGCACAGCGGTTGGAGCAACTCGCCGCGCTCATCACGCATCATGACAACGGCTGGCTCTCCAGAAACCTCGTGAATCGACTGTGGGCACGGCTCATGGGCCGTGGAATCGTGCATCCTGTCGACGCCCTGCGGCGCATGCCGTGGAGCGAGGACCTCCTCGATGTGTTGGCGGCCGATCTGGTCGCTGCCGAGTGGGACATCAAGCATGTGCTCGAAACGATCTGCACCTCGGAGGTGTACGCCGCTACGACGCCGGCCGTGGACAGCCAGCCGGCGGGGCCAACGTATGTGTTCCAGGGACCGCTCCCGCGGCGGATGACGGCCGAGCAGTTCATCGACGCCGTCTGGCAACTCACGGGCACGGCCCCTGCGAAGCCCGATGCGGTCGCGATGCGCTTCGACACGCCGACCGGCACTCCGATCGACCCGATGGCCCACTGGATCTGGTCCAACGATCTGGCCGCCTCACCCCCCGGTGAGAAACTCACGTTTCGGACCTCATTCGATTTGCCCGATCTCCCCTCCCATGCCATCGCTGTCATTGCCGCCGACAACCTCGGCACGCTGTTTGTAAACGGCCGGAAGATCACAACCAGCCCGGAGTGGACCGAGCCCCGAATGGAATTTGTGACGAACGACCTCCACAAAGGGGCCAATACAATTCTCGTGACAGCTGCCAATGGGGCCGCTGGTGGTCCGGCTGCGCTCCGGGTGGAGATCCGCGCGAAACTGGTCGATGGTCGTGAACAGACGATCGCCACCGATGAAACCTGGGAATGGACGACCGCCGCCCCCGATGGCCGCGGGCGTTTTCCCCGGGGCAAGGAGCCGACCGATTGGGCGCCGGCAGCCGTCGTGAAGACGCAGTCGATCTGGGCCGGTGCGAACGGCTCATTCGTCGACAAGCTGGTCTATGCCCTTGCTCCGGACAGGCTGCCGATGGTTCGTGCTGCACTCGTCAAGGCGACCCCGCTGATGGCGGCCCTCGGTCGACCCAACCGTGACCAGGTGGTTACCAGTCGGCCGAGTGACCTGACCACGCTCGAGGCTCTGCAACTGGCCAACGAGCAGGTTCTTGCCGATGAATTTGTCCGCGGTGGCGCCACGATCCTGGCCGAGCATGGCCCGGATGCCGATACGATTCTGCAGTGGATGTTTGTGGCCGCCCTGTGCCGACAGCCCACACCCGAGGAAGCCGCAGCGGCAGTCGCATTGCTCAGCGAGACCCCCACCAAAGAAACCGTCGCCGACCTCCTGTGGGCCATTGTCATGCTCCCGGAATTTCAGCTTGTCAGATAGCAAAACCCAAGAAAAACCAGGAACGGGAAGGCGAGGGGGTCGGCGAACGCTCGACGAGCCTTGGGCGTATCCTCGCCCAGCGAGGAGACTTTTGCCGCCCCTGAGCCTGGCTTGGGCTCGTTGGTCCTATAAGCACGTTCGCCGGAGAACACCCTGATGCAAACCCGACGTGACCTCCTCAAGAGCCTGGCCGGTGCGGCTACGGCCACACTCGCCCTACCCGAGCCGCTTGCCCGGGCGAGTTCGCATGATGGCGGCGTGATTGAACACCCTGCCCCGCGGGCTGACTCGATCATCGTGCTCTGGATGGCCGGCGGCATGGCGGCCCCTGACACCTTTGATCCCAAGAAATACAAGCCGTTTGAGCCGGGGCTCGCCGTGGCCGACGTGATCAGCACGTTTCCGGCGATCCCGACGGCGATCGACGGCGTGCAGATTTGTGACGGCCTGCCGGAGATCGCCAGCGTCCTCGATCGAGCCACATTGATCCGCTCCCATGTCCAGCCTGATCTCGGCAGCATCCTTCACTCGCGGCACCAGTATCACTGGCATACCGGCTATGTGCCGCCGCAAACGGTGGCCTGCCCCCACCTCGGCGCCTGGATGGCTCGCGTGCTTGGCCCCCGCAATCCCGTGATGCCGGCCTTCGTGAACATCGGCCAGCGGCTGGAGGGGATCGGCGAGAATGAGGAAATCAAGGCCTTCACGACAGCCGGCTTTTTCGGGAGTGAGTTTGGGCCGATGAATCTCCCCTACCCAGAGCAGGCCGCCCTCGCCGTGCGGCCACCGAAGGGCATGGAGCCAGGTCGGTTCACCCGCCGCTACGCCCAGTTCAAGAAACTCGTGAAGGCATCGCCGCAGACCGAGTTTACGAGTGACTACCACCAGGAATCGATGCTGCGGAGCCTGGAGAACGCCCACCGGCTGCTCGGCGCGAAAGAGAAGGAGGCCTTCGACATCACGCTCGAGCTGAAGGAGGTGCAGGAGAAGTATGACACCGGCCGCTTTGGCCGCGGCTGCCTGCTGGCACGGCGACTCGTCGAACATGGGGCACGGTATGTCGAGGTGACGACCGAGTACATCCCGTTCAAACACTGGGACACCCATGAACGAGGACACGAGACGCTCGCCCGCATGCACGCAGAGATCGATCGCCCGATCGCCGCCTTGATTCGTGACCTCGAGGATCGTGGGCTCCTCGATCGCACGCTCGTTGTGATTGCCAGTGAGTTCAGCCGTGACATGATCACCGAGGGACAGCCGGGATCGACCGCCAGTGATCAGGCCAGTTCACCAAAGGACTTTCTGCAGAAACCGGAGCACTACGGGCAGCATCGGCACTTCACCGCGGGCTCAACCGTGGTCCTCTTCGGGGGCGGCATGAAGCAGGGTGTCGTCTATGGCAAGACGGCCGATGAGCGGCCGTGCGTGGCGGTTGAAAACCCGGTTTCGATCACCGATCTCCATGCCACGCTGTTCACAGCCATGGGGGTGAGCCCGAAGACGGTCTACGAGATCGAAAACCGCCCCTTCTACGCCACCGAGGACGGCCTCGGAAAACCGGTCGACGCGATCTTCGCGTGACTACCGTGGCACCCACGTTCCGCTGGTTGCGTCCGCTACGTGCTGCCTAGGCACAAAGCCGCCAACTGGGTCGGGCACGGCTGTGGACGCCAGTCCACCCGGCCGGGGGCCAATGGCGTCGGCGAGCTCCCACCGTTTGAAGTTCTGGACCGCCTGGCTGATCGCGCTGATCAAGAGCGGTCCGTCAACCGGAAGACCGTCGCGGAGGTGCCATTGACCGGGCTATCCTTACGCCACCATGAAAGTTCGCCTGCTCAAGGAGCGCCTCGGCCAGATGCAGCACATCTGGTGACGCCTCATCGGCCCGAACCGCAGCCGCCCAGAGTGCGCTGACGGTCATGACGCCGACAGCCAACCATTTCGATAACCTCACCCCAACGCACTCGTACCGCCAGCCATGAGCCATGGTCGCTCCTCCCCGTCACGATCCGTTCCGAAATCGAGTCCGGATCATGTCACCGTCGAGAGAATGGAGCGGATTTCCTTGGCCGCAGGTGCCACGCTCAGGCGGTGAAACCGGCTAAACTCGGCTGGAGTCGGCAGGAGGGACTGTCCTGAAACCGATTGGGCACGTTGTTCGTTCCCAAACGCTCGGCGACCGTCGTTGGTTCCCACTCCTCCTCACACATTTGTGACACCCCGAATCTAGGAGCCCCATGCGAGTCCTGGCCCACCGTCGCCCTTACCTTGTCGTCGCGCTCGCGGTCGTGTGCTGCGCCTCGCCGTACGGCACGTGTTCCCAGCTGAGAGCGGATGACGCCTGGATGGACACAGCTGCGTTCCGATTTCACCAGATTTACGAAGAGGGCACCTTTCGTGCCCCCGACCTGCAACCTTCCTGGTCGCAGGACAGCGAGAACGTCCGCATCCGCAAGGGCACCGGCACAGACGGCCAGCCAGCGTCGGTTTGGCTCCAGGCAGCCACGGGGGAGGTAACGTCGTCACCGAAATCGCCACCGCCTGGCCGGGACAAATCAGACGACCGCAGCACGTCTCCAGACGGCACGCATCGCTTTGCTATGCAAGACGGCAGTTTGCTCGTGCAGAGCCTGAGCGGTGACGGTCGCAAAACTGTCATCACCGTGCCCGGCAATGAGAACATCAGCTTATCAGGGATGGCGTGGAGCCAAAACAGTCGCCACCTCGCGTTCCTCCAGTCGGATCGCAGTGCGGTCCGCATCCGGAGCATGCTGGTGCCAGACGATCCTTCCTATCCGGGAATCCGTGAGCGTCACTTCGCTCGTGTCGGTGGCACCATCGAGACGCTCAAGGTTGGCCTGATCGACACCCAAACCCAAACCCTTTCCTGGGTTGAGCTCGATCCCACGACCTCCGATGGCCAACAAGGCTTCTATCTGGGGCAGGTGGAATGGGCGCCCAACTCAAACGAGTTGCTGATTGAAAAACTGAGCCGCTTTCGAGACCGCCGGCAGTTTCTGCTCGTGGATCCTGAGCGGGACTACGTCACACCCATCTTTGACGAAACCAATGACGCCTGGGCCGTGAGCAGTCAGGGGAAGAATCTCGGGCTGATCTGGCTCTGCAATGGAGCTGCGTTCATCGTGATCAGCGAGAAGGATGGCTGGCGGCATGCATTCCTCTACTCCCGAGATGGTGAAGAACTGGCGACACTCACACCGGGCAACTACGACATCATAGAACGCGGACCAGTCGATGAAGACGGAGGCTGGTTCTATTTCTATGCGTCGCCAGACAACGGCACACAGAAATACCTCTATCGAGTTCCGCTCCAGGGAACGGGTGCGCTCGAGCGAGTCACTCCCGACGGGAGTCAGGGAACTCACGACTACCACTTCTCGCCAAACCTAGAGTTCGCAGTCCACACGCACTCCACGATCAACACGCCACCCGTCGTGTCGCTCGTGTCGGTTCCGAATCACGACGTGATTGCGGTGTTGCAAAACAATCAGGTGATTCACGAGGCGCTCGATGCGTGGGGGCTTCCCGCGACCGAGTTTGTCACGGTTTCAACTGCGCCCGACGTTTCGATGGATGCGCTGGTGATGAAGCCGCGCGATTTCGACCCACGGAAAAAGTATCCCGTGCTCGTGTATGTCTACGGCGAGCCACATAGCCAAACGGTTCTCGACCAATGGGCGGCCGGACAGAGCTTGTTTCACCGCGTGATCACCGACCTTGGCTACGTGGTGGTCTCCATCGACAATCGCGGGACACCCGCGCCGAAGGGCGCGCCTTGGCGACGAGCGGTCTTCGGCAGTCTGGGCCCTTTGTCGACGGATGACCAGGCCGCGGCGATTCAAAAGCTTGGTGAGATGCATCCCTACCTCGACATGGAGCGGGTGGCGATCTGGGGCTGGAGCGGTGGAGGCTCAAACACGCTCAACGCGCTCTTCCGCAAACCGCACGTCTACCAGGTCGGCATTGCGGTGGTGCCCAAGCCGCAGCCGCACCTCTACAACGCGTGGTTTCAAGAAATCTACATGCGGACGCCTGAGGTGAATCCCGAGGGCTACCAAGCTTCGGCTCCCCTACATTTCGCAGACGGCCTCGCCGGGAAACTGCTGATGGTCACAGGATCAGGGGAGACAAACACGCACATCCAGATCATCGAAGGCCTCGTCGACCGTCTCGTCGAACTCGGCAAGCCCTTCGACTACACGGTGTATCCCAACCGTGATCACGGTCTCAGTGAAGGCGCCGGATCACGGGTGCACGTTCGCATGCTGATCGCCCGCTACTTGACAGAAAACCTCCCGCGCGGCCCACGTGAGGCCCCATGAGGGTCTCGGAAGTCGAGGCTGCTTGGATGGATCTGAAAAACCCCAGAGCCATGTATGCCAAGGCGATCCTGTTCGTCCTGATCGGGCTCCTGTGTTTAGGACTCGCACTGGCCGAGGACGGCCTCGGAAAACCGCTCGACGCGATCTTCGCGTGAGTTGACGACTCATCGCCACTCTCGCCAAATACTCACTGCGGCGGGAGCGGTACGGTGCCGGACGCCGGCACCACACCCCCCGAGGCTGTTCCCGAAGCATTCCGGCTCCCGGCCCGCGGCTGAATCAAATCATCGCGTTCGGCTTTCGTGAACTTAGCGGCTGGCATCCCCGCCTCTGCCGGCGTGGCCGGGCCCTTGCGGCGGGCTGGAGACTGGCTGGTGCCAGCCAAAAAATTGTCGATCGCTGCCCCACCCCGCAGATGTGTGAAGTGGCGGGCCATCTCGATCCGCTGCTTCTTCTCGAGAATGTCCGCATGGAGTTCGGGGCGGGCCTCCTCGAAACTCACCTTCGCCGGCTCGGTAAAGCCCTCACAAAAGAGCACCAGAAACCGATCCGCCACCTGAACCACGCCCGACAACTCGCCCGGTTGGAGCGCAAAGGCCTCCCGCTCGAGTGCTGGCTGGCCGCTGTACCGCTGGATCGGAGGCACTTCACCACGGAGGGTACGACTGGTGGGATCAACCGAGTAACGCTCAGCGAGGTCTCCGATCATCTCGGTCGAGGGATTCTCCCGTGCCAACCGCCACACCTCCTGCGCCCGTCGCTGATTGTCAAGCACGATGACGCGACACTTTGCGCGAGAACCGAAGGTGGCCTGGTAGGCCTTGTCAAGATCCTCGCGGGTTACCGGAACAGGGCCGATCAGTTTTTTGAGGGCGACTGTCGGCCAAACCACATCATCAACATAGTGCCGCAAGGCGAGCTTTTCCTCGCGGGCAACCCGTGCCAGCCAGGCATCGGTGTCAGCGGAGCCATCCGCCTTGCGAAATCCCATTGACTCCGCAGCACGAATAATCTCCGCGTCAACGTCGGCCCGGGTCAAGTTCTGCCGCTGCCGCTCGAGGGCCTGTTCGACGATCGCCCGTGTGATGAGAATTTCGAGCACTTCCTCGCCGTGGCGGTCGAGGCATTCATGGTGTACCCGCTCAAGCGTCACCGCTGTGCCATTGACCAGTGCCGCCACGCCGGGTTGGCGCGCCGCCTTGACGGGATCATTCATGACGTTTTCGATGACCGCGGAATCTTGTTCCCGGCGAAAGACCTCGTTTGACGCCCGCCGACTTTTTTCCTCACGCAGTTCTTCCATCAGCCGCGGTCGGACTTCCTCAGGATCCACCTCAGCCGCGGGCAAGGTTCCTTCGCATTTCAGGAAAATGAATTGGTCCGCCACCTGCACGACCTCCGAGATCTCCCCGTCGGCGAGGCCGAAGGCAACTGCCTCAAAGGCGGCGTCACCAGAGTGGCGACGGATTGGCTGAACCCATCCGTTGGCACTGGCACTTCCGACATCAATTGAATGCTGCCGGGCCAGGCCGCCAAAGTCTTCCGGGGCCGCGAGGGCCACGGCCCGAATTTTTTCAGCAGCCTCTCGGGTAGGCATGACAATGATGCGGGCCTTCACTGCGGGGCCAAACCGATTGGCAAAGGCCCGGGTGAATTCCGCCTCGGTCGGCTCGATCGAGGCACGGGCCAGCCGGCGCAGCGCAAGCATCGGCCAGACGATGTCGTCGGCATACTGCTGCGGTTTGATCCCTCGCTCCTTGCGAATCAGTTCGATCCATTGGTCACGAGGGACACTGAAACGATGCGACATGGCATCGATCTCGGCATCGATTTCGGCTGCCGTCACCGTGATCTGGTGGCGGCCGCAAGCCTGCTCGATGATTGTGCGATTGACCAATGCCTCGAGCACCGGCTCACCGTGACGGCTGAGGCATTCGGCAATCAACTGATCACGGCTGATCTCGATGCCGTTGACCAATGCCATCACCACCGGCTGGGCCGCGGCCTGTTCCGTGGTGTCGTTGGCCACGGGTGGGCGGGCGGTAGCCTGTTCGGTTCCGGCAAGCAGTCGCCAGCCGATGGCAGCAACAACGATGATTCCAAGACCACCAACCTCCTGAAGCCCTGGAGATCGGACGGTCCTCATCCACCCACGGCAAATCCATCGGCGCGCGACCGCGGCCATGCCTGCGAGGCGACCCATTTGCAGCCCTCCTTTGGCTCGATCCACATGGTCACCGCATCGTGCAGTGGCCGTTGGCTTGCTAACCGTGCGGAAAGGTAGGGCAATCGCGGGGGGCGAGCAAGACGAACCCGCTGGGGCTGAAACCAGCCTCCACAACGCCTGATCTTGCCCCTCCTCACGCGGCCAGTGGGGCCTGCAACTTAACCGAGTTCAGGCAGCATCGCCTCCTCGGCAGCCGCCTCGCGGAGCTTCTCCAGGGCCTTGACCTCGATCTGCCGCACCCGCTCCTTGGTCACGCCCAGGGCCGAGCCGACTTCCTTGAGCGTCTGCGGCTCCCGCTCGTGATCCAGCCCGTAGCGGCGAATGATGATCGTCTGCTCCCGCTGATCGAGCCGATCGAGAAACTTGCCCACCTGGGCCATCCGGTCGCTGGCAGCCAGCCGCAACTGGTATTCATCCTCGCGACGGTCGGCCGCGGCCTGCAGCAACTCCATGTCGGCCGCCCGAAACCGATCCCGCCGCTTGTGCTCATCCGGAATCGTGCGGGCATAGTTTTTCATAATCGCCCACGAGGCGTAGGTGCTGAACTTGTTGCCACGGGCGTAGTCAAATTTCTCGACGGCACGGATCAGCGACATGTTGCCGTCGCTCACCAAGTCGAAGAAGCTGTCGCCCGGCGACACCCGCCGCTTGGCGATCGAGACGACCAGCCGCAGGTTGGCCCGCACGATCCGGTTCTTGATCTCCACGATCTCGTCATAGAGCTGCTCGATCTGGTCCATCAGCCGCGTATTAGGATGCTCCACATCGAGTTCGTCGCGCAGCTTGCTGGCCTTGAACTTGAGGTAGTTGAACTTGCGAAACAGCCATACCTCCTGCTCACGAGTGAGTAGCGGCACCTCGTAGAGGCTGGCCAGATAGGCCGGCAGACCACTTGGCCGCCGCACCTTCTTGCCGGCGTCCGGACTGCCGGGGAAGGGCTGATTCACGACCTTTTCCGCGCTCTTCCGCGAGAACAGCGCATTGGGCATGAAGTCGAGCGGGAGTTCCATGATGTGGCTGGCCCGCTGGGCGAGGATCACCCGGTAGATGCTCGCCTTTGACCGACGATACCGCTTCGCGATCGACTCCACCGATTCACCGCCGAGGTACTGCTGGTAGATGCGGACACAACTCTCAGGCCGCAGCCGGCCGTCGCTGCCGGTAAAGACAGCGATATCGGGATGCTCCTGGTCGTGCCGCTTAATCGTGTAGCGGACGGTCTCCACGCTCCGGCCGAGCTTCGCCGCGATCCGTCGGTGCACGTCGGCAGGGCAGGCTCCAGCCGCGGAGAGCCGTCGGGCCCAGCCGATGATCTTTTCATGCTCATCGTCGGTGAGTTGGCTGAACCGACTGCCCCGCTCGATCCGCAACGGATTGTTATGGATAAATCGCTCCACCGCGCTGGCGAGAAATCCCACCCGGCGCCGCCCAGCCACGGTGTATCGCTGGGCAACCAGACCATGCTCCCGCCACCGCGAGATCGTCTTGGTCGACACATTGAACTGCTTGGCAAGCTCCTCGATCGAGAGCACCGGCTCATTCACCGGAGCCTCCACGCCACCAGTGAGCTGATTGGCGGCTTGTCCTTCCATGAACAATCGCACGAACGAATCATTTGTGTTGGAACGCATGGCTGCACCTCGAAGAAGTTACGTCCACGACACCCTGGAGCCATCCGTGGCCCCCACCACGTCTCTCGCGAACGCCAGAGTTATACGCGGCGTGTGATGAACGGGTTCATCCGGAGGCATAAAACTCCAGTGTTTTTTCGGTTGCCAACCCAACTGCTCCCGCCGCCTCAACCCGACCACGGCTCCTAAAGCCTGTGCTGGCAATGCGTTAGGCCTCTTTAGGCCATTGTTGACAAGTCGCAGGTGAGAACAGCCCAGCAAAAATGACCCTTCAAAATGGGCAATTTGCGCATGGAGACACCTGGTATGCGAAAGGTCGTCAGCAAACTGTCGATGCTCCATGGTACGTCCAAAGGCCGGCATCGGCTGGTATGGAAGGGAAAGGAGCGACGTCACCACACATGATCAGGATCACCGGCAGGCAAGGCTTTCTGCGAACCGTCCTCACCAGCTGCGTGGCGGCCCTCGCGCTGGCCGCTTTCGCCGAGCCGTCGCGGGTGCGGGTCCGGCTTGATGTGGAAGGCGAATTGGTGGCGCCCGTTGGGCGTGGAGTCGAACCGATCCGCCAACCGATTGCGGTCGCCGGCCGCTTCGAATTCATTGAGTCTCCGACCGCCGACCGGGCCGGGGCAGCGGTGATCCGTGAGTATCACGATGCCGCCGCCGAGATCGTTGTCGCTGGTGAACCGACGGCCGTCATTCTCGGGGATGACGCCCAGCAGATTCTTGTCGCCAGAGTCGGAACCACCGCAATCCCGTATCTGCAGACGGGCTTTCTCACTCGGGAAGAGCGGGATTTGCTCGACCTTCCGTTCGACGCTCTCTTGATTGACGCATTACAGCCCACGGGTGTTGTGGCAGCCGGCGATACATGGGATATCCCGGCCGACGTCACCGCCGGGCTGCTGGCCGTGGACACGATCGAAACCGGGACCATGACAGCCAAACTCGAAGAGGTGCGCGACTGCGTGGCACGCGTCACCTTCAGTGGGGTTATCGACGGTGCGATCGACGGCTTACCGACCCACGTGGTCGTTGACGGTGCGTGCAGGGCCGATGCTGCGCCTGACGTTTCATCGAACGCAACCAGCCTGCGGTATCGTCTCACTGGCCGGGTGTCACATGTGACGGCGACACTTCGTGAACAAAGACAAGCCGGCCATGTGGCCCCCGGATTTGCGGTCGAGGCCCGCGTGGCCGTGAGCCGCACAGCTGCACCGCCTACCTACGATCCTGATTCATCCAACGCTTCTGCCGCCCGTGTACTGATGGTAGGCCGACCCGACAGGCTCTGGTATCAGGACCCGTCTGGCCACTTCGACCTTGTTCACGACGCACGGTGGCGGGCAGTCGAACAGGGAGCGGGGACGCTCATCTTGCGACTAGTGGATCGTGGTGCACTCGTTGCCCAGTGCTCGATCACAGCCCTTCCCGCGGTCGGCAGTGCCGACAGGCCAACAATCGAGGAGGTGCAGCGGGATATCAGCCGCTCACTGGAGGGACAGTTTGAGCGGTTTGAGGAGGCCGCAGCCACGACGCGCGAAGATGGCATCGTGGTCATCCGGGCCGTGTCTGTCGGCACCGTCGGGCAGCTGCCCTTCCACTGGGTGCATGCCGTATTGTCCGATGACGCCGGACAACGGACAAGCGTGGCCTTCATGATGGAGAGCTCGTTGGTGGAACGCTTCGGCACGGCCGACCTCGACCTGCTCACCGGCCTCCGACTCACTGGCGGGCTGGCCGCCACCACCCGAGAAGCGCGACTGCCAAGAAAAACAGCCACGCCTTGACGCACCCTGGTAGGTGGTGGAATATACGGACGTTTTCCCGCGTCACTTCGTGCTCAGTCTGGTGTGCGCGGTCCCGATTCGCGCGGAGACGTCGGCCATCGAGAAGCAGCATCGCATCAACGAACAGATCCGGATCTCCCCGGTCCGGGTGATCGGTGCGGACGGTGGGCAGCTAGGCGTCATCCCGACAGACGAAGCTCTCGGGATCGCTCGCGATGCAGGCCTCGACCTCGTCGAGGTTGCGCCCACCGAGTCGCCGCCGGTTTGCCGAATCATGGACTTCGGCAAGTTCAAATATCAGCAGAAGAAAAAGCAGCACAAAACCCACGTTCATCATACGAAGATCAAAGAAATTCGTGTGCGTCCGAAGACTGGCCAACACGACATCGACTTCAAGGTGAATCAGGCCAAGACATTCCTTCTCCACAAAGACAAGGTGATCGTGTCCCTCGTCTTTCGCGGTCGTGAAATGGCCCACATCGAGGAGGGGCAGCGGGTGATGAAGGGGATCGTCGAGCAACTTGAGGAGGTGGCGAAGGTCGAGTCGCCCCCGCAACAGATGGGTCGACGACTGGTGTGCACCCTTTCACCGAGGTAGCATTTTTGTTTTGTTCAATTCACAGATCCGACGTCAGGAGATGTATCGATGCCTAAACAGAAGACCCACAAAGGCGTGAAGAAGCGGTTTCGCCTCACCGCGACCGGTAAGGCCAAGCACCGGCGGGCCGGCACAAGCCACCTTCAGGTACGGCTCTCGGCCAAGCGGAAGCGAAACCTCCGCGGCACCGGCGTCTTGGCGAAGGTTGACACGCCCAACATCACCGAAGCACTGGCCGGCTACAG
>JAYQOK010000004.1:0-9018 GCA_038144795.1 Candidatus Kuenenia sp. | reverse complement strand
GTTACTGACTCTCCGCGTATTGCCGGCTCGGGGGGCGGCAAAATTATCCTCGCCGGGCGAGGATACGCCCAACGCTCGTCGAGCGTTCGCAGACCCCCCTCGCCGACCTTTCTCGGCTGGTTCAACCATCGCTCTGCCCATGCGAATGCGTTCTCGCTTCACGTGGATAAACCCATCGTTGAACTCTGGTGTGTATGGCAGCAACCGGAGTCACCCTGGCACAGCCGCAGGCCGATGCCCGCCTGCGGCGGCTCGGTGCCCGTTGCGGAGCGCTGTCTGCATCCGAAAGAGCGCAGGGCAGGATGCCCGAAGTGAGCGTCCGGCGAGTGGCACGGGCAACCCCGAGCAGCGTTACCAGTTGCCCCCACACGTCGGGCCTCCGCCTAGGGCGGCCGGTCTACCGGTCTCAAGCGGCTGGTCGATGAAACATGAAATTCTCACCGATTCCTCATCACTCGCTCGCGACAGTGGTGCGGCCTGCCGACCCGCGGCACAATCATGGCCATGACTTCACCCGCCCACACTCGCGACTTTGATGAGTGCCCCGATCGCCGCGGCACCGGCTCTGAGAAGTGGGACCTGTGGGCCAGCGAAGACGTGCTGCCCCTCTGGGTGGCCGACATGGACTTTCGGTCCCCGGAAGTTGTGCTCGACGCCATCCGGACCCGGGTCGATCACGGCGTGTTTGGCTACACCCATGAGCCGCCCGGCTTCGCCCCGGCGCTGGCCGACCATCTCCGCCGTCTCCACGGCTGGGAGATCGATCCGGCCCTGGTCGTCGCCACCCCCGGCGTCGTCACGGGCCTGGCGATCTCCGCCCGGCTGCTGGCCAAACCCGACGACGAGATCCTCACCTTCACGCCGGTCTATCCACCGTTTCTCACGCTGCCGGGCCTCGCCGGCCGGCGGTGCGTGCGACTTCTGCTCGAGCCTGCCGCCGACACCTGGACCATCGACTGGGATATGGTCGCCGCCGCAATCACGCCCCGCACGAAGCTCTTCTGGCTCTGCCATCCCCACAACCCGACGGGCACGGTCTTTTCCCGGGAGGATCTCCTCCATCTGGCCGATCTCTGTGAGCGGCATGGCATCACGATGGTGAGTGACGAGATTTGGGCTGACCTCGTGCTCGATGAGCATCTCGGCCATGTGCCCTTTGCGAGCCTCGACCACCCGGCAGCGAAGCGGGCGATCACGCTCGTGGCCCCGTCGAAGACCTGGAACCTCGCCGGGCTCTGCTGCGCCGCGGCGATTGTGCCCGACGCCACCACGAAGAAACGCTGGCGGCCCGCCGGAGGGGGTCTCGTGCCGATGGTGAATCCCCTCGGCTACGCCGCGGCGATCGCCGCCTGGCGGCATGGCGACCTCTGGCGGCGAGACCTGCTGGCCGTGCTCCGCAAGCATCACGCGCTGACGGCGGCGGCTGTGGCCGAGACTCCCGGGCTCTCGATGATTCCGGCGAAGGCGACCTACCTCGCCTGGATCGACTGCCGAGGCACGGGCGTGGCCGACCCCTTTGCCGCCTGCGTGGCCGCAGGGCTCGGGCCCTCCGATGGCCGTGACTTCGGCACGCCGGGATTCATCCGACTCAATCTCGCCTGCCCCACCGCGAGGCTGGAAGCGGCACTCGGGCGGCTCAGGCAGGCGTTTGCAAAGTAACAGCCGAGTTGGGATCGCCCAAAACGCTCTGGCGGCGGTCTGGCGGGCGTCGCTATCGTTCCGCCCCGAATCAAGCGTCGGCCCCCGCCGACAGCCCACCCCACATCGGAGAAACCCCGCCATGGCCAAACGCAAGTCGAAGAAGAAGACATACACCCAGCAGGTCGCCGGCCTCGCCACCATGGGCATGCCTTCGCCCGTCCAAAAAGTTGCTTCCTCGAAGTGGGGCTCACGGCTCCTCCTGCTCCTCGTGCCGATCCTGCTGGCCACCGGCGTGATCACGATCTCGTTCAATGGCGGCATGCCGAGCGTGTTTGTCAACAAGGAGCGGGCCGCGGCGGTGGGCCAAGAGTTCAAGCAAAATGCCGTGCGGGCCGCCGAGACGATCCGGCAGGAAGAAAACAACCGCTGGCGGTAGTATGCTCTCGCCATGCGGCATGCCCCCATCGATCCCGGCCTGTTTATTGACAACCGTCGGAAGTTGACCGCGCTGTTGCCGCGTCAGTCTCTGGCCATCGTGCATGCGGCTGATGTGCTGCCGACCAATGGCGACGGGACGCTCCGGCTCTTTCCGGCCAGTGACCTCTTTTGGCTCAGCGGCATCGAGCAGGAGGAGAGCGTGCTCGTACTCGCACCCGATGCCATCGAGCCCTCTCACCGCGAGATGCTCTTTGTCCGCCAGCCCAATGAGCACCTCGCCACCTGGGAGGGGGAGAAGCTCACCAAGGAGAAGGCACGGGCCATCTCGGGAGTCGACACGATCCGCTGGCTCTCCGATCTGCCTGGCGTGCTCCATGGGCTCGTGTGTGAATGCGAGGCGGTGTTTCTCAACGCCAACGAGCATGAGCGGGCTAGCCTCGCGGTGCCGCAGCGCGACCTACGGATGGCCCGACAGCTGATCCATGATTATCCGCTCCACGACTACCGGCGGCTGGCCCCGCTCCTGCGGCGGCTGCGGGCACTGAAAAGCCCGGCTGAGGTCGATCTTCTCCGGCAGGCGATCGACATCACCGACGCCGGCCTGCGGCGGGTGCTAGCGATGCTCAAGCCGGGGGTGATGGAATATGAGATCGAGGCGGAACTGGCGGCCGAGTTCATCCGCCGCCGCGCGACCTTTGGCTACGAGCCGATCATCGCCTCCGGCGGCCATGCCTGCTGCCTCCACTACAACACCAATGACGATGTCTGCCGAGAAGGCGACCTCGTGCTCATCGATGTTGGCGCCTGCTATGCCAACTACAACGCCGACCTCACCCGCACCTATCCTGTCAGTGGCCGGTTCACGCCTCGGCAGCGGGCGGTCTACGATGCGGTGCTGCGGGTGCTGAAGAGTTCCATCGCCCGGGCGACTGTCGGCACGACGCCCCGCGACTGGAAGCGGGCGGCCCAACTGGAAATGAATGACGAACTCCTCCGCCTCGGCCTCATTTCCAAAGACGACGTCGCCAAAGACTCAGCGACCGAGCCGGCCTGCAAAAAATACTTCATGCACGGCCTCGGCCACTCACTGGGGCTGGGCGTGCACGACATCGCCCCGATCAACGGCCCCTTCGAGCCGGGCTGGGTGATCACGGTGGAGCCCGGAATCTACATCCCGGAAGAAGGAATCGGGATCCGGCTGGAAAACGACATCCTGATCACCGAACGCGGCCCAATCGACCTGTGCAGCCACGTCCCCATCGAGCCCGACGAGATCGAAGGGCTCCAGTAGCACGGCGCTCGCCAACCTGGCCTCGAAAACCCAGGATTCCCGAGCCACCAACCATCCGGCGTTTTCTTGCCAGTGGCTCCTTTTTGACTGCCCGTTACCGTATAGTAGGGACTTCAACCCCTTTAGGAGCCATGCGATGCGACTGTTCGCCGCCGTCACGATTGCCTGCCTCGTCTTCTTTACCCCGGAGTTCACCGTGGCCGACGAAACCCAGGAAGTGCCCCACCCGAAGCTACCCGCCGGTGCCGGAAAGATTGCCGACGATGCACCGAAGACGTTTGCCAAGACACCGTCTGGACTCCAATACCGTGTGTTGCGGGCTGGCGCCGGGGCGAACCCCAAGGCTACCAATACCGTGAAGGTCAACTACCATGGCTGGCTCGATGATGGTGGCGTGTTCGATAGTTCCTACAAGCGGGGCGAGCCGATCGAGTTTCCGCTCAATGGCGTGATCAAGGGCTGGACAGAAGGTATGCAGCTCGTCGGCGAAGGGGGCATGATCGAACTGCTCATCCCGAGTGATCTGGGCTACGGAGCCCGTGGCACACCCGGTGGCCCGATTCCCCCAAATGCCACGCTCCACTTCCTGGTCGAACTCCTCGAAGTGAAATAGCCGTGAGTGTGGAGTGATGGCGGCCGTGCTCTACCTTGATCACGCCGCCACCACGCCCTTGCGGCCAGAGGTCGAGGCGGCGATGGCGGAAGCTGGCCACGTGGGATTTGCCAATCCTTCGAGTCAGCATGCCGCCGGTCGCCGAGCCCGACAGCTGCTCGAAGAGGCTCGCGAACGAATCCTCGCGGCGGTCGGCTGCCATACGACCGGCAGCCACAGTCACCAGCTTGTCTTCACCTCCGGGGCCACCGAAGCCAACCGTATGGCCGTGATGGGGATGGGGCGATCGCCATCTGGGGCAGTGGCCGTTTCCGCTCGCGACCATGCCAGCCTGCGGACTGCCGCCGCTGCCCTGGCAGCAGTGCCGGGCTGGAGCGGGGCCGAGTTGCCACTCGACCAACACGGTCGCACCGATCCCGATGCGGTGGCTGCATGGCTCGAAACCACGCCAAGTCTCCCGCGGCGAATTCTCTGTACCACGCTCGTCTGTGGTCAGACGGGTGTTGGGGAGCCGCCGCCGGTGGCCGCCGGTCAATCATGCCTCGTACACGCCGATGCAACGCAGGCGGTGGCCTTCACGGATTTCAGTGTTCCCAGGCTCGGCGTGGCCACCCTCGCCCTCGCCCCCCATAAGTTTGGTGGCCCCCGGGGAATCGGTGGTCTTGTGATCCGTGGCGACGTCGATCTCGATCCGCTCCAGCCCGGGCCGCAAGAGACCGGCATGCGAGGGGGTACCGAGCCGGTTTCGATGGCGGTCGGCTTTGCCGTGGCCCTTGAACTGGCCTGTGCCGAACGGGCCGAGGTGGCCAGGCGACTGCTCACCCTTCGCGAGCGACTCGAAGCCGGTGTGCTGGCCGCCGCGGCCCGGCGAGGAATCGACGCGGTCGTGATCGGTGACTCGGCTGACCGCAGCCCGCAGATCACAACAATCAGTTTTCCTGGTCGTGACCGGCAGGCGATCGTGATGGCTGCCGATCTTGCTGGCCTCTGCTGCGCGACAGGCACCGCCTGCGCAAGCGGCTCGAGTGAGCCGGCGCCGGCACTGGCGGCGATGAGGCTATCGGATCCGATCGCCCGGGGAGCGGTGCGATTCAGCCTGGGGAGATCAACCACAGAGAGCGATGTCGATCAGGCGATCACGGTGCTGGAACACGTGCTCTCATGAGACTCGTGTCGGGAGCCTGTTGGAAACGCGTCGGACTGGGTGTCGGATCCTCGCTGACAGCGTTGCCAGCATTCTCACAGCAGCGAATGGTCATTGATGCTGCAGACTGCCAACACGATTTTGGATGCTGAACCGACTGTTCCACGATGGCCCCACGGAGCCCGGACAGCCAGGTTTCCAACATCTTTCCGACAGCGAATCCGATCTATTTTCTCGATACGATTGAGGCTGTATTTCTCGCAATTGAGCAGCTTTAGCGGGTTCGCCACGCATAGTTTGTTCAGGTCTCTTTCTTTTTTTTTAAATATTCCTAACTCCTTTTTTCTCCTTCTTTTCTCAATGAAACAAGAAGAGGTAAGAAGGTCATGAGCGGAGCCAGCGAGTCCTCCCGGAGGGAGTCGCGGAAGACCTTGAAAAATAAGGAAAAAGAGCGTTTGGCAAGCCCATTTCCGTGGCCCGGAAAACCGGTACAGTAGGGATATCAATCCCGAGAGGAAAGCAGTCATGAAAGTCCGTTGCACCAAGGAACCGCTCTTGGCGGCCCTGCAGAGCGCCGCCGCTGTGGTACCTGCCCGTTCACCGAAGCCGGTGCTCACCAACGTGAAGCTCGAGGCTGGTGAGGGTACAGCCGTGCTGTCGGCCACCGATCTCGAACTCGGCATCCGTACCGAAGTGGAAGGCGTCGAAACTTCGGCTCCCGGGGCCGTGCTCCTGCCGAGTGGGCGGCTGATGGCGATCATCCGAGAGAGCACTGCCGGCACCGTCTTCGACATCTACTCCGATGGCAACGCGGCCGTCGTCAAGGCGCCGCGGAGCGAGTTTCGCCTCCCCGCCGAAGATCCGCTCGAGTTTCCCTCCGTCGCCTCGTTTCCAAGCGAGGCCTGCTTCGAACTCACGACGCCCTTGATGCGGGAGCTTGTAAAGCGAACGGTCTTTGCCACCGATAGCGAATCGAGCCGCTATGCCCTCGGGGGCGTGCTTGTGGAACTCTCCGACAGCAGCGTGATCGCCGTGGGCACCGACGGCCGCCGGCTGGCCAAAATGGAAGGGCCGGCCATTGCCACGGGGGGCAGCCCGGCCGACGTGCAGCCGATCGTTCCGGCCCGCGCTATGCAACTCATTGAGCGGTGTCTGGGCGGGGCCGACATACCGGTGCACATGGCCGTGCATCCCAGCGAGATCCTCGTGAAGACCGGGCCGACGACGATTTCAGCCCGGCTCGTCGAGGGCCGGTTTCCCCGCTGGCGGGACGTTTTCCCGGAGCGGCCCGAGGCGATGAAGGTGACGCTTCTCACCGGGCCTCTCTTGGCGGCGGTGCGGCAGGCGGCGATCGTCACCAGCGAGCAGTCGAAGGGGGTCGATTTCGCCTTCGAGTCCGGGCAACTCGTGCTTTCCGGCCGCTCGGCCGAGAGCGGCGAGAGCCGGATCGAGTTGCCGATCGACCATGCCGGCCCCACGGTGCGGATTAAGATGGATCCACGGTTTGTCAGCGACTTTCTCCGTGTGCTCGACGGTGGCACCACGATCACGGTGGAGCTCACCGATGGCCAGAGCGCCTGCGTCTGCCGTACCGATGATGGTTACGGCTACGTCATCATGCCGCTGGCGGCCGACTGATATGCAGCATGAATCGACTCCATCGTCATCCGGCCCACGGGCCATCAAGAGCCTCATGGCGAGGCTGATGGCCCGCACGGGCTACGACCGCGAGCAGGCCACAAACGGTCTGGCCGCGGCCTGGGATGAGGCGGCTCCAGAGACGCTGCGGGGGCAATCCCAGCCCGGCACGATCCGCCGTGGCGTGCTGGAAGTGTTCGTGAGCCATTCGGCCCACGTGCAGGAGATGGGATTTCACAAACGCGACGTGCTGGCCCGGCTCAATGCCCTTGTGCCGGCCGAGGGCATCACCGACATCCGCTGCCGGCTCGTCGCCGACGCCGGCCACTGACACGACTCACCTGATTTTTTTGGAGGCATGATCCCGATGGCCGACGAGACCAACAACCCTGAATACACGTCTGCAGACCTGAAACATCTCTCCGACCGTGAGCATGTCCGCGAGCGTTTTGGAATGTACATCGGCGACAACACCTCCCGCGGTCTCCACCATCTCGTCTACGAGGTGGTCGACAACTCGATCGACGAGTGCATGGCCGGCTATGCCAAGCATGTAGGCGTGACGGTGAATGTCGATGGGAGCGTGACGGTCGAGGATGACGGCCGCGGCATCCCGGTCGATCGCCACCCGCAGCTTTCTGAAGAAATGGAGCGGGAGGTCTCCACGCTTGAGGGCGTGATGACCGTGCTCAAGTTTGGCGGGAAGTTTGAGAAGGGGGCCTATCAGACGTCGGGCGGTCTCCATGGCGTGGGCGTGACGGTCGTCAACTTTCTTTCCGAATGGTGCGAGGTGGAGGTGTCCCGTGAGGGTCATGTCTGGCAGCAGGAATACCAGCGCGGCGAGCCGACCGGCCCCGTGCGAAAGATGGGCACGACCTCGCGGACCGGCACGAAGACCACGTTCAAGCCCGACCCGCAGATTTTCCCGCAGACGAAGTTCTCGTGGGACACCCTCTCCCGCCGGCTGCGGGAACTCGCCTTCCTGAATTCAGGTGTACGGATCACGTTTGCCGACGCCGCCAGCGGTTCGAGCGAGGAGTATTTCTACGAGCGGGGTGTGGAGGAATTCGTCGAATACTTGAACAAGGCAAGCGACCCGATCCATTCCGATGTGATCACGATCAAGGGAGCCGGTGACGGGATCACGTGGGATATCGCCCTGCAATACACAGGCGAATACACCGAGAGCCTCCACAGCTACGTCAACAACATCTCGACGACGGAGGGGGGGACGCACGTTTCCGGGTTTCGCTCCGCGCTCACGCGGGCCCTCAATGCGTATGGCAAGAAGAGCGGCATCTACAAGGATCTTGTGCCGACCGGTGAAGACATTCGCGAGGGGCTCACGACGGTGATCAGCGTGCGGGTGCCCCATCCGCAATTCGAGGGTCAGACGAAAACAAAGCTCGGCAATGGTGAGGTCGAGGGGATCATCAACTCAGCCGTTGGTGACTTTCTCTCCAAATACCTCGAAGAAAACCCCAAGAGTGCCAAGGCGATCATCCAGAAGGGTGTGCTGGCGGCGGAGGCCCGTGAGGCGGCCAAGAAGGCGAAGGCCCTCCTTCGTGAGCGGAAAGGCGCGCTCTCCGGCGGTGGCCTACCGGGCAAGCTTCGCGACTGCACCAGCCGCGACGTGGAGCGGTGCGAACTCTACCTCGTGGAGGGTGATTCGGCCGGTGGCTCGGCAGAGGGGGGGCGCCATCGTGAATACCAGGCGATCCTGCCACTGCGGGGCAAGATCATTAACGCTTACAAGAGCCGCGACGACAAGGTGCTCGCGAACGAAGAGGTCCGCAGCGTGATCTCGGCGATCGGGGCTGGCATCGGCGAAGAAGCCGATCTCGGCAAGCGGAGGTATGACAAGGTCGTGATCATGACCGACGCCGATGTCGATGGCTCCCACATCCGTACGCTCCTGCTCACGTTCTTCTATCGACAGATGTACCGGCTGGTGGCCGAGGGGCATGTCTATGTCGCCCAGCCGCCACTGTTCCGTGTGCGGAGCAAGAAGCAGGTCTACTACGTGCAGACCGAAGAGGAGATGAAGAATCAGCTTCTCGATCAGGGGCTCGGGGAGGGCGTGTTTCTGCCGGGGGACGGTCGGGAGATCGCTGGTGAAGAGATGCAAAAGCTCTGCCGCACGCTCTCCGGCCTCGAAGACGCGTTCCTGGCGCTCGAACGACGGGGCATCAGCCGGCGGGATCATGCGGGTCGCCGCTATGCGGCGACCGGCAAGCTGCCGATGTATCACGT
>JAYQOK010000003.1:47887-71405 GCA_038144795.1 Candidatus Kuenenia sp. | reverse complement strand
TGGCCGGCGACGCTCATCCCGTTGCGGAGGCCAAACCGCCGGATATGGCTCGGCGAGACATAGATATCGTCGGGGCACGACAGGTAGTGGTAATCGGGGCTGCGAAGAAACCCAAACCCGTCGGGAAGGATCTCAAGCGTGCCTTCGCCAAACATCAGCCCGTTGAGCTTTACCCGCTCCTTCAAGATCCGGAATACGAGGTCATGCCGCTTGGCGCCGGTGATGTCGCCGATATTTTCCTGCCGCGCCCGTTCGATCAGTTCCGGCATCGTCATCTTCTGCAGTTCGGTGATGTAGGTGTCACCCTGCTTGAGCGACTCGTAATGGTCGGTGACGTCGACCCCATCCTTGACCTCGGCGGCGATCTCCTCGGCCAGCGACATCGGCTCCTGTTCGAGTTCGTCAGGTGATGGGGTATCAGTCATGGGCAGGGGATACCTTCGGCATCCGACCGCAGCCTGAATGCCGCGCTGGGATCGGAGGATCGGGAGAGGAGGAGAGCAGGAAGGAGGGAAGTCAACCGAAATCCGGCCGTGAACGAATTCGCTCCCAGACGAGGTCAACCTGTTTCGCAGTATAAGCCAAGTCGCCCCCGGCATCCACGGTCATGGTTTTCTCGGGGGGGATATCACTTTCACTAAAATCACGGGACCACGCGGCGTCTCGTTGCCGCTGTTGTTCGGCCGAAAGATTCCGAGCCAACAGCCGATTTGCTCGCACCGCGTCATCGCAGACGATTCGCACCAACACATCGCAGCGGTCGGCCCAACCGACCTGCACCAGCAACGGCACATCGAGGACCACGATCGCAGCCGCGTTTCCGCAGCCTTCTTCACTTCGAATGGCGTCCAGCTGAGCCTCAATGCGATGACGAACTTCGGGGTGAATGATCGCTTCAAGGGCAGCGAGTGCCGCCGCATGGTCCGCAGTCGGCCCAAATACCTGCTCCGCAAGCCTGTCGCGCCACAGCCCACCATCGTCGGCAACCACCCCGCGGCCGAACCGATCAACGACCACCTGCCGCACCGCCGGATCGTCTAACGCTTCGCGTGCAAGGGCATCGGCATCGATCACCTCGGCCCCATGCTCGGCCAGCATGCGGGCCACCGTCGATTTTCCAGAAGCCATTTGGCCAACCAGCCCGATCACGATCATGTCAGCTCTTTTCACAGTCGGACCAGGTCACCCCCGTATGCACCGACACCTCGAGCGGCACGTCGAGATGCATCGCCAGCCGCATCTCCTCCGGCACGATTTGCACCAATGAGTCGACGGCCGCTGCCGGCGCCTCGAGCAGGAGCTCGTCATGAATCTGAAGCACGATGGCGGCCTCGGGTACCTCAGCCTTCACCCGCCGATCGACCCGCAGCATCGCCAGCTTAATCAGGTCTGCCGCTGAACCCTGCACGATTGTATTCACGGCAGTCCGCTCCGGAAGCGAGAGCGCAAAGCCACCAGCCGCCGACCGCCGCCCGGCCCGATCCCGCACCCCGCTGATCGCCCGCCGTCGGCCGAGCATGGTGGTGATGTATCCGTTGCGACGGCAGCGGTCGAGTACCTCATCCATGAAGGTCTCCGCGCCGGCAAAGGTCTTGAAGTAGGCAGCAATGAAGGCTGCCGCCTCCGGCTGCGGAATCCCCAGGCCTTTGGCCAGTCCAAAGGCGCTCTGGCCATAGAGAATCCCGAAGTTCACCGCCTTGGCCGCCCGCCGCATCTCGGCTGTGACCTCGTCGCCCGCCACGCCGTAGACGGCGGCTGCGGTTCGCGTGTGGATGTCTTCCCCAGTGGCAAACGCCTCCCGCATCGCGGCATCGCCCGACAGATGGGCAAGAATGCGGAGCTCGATCTGTGAGTAGTCGGCACTCAAAAACCGCCAGCCGGGCTCGCGCGGCAGAAAGGCGACGCGAATCTGCTGCCCCTCGGCCGACCGCGTGGGAATGTTTTGTAGATTGGGCTCACTCGAACTGAGCCTACCAGTGGCAGTCACTGTCTGGTTGAACGACGTATGAATCCTCCCAGTGGCCGGTTCAACTAGTAGCGGCAGGGCATCGACATAGGTGCTCTTGAGCTTGGCAAACTTGCGATGCTCGAGGAGCTTCGCCGGCAGTGGATGCAACAGCGCCAGCTCCTCGAGCACCTCGGCATCGGTGCTGGGGCCCGTCTTCGTCCGCTTGACGACCGGCAGCTTCAGTTCCTCGAAGAGCACCGTCCGCACCTGCACCGGCGAGGTGACGAGCAGCTCGTGCCCAGCTAGTTCATGAATCTCCCTCTCTAGCCGGGCTAGGGTGTCGGTGTATACCCGGGAGAGTGTCGCCAGCGCCGCCGTGTCGACCCGCACACCCCGCACCTCCATCGCCCCGAGGAGCGTGGCGAGCGGCAGCTCGACGTTCGCAAACAGATCGTCCAGACCATTCTCGCGGAGCCTCGCCACCAGCGGCTCGTGAAGTTGCTGCACCACCTGGCAGACGACCGCTGCGGCAATCGCGTCGGTCGGTCGCTCAAGGCTGGCGGTATCGAATAGGGTGCCAGCCGATGACAGCGGCAGATGGATCGCCAGTCTATTCCGCCGCGCGATGTCCGCCGGCCCCATCACCCGCTCGCCCGCATCGAGCAGGTAGCCAGCCAGCAGCGTGTCAAACACGCCACCGACAAGATCGAGCCCGGCCGCCCGGGCCGTGACCCATTGCCGCTTCATGTCGTGCGCGATTTTCGGCACGCCCGGATCGGCGAGGGCCGCGGACAACGCCGGGCTCTTCACCAGACAATCGAGTCCAATGAATACCGTCTGTTCGCCGGCCGCCAGCACCACCCCGAGTGGGTGCGTCATCGGCCGCGCATCAGCAGCGACGACGAAACTGATCGCGAGTGGACCTGTCTTACGGGCCTCCTCCACGAAGGCCGCGATCTCGTGCTCGACGGAAAGTTCCGCCACCGCGTCAACGACCGTAACCGCCGGTGGCGACGAACGGCCAGACGCAGGCTCGGCGTCTTCGTCATCTCCCAGATCGAGCAATGCCTGCTGCCCTTCCCGATCCCGGGCAGAGACAGCCTGCTTGGCGGACTTCGCGGCCGTCGTGGTCGTTGGCTGGCCCGCCAACACCTTGCCCACGATGCTCTTGAAGCCCATCTCCCGCAGAAACTCCGCCAACTGCTCGGCGGCCGGTGGATGGACCCGCGCCGCCTCCCACGGAATCTCGACGGGCACTGCCCGCTCGAGCCTGATCAGCTCACGCCCGGCCCGCGCCGTGTCAGCATGAGTCGCTAGGTTTTCCTTCCGCTTCTTGCCCGACACCTCATCGATATGGTCAAGCAGGTTGTCGAGCGTGCCAAATTTCACCATCAGCTCCGAGGCGGTCTTGGGCCCGATGCCGGGAATCCCGGGCACGTTGTCCACTGCGTCCCCCACAAGGGCGAGGTAATCGACGACCTGATCGGGCCGCAGCCCCCACTCTCCGGCAAGTTCCTCGGCACCGATCAACGCATTCGTACGCAGATTGAGGAGCTGCACCTGCTCCCCGATCAACTGCCGGGCATCCTTGTCGGCCGTGGCCAACACGCACTCCCCACCCAGTTGCACCGTCTGCTCCGCCACCGTGGCCAGCAGGTCGTCGGCCTCGTAGCCGGCCAGTTCGAGGCACGGAATTTCCATCACCTCAAAAAGCCGCCGCACCAGCGGAATCTGCGGCACGAGATCGGCCGGCATCTCGGCCCGGGTCGCCTTATAGGCCTCGAACTGCTCGTGGCGAAACGTCGGCCCCGGCGCATCCATCGCGCAGAGCAGATAGTCGGGCTTCTTCTTCTCGACGATGTCTAGCAGGTCGCGGGTGAGGCCATACACGGCCGATACCGGCCTGCCATCGGGCGCCGACATCTCCGGCAGCGCATGAAAGAGCTGATAGACCCGCGACAGCGTATCGATCGCCCACACGGTCTTCCCACGCAGATCCGGCCCGGCTGTCACATGCTCGTTCGTCGTCGTCATGACGCACAGCATACCGTGCTGCCGCTCGGGGCTGCCCGTGCCCCATCGCCGGACGTTCGCGGAGGGCCTCGTGCCCTCCGGGCTCGCGTGCCGCAAACTCACTCGCCGCCCGGGGGCTCATATTCGAAGTCTTTCCACTTCATGGCGCGGCGGAAGGGCTCGATGCGAAGCACGACCTCGCCGTTGTGGAAGATGCGGACGGTGCCGTTGGTCTCGCTTACCGCGACAGCCACGCTCTTCGTGCGGCGGGTGATCGCCGCGGCGGCCCAGTGGCGGGCACCGAGCCCCTTGGCCACCGAAACGTTTTCAGCCGAGGCGTCGATGTAGCGGGCGGCCGCCTCAACCGTACCGTCGGGCGTGACCACGAAGGCGCCGTCAAGTTGGGCAATCTCCTTGATGCCTTCGCGAACCCGGGCGTCGGTGAGCTTCCGCTCGCCACGGCCGTAGCCGCGGACCGGATCGAAACCGGTCGCATGGCTCGATTGCATCACCTTGCGGGTGTCACCCACGATGAAGAGTGTACCGACCGGCTTTCCCTCGCGGCCCTCGCGGCCAATCTCTACAGCTAGGTCGACGACGAGTTTGAGCGTCTCAAGTGGCACCTTCGTCTCGAGGTTGCGGAGATCGCGGGCCGTCAACTGACCGAGGTGCTCTTCAAGCCGCAGCAGGCTGACCGAATCGATCGTGCCCGCCTCAAATCCACTGTAGATGGCAACGACCTCGGCATCTGCCGTGATCTTCTCGTCTGCTACACACTCCAACAGGGCTTGGGCCAGTCGTTCGTGCACGGGGAGATCCGCGATGTCGAGAAGCACCTCGGTGAATCCAAACGCCGCCGCCCCCGCCAACACCTGCTCTTCATCGGCCGCCACGAGAGCGGGCACGTCACCGATCCGCTCTCGAATCAACTCCCAGTCAAGCGGGTGATCGGCAAGCAGGAGAAGCGAATCCCCAGCAGCTGCTGTGTAGAGATGCACCGCCGAAGTGAGAAGGTGCTCAAGTTGGGAGGGAAACCCGGACGGGGTCATACAGCCGCTCCATCGTCGAATCGGGAGGCACCGACGAGAGCAATCGCGACACCCGGCCCGATCCGCTGGCGAAGCCTACGGCCGACTGTCGCTCGATTCAAGGAGCCACCCGGCTCGGGCGGCCGCGACTCAGCGGATGACCTTCGGGGCGTCGACCTTCTCGGGGCGGTCGGCGATCGCCGCGGCAGGCTGCGCCTTCATGGGCCCGTGGAAGGCAGCCACGCCTCCCGGCAGCACGACACCCCAGACCCGTTCCTGGTAGATATTCAGAGCGTGGAGAGCATGCCCAAGTGGACCGATCTTCCAGGCCCGGCTAGGCTCCCGAGCCAACGCCGACGTGAGAAACTCGACCGCGGCGACCACCCGCGAATGGTAAAGCATCTCCTGATCGAGCGAGGCCACGAGCCATTCGAGAATATGGCCTGTCGTCTGCACCTTTCGGTCGATATCGTCGTCGCGATCGGCCGGATACTTGAACCACTCGGTGCTGAATGAGCCGTCGCGATTCTGAAGCTTCGAGAGCGCAAGTACCTGATACTCCCGCACATACTTGTCAGCCCGCCGGTAGACGCCATCGAGCTGGCCGGTGGCCCGGAGCCGCCGCTGACAGCCGTACGACAAGCCGAACAGGCGATGCGTACCCCCGCATGCCACTCCACGGATCGGCTGCTCAATCTCTTCCTCCATCAGCCTTGGAAGCGACCATTGCCTGCCATCGCGACTCTCCCACTCGGCGTCGGTATGGAGATAGTGGGCCAATGCGATCAGGGCAAACGTCAGTTCCGTCCCCGACTTGCAAGAGAGCTTTTCCTCTTCGATCAGATCCGCCACGGTGTATGACTTCGATTGCAACATTATCGGTGAGTGACGTGACACCCGGCACTGGGCGAGAATTGCCAGATACTGCGCGGAATGCCCCTGAACGCCGATGCCATACAGCGCCTTGGGGTGGTCATCGCCGGGCACCATCATTACCTGGCCACGGCACTTTCCCCCCGTATTCATCCAACCGATGGCATTCACGGGTGTGCCCCCCGGGCCACCGACACGGAGTTGCGTCGGAATGCCGAAGGCGATGAATCCGTGCATCACTTCCCACGGCGAATGCTGGGCCGTATTGAGCGGCCGCCGCTGGTAGGCCGCGAGCGTCCGGTCAATCCCCTGCCGCAGCCGCTCCAGTTGCCGCGACCGGGGAGCTGGCATGCCGATCGGTTTCCGGACGGCATGCGGGTTTGCTGCCGATCCCTCCTCAAGCACCGCCTTTCTCTTGAAATCCGGATCGATGGCGTCCGTCGCCGCCTTGTTGACCATCTTCGCCAGTGAAGCCCCGAAGGCCATGGTCTCCTTCCACGAGGGGATGACGACCGTGGTAGTCAGTTTCGCTTCGCTCGACGGCGTTCGTGATGACGGTTCAGTCGCCTGCTTCGGCGGAGGGGGTTGAGGAACGGCGATGAACCGTGGGGTCGGTTCCGGCCGTGGAGCGAAGATATCGAGAAATCGCCGTGGCGGGGCGGCGGTAGCGGTGGAGAGAGGAAAACTCGCCGCGGCGGTCGTGCCCATCAAGGCACAGGCAAAAAGCCACCGCACACGCCGCCCCCATGCACCACGAGAACACACCCGCAAGACTCGGGGAAACAGCGATTTTCCAGCCAACCAAGTGGGCCTGCGGGGGAAGCGTGTCACGAGGGATTTCGTCATCCTGGAGGAATGCGGAGGGCGTCGACAGAACGACTGTGCTATCGGTCGAATCGTCCTTCCGAACCTGGCCACCTCAGCCGTTGATCCCCAACTTCCGGCAAACTTCCCTGTTGCTGCGATCAGCGTAAACCGGATTTCCTACCTTCTTTCAACCGAGGTTCTCAACGTCCCAACTTCTGCCGACGGTACGGAGGACCTGCTGAAGTGGACGTGGGCCACTCAAAAAATCTTGCGAAACGTCTCAGCCATCGACCATTCAGGCTCTGAGGCTGGATCAGTGACCCAGGCCCGCCACCGATTGACATCGTTGCCGAGATCCCGGCCACTCACCTGCTTGAGCGATGCTACAGCCCGATACTGGACCGCTGGATCGGGGTCTTCCAGAGCCCGTGCCAATGCTGGAATCGCTGTTTTGTCCTTGACTGAGCCGAGCATGCGAACAGCTTCCAGCCGCACGTCGATATCAGTGTCGGTCTGGTAGCGATGCGAAAGCAATTGCACTGCTTCATTGCCGCCCCGGTTGCCCCAGGCAACACAGGCCGCCTTCCGTACCGTGGCGTCTGGATCCTCAAGAGCACCGCGACAGAGCGACAAAGCCGACGGCGTTTTGAAGCTCGCCGCCACCCCGAGAATCTCAACCCGCACCCGCGGGTCGTGCTCGGTGAGCATGCTCCGGACCAGGCTGGTAGTAAAGATCTTTTCCCCCAAATCGCCCTCACGGCGGGCCGCGGCGGCATTTTTTTCAATTTCGTCGACACGCTGATCGGCGGTCAGGCCATATTTTTCCTTGATCCGCTCGGAGCGGTCGGTGACCTGCCACGGCAGTTTCCACGTGGCTGTTTGGGCGCAGCCACACGTGAGCGCTGAAACACCGAGCAGCGCTATCCCGATCATCACCGGGCGAAACAGGCACCAACAATTGGAGTGAGACATGCTGGGGTGACACTAGCGACCGGGTGTCGATCAAACCAGACCAACTCGCCTCTCTGGAGAGCGGCTCGTTTCCCGGGTTTCCCCCGCCCACCCGATTTCCGGCCCTCGCAGCCCACTTTTGCACTTTCCCTCGTTGAGAAAACGTGTTCGCATGGTGTCGATGGTTCAAAGGCAACACCATGCTCTGACGGCATGCTTTCTCGTCATCCTCTGCAGTTGCGCTGTGACTGCCAAGAGAGCGACGGCTGACGGTGCGGAGCCAGAGTGGGTGCGTGTGGAACTCACAGATGGAACCGAACCCAACACAAACGGTGCACTGCGAACCGTGGAAGGGGCTGTGCGGGTTGAAGCGGTTGATGGAGGGCTCCTTCTGGAACACGGCGATGGTCGGCTTGACCTTTTTCAGCCCGACGCCATCGCCTCTCGTACCTCCATTCCCCCGCCGACCACGGTTCAGACACCGCGGCAACTCGGGCAGCGGGTCCTCGGTGAGTTGCCCCCCGGCTTCGACATGGTTGTCACCAAGCACTACGTTGTCTGCTTCGACACCACTCGGGAGTATGCCCAGTGGGCGACCGCCCTCTTCGAACGTCTCCACGATGGCTTTACAAACTTCTGGACGCACGCGGGATTCGATGTGTACGTTCCCAAACGACCGCTGATCGTGGTCATCTTTTCTAACCGCCGCCGATACGAGGAATATGCGGCACGGGATCTCGGTGCTGCGACCGATCGGGTTGTTGGGTACTACAACATGCTCAGCAACCGGGTGACCACATTCGATCTCACCGGCGTCGATGCCTTTCAGGCCGACACCCCGCCCCGCGGCCGGGCGACCATCAGCGTTTTGGCTCGTCCCGAGGCGGCGGGGTTGGTCGCCACCCTCATTCACGAGGGCACCCATCAGTTGGCATTTAATTGCGGCCTCCACCAACGATTAGCCCCGGTGCCACTCTGGATCTGCGAAGGCGTGGCCACCTACTTCGAGGCTCCCGACCTCGCATCGAGTCGCGGATGGCGGGCCATCGGCATGGTGAACACACCGCGGCGCGACCAATTCTTAAAGTTAAGCCGGGATGGCTGGCTCGAACCACTTCTCCGGGATGACGCGGTTTTCCGGAATCCTGACACGGCCACCGCCGCCTATGCCTACAGTTGGGCACTGACAGCGTATCTGGTTAAGACAAGAAAGCAGGCGTTTGTCGGGTATCTTCGCGAACTTGCGAAAAAAGGGCCCTGTGAATCCGACTCCGGGCAGCAGCGGATCGCGGAATTCTCAACCGCGTTTGGACAGCCCGACGCTACCATGGAACAGTCGGTGACGGCATTTATCGTCCGGATGCGGTGAGGCCGTGCGACTGTCACATTTCGTATAATCGTTGGGCCGCTCAATTGCCCGGGAACGAAACACCGAAAAAACTC
The DNA here is from genome assembly GCA_038144795.1 of Candidatus Kuenenia sp. Taxonomy (GTDB): domain Bacteria; phylum Planctomycetota; class Planctomycetia; order Pirellulales; family UBA1268; genus CACORA01. Next base: position 62,342 of record JAYQOK010000003.1, on the reverse strand, counting down.
GAACTATGGCTGCGCCACGCACCGTTGTCCAATCACTGAGCATCGCGCTGATCATCTTTGTGATGCTCACGTTCATCCTTGCGATGACGACGTATTTCGGATTCAAGGGGAAACTCGACGCCGAGGCCCAACAACAGGCTGCCGAGGAGCAGGCCACCAAGGCTCAGGCCGACCTCGCAACACAGCGGACGAACAATGAATTGCTGATCAATTCGATCGGGATTGCCATGACCGATCCGGCCGATCCATCCCAAATCAATCCGGAGAAGGCGATCGACAACTGGTTCTCCCAACGGTTCGGTGACTTCCAGGAAGATCCCCGATCATACGAAAAACTCGCCCTTTGGCTTCAGTCTTCGATTCGCGAAAAGGACGGTCAGCTTCAAGGTCGGCTGGCCGAGAAGGAGCGGGATGTCGCCGAGGCCAACAAGGCTCGTGACGATGCCATCAAGAGAGCTGACAGTTTTGGTGAGCAGGTGAAAAAAGTTGAGCAGGAGGCGGACGCACGGAAGCAGGAGTACGACGATTCCGTGAAGAAACATCAGGAGGACATGGACAGACTCAGCCAGGACTACAAAACCGCGCTCGACAAGGCGACCCAACTTGAGCAGATCGAGCAGGCGGTTGCCCGTGCTGAGGACGTTGTCTCAGCGCGGTCTCTGGAGAGTTTCAAGTCGCAATCAGCGGTAGAACGCGTCGACACGATCCTCACCGAATTGCGTGAGCGCGAACGAGCCATCAATCGCTTCAATGCTCTCCTCACCAAACTGCGGGTTGCTGATCCTGCAGTCCAACGGTCAGTCGCTGACAGCATCCCACTCGACGACGAAATCGATGGATTCGACGGCCGGGTGATCTCTGTCAACCAGGCTGATCGAACAGCCCTCATTCTCTGTGAATCGACCCGCGGCATGCGGCCGGGACTGGTGCTCTACGTCTACGGCCCCAACGATCCCACCCCGCCCGTTGCCGCCCGTAAGGGCACCGTCGAAGTGATGGATCTCGAGAGTCCGACCCTGGCTCGCGTCCGCATTCGAAGCGATTCTATCGGTGATCCGATCGTGAGCGGGGATGGTGTCGCCACGAGTCTGTGGGAAGCCGGCACGCAGTTTACGGCTGTTGTGGTTGGCTTCGTGCAGATCAATCAGGATCCTGCAGCCGATGACAAGCGTCTTCAGGATCTGATCGAGGGAGTCGGCGGGAGGGTGGAAACGAGCGTCAACCCGCTGACCACAATGCTCGTCGATGCCGGGGAGCCGCAATCTTTCGGCCTGCAAAAACCCCGCGATTGGAAGGATCGTGACAAGAGCCGACGGGACCGTGAACTCCGCGAGGCCCGTCGGTTGGGAATCCAGGTGCTCGGAATTGGCGAATTCATGCAGATGTTTGGCCTGAAACGGGATTCCCTCGACGATAACAGCGTCCCAAACGCAGGCCGTTAAGGGCGGATTGCCGACGATTTCTTCTCGCCGGCCGTCGTTCGTGTCATACTCTCGTATTGTGCGCGTTCGGATTCACCGGGCGAAGCATGTCGCCGTTGATTCCCGGCGGCAAAAGAGAAGCCGCATCCGAAGGAGGCCATGATGACGCGTGTTCGTCGACGAAAAAGCCTAGGTCGTTTCTTTCTGGCTCTCGCGATTGGAGCTGTTTCTTGGCAGGGCCCTTCCTGCCTTGCAGAGGAGGTCGGTTTTGTGCCCATCTTTAACGGCACATCGCTCGACGGTTGGGAAGGCAAGCCGGGATTCTGGCGGGTCGAAGACGGCGCGATCGTCGGTGAGACGACTGCCGAGAATCCGACCAAGGGCAACACCTTCCTCATCTGGCGGCAGGGGCTCGTCGATGATTTCGAACTTGTGCTGCAATACCGACTCACCGGCGGCAACAGCGGCATTCAGTATCGCAGCAAGGATCTCGGCGATTTCGTCGTCGGCGGCTACCAAGGGGATTTCGAATCAGGCACGAAATACTCTGGCATCCTCTACGAAGAAAAAGGACGTGGGATTCTCGCACTGCGCGGCGAGCGAATCTCGATCAAGCCCGACGGCTCGAAGCAGAAGGGCGAACCGATCGGTGAAGCCGTGGCCCTGCAGGCTGCGATCAAACCAGACGACTGGAACGAATATCGAATCGTTGCCCGTGGGCCAAAACTGCAGCACTTGATCAACGGTCAACTGATGTCGGAGACAGTCGACGAGCAGGCCGACAAGCGGTCGATGGAGGGAGTCTTGGCATTGCAACTCCACGCCGGTCCACCGATGAAGGCTGAATTCAAGGACATTCGATTGAAGCGGCTGCGGCTTGCCGATGGCCGCAAGAAACTTGTGATGCTTGCCGGCCGTCCGAGCCATGCCTCGGGCGAACACGAATTCCGGGCGGGCACGATGCTGCTTGAAAACTGTCTCGACTCATACGCCGTCAGCCACGACCTGCCCCCGCTCGTCACGGCGGTCTACACGAACGGCTGGCCCACTGACCCAACGGCTTTCGACAACGCGGATGCCGTCTTCTTTTTTGCCGATGGCGGAGGAGGCCATCCGGTTGTTCAGAGCAATCGCCTTGCCCAGATCGATGCGCTCGCCAAACGGGGCGTGGGCGTGGCATGTCTTCACTATGGTGTTGAGGTGCCTAAAGAAAAGGGGGGGCCTGAATTTCTCCATTGGCTCGGCGGCTATTTTGAGACTCACTGGTCCGTCAATCCTCACTGGATGCTCTCGCAAACCGAGTTGGCGAGCGATCACCCAATCTGTCGCGGCGTGCAGCCCTTCGAAACCCAAGACGAATGGTACTATCACATGAGGTTTGTTGAGCCGCCTGCGGGCCTGACGATGATTCTCTCGGCCGTACCACCGGATGCGACTCGCGAGCGGCCTGATGGCCCCCACAGCAACAATCCGACGGTTCGTGCTAACAAGGGGGGCCGCGAGGTGCTCGCCTGGGCCTATGAGCGGCCGACTGGGGGCCGCGGTTTCGGTTGCACCGGTGCCCATTTTCACAAGAACTGGGACAATCAGGACTTTCGCACGCTGATGCTCAACGCGCTTCTGTGGACAGCCGGCCTCGATGTGCCGACGAATGGTGTATCGTCCAGTATCACGGCAGAGGACTTGGCTGCCAATCTCGATGACAAGCCGCGCCGCAAGAAGTAGAAGCACAACGAAAAACACGAAGGAGCCATCGATGCCAAAGCTGACTGTCACAGGCGTGGGAACATTCGAGGTGCCGACCGGCAAGCGGTTAGTCAATGCCCTCGTCGACGAGTGCGGCCTCGACCAGCTTCATGCCTGTGGCGGAGTGGCCCGCTGCACCACATGCCGCGTCGAATTCGTGTCGGGTGAGCCGGCCGCCATGACGAAGGCGGAGCGGGAGGTGCTCGCCGCCAAAGGCCTCTCCGGTACCCCGGGCCTGCGGCTCTCCTGCCAGATCGCCTGCGAGGCCGACATGGAGGTGGAAGCGATTAGCCGACTCGCCGGATCGGGTCGCCAAGACTGCGGCTCCCTCCCCGCCGACACCATCCAGCCACCGCCCGAGTGGGTGTAAGCCAGCACACTTCACGAGGCAGCTGCATCGGGTGCTAGAGACCGCATTGCCGCCGGAACGGCAGAAGTCTCCTCGCGGGGGAACTTCCTCGCTTGCACGCCAGCGGAGTGGCACAGGCAGCCCCGAACCAGCGTCACGTCGTGTATAGCGATAGGATCAGGCTGGCGATCTCGTGCATCGCCAACGGGCCCAGAGCGAGGTCAGGTCGCGAGGCGATGAAGATCGTCTCATGCGGATTGGCGAGGTCACGGGCACCGTGGGAGCCCTTCACGAGCGTCGTGTCGAGCGGGATGCTCACGGCCGGCAGCTTGGCCCGGTCGATGTGTAGTTCGAGCGGGTCGTAGCCGGGCTTGCGATGGATGTCGATCGTACGGGCAAAGTCCGGCGCTTTCGCGTCGTCGAGCCAGTAGTGATAGGCCTGCCAGCTGTCGGGCGTGCTCTCGATCACGACATCTCCGCAGCGGCTGTCTTGATCCTGCACGGCCGATGCGGCCAGGCCGGCGGCCACGAGATCATCACCGGTGAGCACGCGGGCCACACCCGCACGATTCCGGAAGAGGCCGGCTACCTGCTCGACGAGGCTCTGGTCGCCAGGGTCCTGAAGATAGATGTGGCCGATCTGATGATCCGCCAGCGCCCAGGTGGGGCTCGCCGCGAGGTCGAGCAGCTCTCCGGCCGGGGTCTCGGTCACCGTGAGCAGGCCGGCCTCGCGGAGCACCCGATTCGGAAAAAGCGTGTGCGCGACTGGTCGAATCCGATACTCACCGGCCACGAACACGATCAATTCGGCGGCCCCGATGATCTGCCGATAGTCGTCGATCAGCGTGGCGATCTCGACGTCGAGCTCACCGCAGGCGGCCAGGGCTGGCGGGCTGTCGGGGCCGGTCCGCTGGGCGGCGTAGTCGAGGTGCGGCAGGTAGACGACGGCAAAGTGCGGCGGGGCCGGGCGGGCCGCCTCGATGAAGCTCCGCGCGATCCACTGCGACGACTCGATGCCGGCGATCGGCCCCCAAAACTTGTGGAGCGGAAACTCGCCCAGCGTCTCGCGGAGCGTCGCGTAGAGCGGCTCGGGATTGGTGTGGCACCACATCGTCTCGGTGCCGTCGGCGTTGTGCTTGGGCGCGGGGAGGCAGACGAGATCGGCGGTGGCGTGCTTTGACTGAAGCAGAAACCAGGCCGCTGTCCGCAGGTCGGGGCGGACAGCCTTGAGCTGATCCCAGATCCGTGGGGCCCGATGCATGTTGTCGGGGCTGATCCACATCTCAAGATGATGGGAGCGGCGATCGACCAGGCCGTTGGCTACGATCCCGTGGGCCGCCGGCATCGTGCCTGTCGTGAGCATGGCCTGCACCGGGCAGGTGACTGCCGGAAACCCCGGATCAAGCGGCACGCTCACCCCTTGGGCGGCCAGGGCCGCCAGTGTGGGCATCCGGGAGAGGTCCTCGCCGCGGAGGCCGGGAATCGACAGCAGCAACACATGGGGAGCGGTCATGCAGAAATCCTGTCAGAAAGAAGGCGGTGAAGAAACAGGGCCGACTCACGGGCCGTGGCAAACCAGCGATGCGATTGCCGTGGCAGCTCCACATGGAGCCCGCCGGCGTAGCCGGAGCCGACCAGGGCGGCGAGGACGGGCGCGAAATCAACCTCGCCGGCCCCCAGCGGCAGATGGTCATGCCGGCAGGCGAGCATGTCATCCACATGCACGTTTACGATCCGATCGAGCCAGGGCCGCAGGGCATCTTCTGGCGGGCATTCGCCCATGCAGATGAGATGGCCGATATCGACCGTGAGCCGGAGGTGGTGGGGATCACCAAGCTTTTCCAGCACGACGCCAAAGCGGGCCAGCGTATCCACAAACATTCCCGGCTCGGGCTCGAAGCCGATAATCACGCCGCGGCTGCGGGCATGGTCGAGCACCGGGGCGAGGCTGGCGGTGAGCCGCGGCCAGAGTTCCTCTTCGCCGGCGGCATCCCGCACCACGCCGCTCCAGAGCGACACGCAATCAGCGCCGAGCAGCGCAGCCACGTCGATCGCCTGCATGAGAAACTCGATCCGACGTGTTCGGCCATCGGTGGCGGCCGACACGAGCGTGGGCTCGTGCTTGAGTCGGGGGTCGAGGAGGTGCCGCGCCCCCGTTTCGATCACACACCCCATGCCGTGGGCCGCGAGGGCCGCCCGCCAGCGGGCAGCCTCATCGGCGATCGTCGGCCGGAAGGGATTGAGCACATTATGATCGAGCGTGATCGCTAGGGATCGATAGCCGAGGTCCGCCAGCAGCGGAACCGCTGTCAGGGGATCGACGTCGCCGATGTTGTTGGTGCTGAAGCCGATGCGCATGATCGCGGCCGCCACGGGAGACGGTGTCAGGTGGAGCTGGCCAGCCGGCGGCCCACGAGGAAGGGAACCAGCAGCATGAGCACGACGATCGTCCACGACTCGCCGCAGGCGGCGAGCACGACCGCGGCATCGAGCGTGATGATCGACATGATCGCGTTGCCAACCGCCTGCTGCATGCGAGCCGGCGAGGGCGTGGCAATGGCGGAGAGGTTGCGGGCCACAATCGAGCTGCCGAGGATCGTCCACAGCATGAGCCACATCGAGAGCCGGCCCGACGCCAGCCACGGGCCGCCCACGTTCCAATGGTCGCCGGTGCGGGCGTGGGCTGCGATCCATGGGTAGCCGCCGGCCACCACGAGCCCCGCCACCATCACGAGCGTGGCGGCCACAAGTTTGCCGGCCATGCCGCGGCCCGCTTCATCGCGGGCAAAGAGCGTGATGCCGGCCACGTAGAGCGTCATGCCGATTGGGATGAGCCATTCGTAGGAAACGGTCGGCCCGCCCGCCGCCGTCATCCCCAGCAGCCAATTGATCCCGCGGCAGCTGCCCATCACGACGGGGCCCAGTGGCGTCGCCTTGGCATGGCGGTCATAGAGCCAGACGGCCGCGGCGAGGAGGCCGCCAACAACGGCCGGCCAGGGTGTCGCCGCCAGCCATGCCGTGGCCACCGCCGCGAGGAGCCCCGTTGCGAGGAGTGCATACCCCACGCGGCCCGCCGTCGCCACGCCGATCACTCCGCTCGGGAGCGGCCGCTCCGGCCGTTCTCTGCGGTCGAGTTCGACATCGTAGACATCATTCAGCACCATGCCGGCGGCATAGAGCGCCAGCGACGCGGCAATGGCCGTCCAGCAGGCGGCCGGCGGCCAATCAACAGGCCGCGGCCCCGTGCACACGAGATAGCCGGCCAGCACATCGGCCACGGCCGTCGCATGATTCGGCAGCCGCAGCAGCCGCAGCCAGGCTAGAAAGGAACGCATCATGACGGACTTGATTGAAGCCTCAACAGTGAACCACCGGCTCGGGGGCGGCAAAAGTCGCCGCTTCGCGGTCTTGCAGATTGTCGACGGGCGCGGATACGCCTAAAGCTCCTCGAGCGTTCGCCGACCCCTCGACTTCATCCTCTTGGAGAGAGACCCTTTTTAAAACCTTACTGAACATCAATTGAGATCGACGCCGGCGCGGGCGGCGGCAGCGAGAAGGTAGGAACGGGCGGTCGAGGCCGCCTCATCGGGCCGATCGCGGTAGGGATAGAGTTCCACGGTGATCCACATGTCGGGCGTGTGCTTGGCGATCGCGCCGAAGACGGCCTCGAAGTCGATCGCCCCTTCGCCGGGCACGAGGTGGTGATGCACCCGCGTGGCGGCGATGTCTTCGAAGTGATAGTGCCGGGTGTGGGGCTGCATCCGCGGCACCCATTCGGTCGGATCCTCGCCCACGCAATAGGCATGGCCGATGTCGAAGTTGAGCGCGAGCGCCGGATGGTTCACCCGCTCGGCAAACTCAAGGTATTGCCCAAACCGTTCGATGAGCAGGCCCGGCTCGGGCTCGATCAGGAGCGTCACCCCGCAGTCGGCCGCCACGTCGAGGCAGGGCATGATCTCGTCATAGAAGATGTCGGTCGCATCCGCGCGGTTCTGGCCCGGCTGGATCTCACCGCCCGGTTCGGTGGAGATGCTCGTGGCCCCGAGGTCGGCGGCCAGTCGCAGGGCCCGCTTGGTGTGCTCGCGGCGGATTGCCCGGTAGTGCGGGTCGGGATCGGTCCAGCCCGGATGCCAGTAGGGCTGCCGCGGATCGGCGATGGCGTTCATCATGAACGCATTGATATTCGAGATGGCGAGGCCGGTCGTTTTCAACGCCCTGCGAATCGCCTCCTTCTGCACCTCGAGCAGCCCGGCCGGCCAGGCGTGGGGCACGTCAGCGAGCAGTTCAATGCCGCGGTAGCCAAACCCGGCGATCTGCGCGATCGCCTCCTCGACAGGCACGTTGAGATAGGCATTGGAACTGAAGGCAAGCTGCAGTGGCATGAGGGCACCTCGGAAGGATTCGCAAAGTGTAGCGGCTCGCCTAACTGCTGGCACTTCGATACTTTACCAACGCCGATTGAAAGACCAGCCGGGAGACGACGAGCGACGCGATGGCTGCCCCGATCGTGCCGGCGACCGGCCACCAGCTCTGGCCGGCCAGCGGCTGGGCGATGACGCGGGCCGGCACGTTGACGACCAGCAGGATCGGGATCACAAACGTGCAGGCCGCCCGCAGCGGGCCGCCCCAGGGGCCGGCGTAGATCTCGGCCGGGTAGCGGGAAAAGTTGGTGATGTAAAACCAGAAGTCGTAGAGACTCTGGTTGCGGCCCATCAGGATCGTGGCGGCGGCGAGCATGATGATCAGGCTGTAAAGGATCGCCACGCCGCAGAGGATCAGCATCGGATAGATCGCCCAGGCGACCGGTGGCGGAGGCCGATCGAGCCGCGCAATCGACCAGCTGAGGAGCCCGAGGCCGACGATTCCGTTGGCCAGCGACGAAAAATCGACGCGGTGCATCGACAGCAGAAACTGAGCGTCGAGCGGCCGCACGAGCACGGCGTCGAGGCCGCCGGTGCGGACCAGTTCGGTGAGTTCTTCCGCGCTCGGCATGAACAGCGTCTGCACGATCGCGTTGATGATCATCCCGGTGGCCACGAAGGCGAAAAACGGCGGCTTCGACCAGCCCGTGCCGGCGCCGATCTCCGGCGTGAATTGAAACACGAGGAGGTAGAAGGCGAGATTCATCGCCATCCAGCCGAGGCTCGTCACGCACTCGAGCACGAAGTTGGCCCGAAACGTCATGTCGCGAACCAGGCAGGCTCGGGCGAAGGTTCCCAAAATGGAGAGATAACGGGTCATCCTCCGAAGGCGCTCCAGCGTCTCGTGCCCCGCCACCACGCGAGGCGGCACACGACGATCATCACCACCATCCAGGTCGCCTCGACGCACAACGCCGCGGTAAGTTCAGGACCGCGGATCTTCCCCAGCCAGACGGCGGCCGGAAAGTAGGCCGTGTAGTGAAACGGCAGCCATCGGACCACTTCGGCGAGGCTCACGCCGGCCATGCCGGTCGGGATTCCTTTCAGCATGTCGAGCGGAAACATATGGCCGGAGAGCAGGTATTGCACGAGCATGTAGGCAAACATGAGGCTCGACACCTCGAGAAACCAGAAGCCGAGCATGCCGAGGGCCGCCTCCATGAAGAAGCCGAGCAGAAACGACATCACCAGCGCCGCCAGGAAGGCGAGGATCGTGGCCGCATCGGGCAGCGGCGGAAAGTAGCTCCGGCAGAGAAAAAACACGAGGCCGAAGGGCAGAATGGCCACGAGGTAGTAGACGAGCTTGTGGGCGACGCGAGCCGCCAGCAAAAACGAGACATAGTCAACCGGCTGCACGAGGTATTTCTTCACCGAGCCGTCGCGGATGCTGCGGGCGATGCCGCTCGAAAGCCCCGGCATGCTGGAGAAGGCGCGGGTGACCATCGTAAGCAGGTAGTAGGCGACGATGTCGTTGCGGGAGTAGCCGGCGATGTCGGGGCGGCTGGTGGCGGCGAAGACGGCGGTCCAGAGGAAAATCTGGGTGACGATGGGCAGAAACCGCATCAGCGTGCCGAGGATGAAGTCGCCCCGATAGACGAGCCGCTCCTCGATGCAGATCGTGAGCATCGTGAGCCACGTCCGCAGGCCCGCCAGCGGCTGCCAGGCCGCGGTCAGACCGCTTCCAGTCGCATCGGTCGCACCGGCCTGGCTCACGGGGCGGCCTCCGCCGTGGCGGGGCTGACTGCCGTCGGCCGCGACGGCGCCGAGCGAAACAGTTCGGCCACGATTTCTTCCAGCGGCACATCCTCCACCGAGACATCGCGGACTCCCCCACCCCGCAGCACCTCCGGCAGCACGTCGGCAATCCGTGCCCGATCGATCCGCAGAATCGCCTGGGGGCCGCGGATCTCGCAGGGGTAGCCGAGTCGTTCCACGTGGTGAGCCGCCGCCGCATCCTCGAGGTCGAGCGTGACGATCTTGTGCGTGGTGAAGCGGTCGACGATCTCCGCCAGCGACCCGTCGTAGAGAATGTCGCCATGCGTGATCACGACGACCCGCTCGCAGAGCGCAGCCACATCTTTCATGTAGTGGGTGGTGAGGATGACGGTGACCCAGCGGTGCTGCTGCACATGCCGCAAAAACTCGTGAATCGTATGCTGGGCCACCACGTCGAGGCCGATCGTCGGCTCGTCGAGAAAAAGCACCTCCGGCTCGTGGAGGAGCGCGGCGACCAGTTCCAGCTTCATCCGTTCACCGAGCGACAGTTCCCGCACCGGCTGGAGGATCAGCTTCCGCACGCCGAGCAGATCGACCAGTTCGTCGCGGGTGCGGGCGAACCGCGCCGGGTCGATCCGGTAGATCTCCTGGTGCAGCCGGAAGCTCTCGGCCGCCGGCAGATCCCACCAGAGCTGGTTTCGCTGCCCCATTACGAGGGCAAAACGCCGGCGGAAATCGTCGGCCCGTTCCCAGGGCACATGCCCCAGCACATGGGCCGTGCCCCGCGACGGCGTGATGATTCCCGATAGCAGTTTCAGAAACGTCGTCTTGCCGGCACCGTTGGGGCCCAGGAGCGCGACGAATTCTCCCCGGCCCACCTCCAGATCGACGCCGCGCAACGCCTCGACGACCCGGCTCGAGCGGTGAAAGATCCCGCGGATGCTCGCGAGGAGCCCCTCGGGCTTGTCGAAAACACGATAATCCTTGGCGAGGCCGGCGACGCGAATGACCGGGGCTTTGGCGGCCGACAACTGTTGCATACCTCCAGAGTATAGACACCTCGGTATAAAGATGGTCGCTGGTATAAAGATGTGTTCTCAGCCACCGTCCTCCCCTGCCCTGCCCACCATGCCCTCACCCTTCCGCGTCGGCCTCGGCCACGACACCCACCGGCTCGAACCGGGCGATGGCCTCGTGCTCGGGGGCGTGCTGATCGAACATGACCGACAGGCCGTCGGCCACAGCGATGCCGATGTGCTCCTGCATGCGATCACCGATGCGATCCTCGGCGCCGCGGCGATCGGCGACATCGGCGAACTGTTTCCCGACACCGACCCCGCCAACAGGGGTCGCGACTCGGCCGACATGCTCCGCGTGGCGGCGGTCCGCGTGGCCGAGGCCGGCTGGCGGATCGAGAATCTGGATTGCGTGATCTTCGCCCAGCGGCCCAAAATCCTCCCGCATCGCGCAGCGATCCGGCAGCGGGTCGCCGAGGTGCTCGGTATCGACACCGACGCCGTCTGGCTCAAGGCCAAGACAGGCGAGGGCGTGGGGCCGATCGGCCGGCAGGAGGCCATCGCCGCTGAGTGCGTGGCCCTGCTGTCGCGAGATTCATGAAAACCACTTCACGCTCCGGGAGAATCGCATGGCGGTGACGAACCTTCCCACGATCGAGGTCTACAGCACGCTCACGAAGAAGAAGGCGCCGCTCGTCACGGTCAAGCCGGGCCAGGTGGGGATGTATCTCTGCGGGCCCACGGTCTACAAGCCGAGCCACATCGGCCACATGGTCGGCCCGGTGATCTTCGACACCGTGAAGCGGTATCTCGAGTATTCGGGCTGGGGAGTGACCTGGGTGGTCAACATCACCGACGTCGACGACAAGATCATTGCCGAGAGCACCGCCCGCGGCACCACGATGCAGGCGCTGGCCGAGGAGATGACGGCCGACTATCTCGACAACCTCGCGGTCCTCGGCGTGGAGAGCATCGACCACATGCCGAAGGCGACCGAACACATCGGCACGATCATCGCCTTCATCGAAGGGCTCATCGCCAAGGGCTATGCCTATGCCAGCGATGGCGACGTCTACTTCGACGTCACCCAGGATGCCGACTACGGCAAGCTCACTAACCGTTCGGTCGAACAGATGCAGGGCGAGGGAGGCGCGACGGCCGACCGCAAGCGGTCGGCGGCCGACTTCGCGCTCTGGAAGAAGGCGAAGCCGGGCGAACCCTCGTGGGAGAGCCCCTGGGGGCCGGGCCGGCCGGGCTGGCATATCGAGTGCTCGGCGATGAGCAAGGCGATCCTCGGGCCCCACTTTGACATCCATGGCGGCGGCCTCGACCTCGTCTTTCCGCATCACGAAAACGAGATCGCGCAGAGCGAGTCGCTCCACGACTGCCCGATGGCGACGTTTTGGATGCACAACGGCCTCATGCAGGCTGCCGGTGCCGCCGGCAAGGTGGGCGGCAGGCCGCGGGGTGGGGACGCCTCGGCCGACGATGCCGCCGCCCAGGCAGCCACGAAGATCTCGAAATCGACCGGTGCCGAGCCGTTCAAGAACCTCCTGGCCCGGCACGATCCGCAGGTGATCCGGATGCTGCTGGTCTCCACGCACTACCGTAGCCCGATCCATTTCGGCGAGGAGCCGCTCGCCGAGAGTGCTCGGGCGATGGAGGCCTTCGAGCGGCTCTTCGCCCGCTATGAGCGGATCACTGGCCAGGCTTTTTACCCGCTTCCCTGCCGCAGCCGCAGCGAAGGCGATGCCGCCGTGGCGGCCGCCGGCGCCGACGTGCAGGCCCTGCGGACGAAGTTCCTAGCGGCGATGGATGACGACTTCAACACGGCGATCGCGATCGCCACGCTTTTCGACTTCGTCCGTGTGGTCAACAAGTTCATCGACCAGCATGCGCTCGAAACGAAGAAGCCGGCCGTCGAACTGGCCACGCTCGACGCGATGATGCACGTGCTCCGCGAGTTCACCGGCGTGCTCGGCCTGTTCATGAAGCCGCCGCAGCCTCAGGCCAGCGGGGCCGACGAAGGGCTCGTGGCGAAGCTCATGGAGCTCGTGATCGAGGTCCGGGCCAACGCCCGCAAGGCGAAGGATTTTGCCACGGCCGATCTCGTCCGCGACAAGCTCACCGACGCCGGCATCGTGCTCGAAGACCGCCCCGACGGCACCGGCTGGTCGCGGAAATAGCCGCCGCGGGATGCGCTCTAATGGAGCGTGCCATGCAGCCGGCCCTTCACTGGCCCGCCGTCGGCTTCCTGGATCTTCCACTCGACGGAATAGCACCAGGTCGGCCCGAGATCGGGTACCGAGAGCAACACGCGGCGGCCGTCGCTCGACAGCGTCGCCACCGTCACCGGCAGTTGCCGCTCATTGAAGTGCTGCGAACCGTATTTTTGCGTCCGCTCAAGATCCCAGGCGCGAATCGTCCAGTGCCCGAGATCGGTCGCAGCCGCCACGTCGAGCGGTACGGCAAAGTCGAGCGCGAGGTGCCCCCGCTTCGCATACAGCCCCACGGGAATCGTCAACGGCTGGTCGGTCCGCCGCACCCGAAAGAAGCCGCCGGGATGCTGCCGGTTGCCCGCCCAGGCGTAAAGGCCGCAGGTGTAGAGTTGGCCGTCGGCCGGGTTAAACCGCCCTCGCATGATGCCGGTGGGCAAGTCGGGGATCGGCAACGCCACCATCCCCCCCTGCACGAGGCCAGTCTGGCCCTGCTCAGCGGCCGCCGGCTCGGTGAGCACCAGGTGCACACGCCCCTCTCCGTACGAAAGCTCAAGCAGCCCGCCATCGAGTGGCTGCCACTTCTCGCTCCGCACCCGGAGCAGTTCCGCCGGCGAGCGATCAAAGGCGTTGGTGATCCAGAACGCCGGCGGCACCATCGCCGCGTCGCTGGAATCGGTCACATCGTGATAGCCAAACATGTTGCCGTAGAAGCCACCCGGGCGGACGTGGTTGATCCGGTTCTTCGGGTTCCAGTGTCCCTCCTGGTCGGTCACCCAAAACGTGCCGTCGGCCTCCACGCACACGCCGTTGGCCGCCCGAAACCCGGTGGCGAGGATCTCGGTCTGCCTACCGTCGGCCGTCACCTTCAGAAGCGTGCCGTGGTGGGGCACCACCGCCGGCAGGGCATGGCGGGCGCTCTTGGCGTAATAGAGATTGCCGGCGGCATCGATTTCGAGCCCCATCGCGAATTCGTGGAAGTGTTCGGTGACCTGATGGTCGTCGTTGAAGGTGTCATAGCGATCGGTCATGCCGTCGCCGTCCAGATCGACAAGTGTCGTGATCCGATCCCGACAGCCGACATGGATCAGCCCGTCGATCACCTTGATGCCCAGGGGCTGAAAGAGCCCTGTAGCGATCCGCCGCCAGGTGAGTTCACCAGAAGCGGCCGTGATGCCCGACACGCTCCACACATCGCCATCCCAGGAGCAGATCACGGCGGTATCCGGCCCCGTAAAGTCGATCCCCGAAAATCGCACCTGAGCGTTCCACGGGTTGGCCTCGGGCGCGGCGAGCACATCCACGGCAAACGGGCCGCTATCGCGGCCGGCAGCGATGTGGGTAGTGATCGGCGTGGCCCAGAGTGGAGGGGCGGCCCGACCCACGAGCGACCGCGGTGGGGCTGGGCGCGGAAGCGTGGCCGCATGCGCTGCCAGCGTGCTCGCGTCGGCGGCGGCGATCGCGACGGCCAGATCGAGCGGCTTCTCACCCGCAGGAATCATGAGATCAAGATGGCCATCGCGCAGCTCGATCCGAAGTCCAGGCATGACTTCAGTCTGCGGCCCAATGA
>JAYQOK010000003.1:38436-47877 GCA_038144795.1 Candidatus Kuenenia sp. | reverse complement strand
AAACCCAAACCCTTTCGCGGGCTGGTAAAGTTGTTTATAACCTACTGATTTCTTTGTGCGGCCCATTGATCGCGGCCGCAGCCGGCACCGCGGCCAGTCGCATGATAAGTGGCCGCGACCGTGTTCCGAGCGACAGCGAGCGGACGAGCACCGGCACCGTGCGGCCATTCTCGGCCAGCGGCATTGCTGCTTGCGGCATCTCCAGCACGGGCGTTTCGCTCACGAGGAAGTCGAGCACCACGCCACTCTTCGGCTCGGCCGCCGTGCCACCGCGATTGACATGATGGAGCGACCGAAACCGCACATGGTCCCGCGACAGGGGTCCGTAGGGCCGCTTGTCCCGGCCAAGCGGGCGCAGATCGGCAAACGATCCTGTTTGTGGCTCGGCCCACCCGGGCATCGTGGGCAGCATCACCTGCAGTTCACCGGCCACGCGGGGATGGGCCCCATGCCGGCCGTCGAAGTTGATGCCTGCCCAGTCGATGAACTGCGTGCCTGTCCAGAAGGCGGCGGCCCGCAGGGTGTCGAGTTCGTAGGCCACCCACTCATGGCCACGGCCTACCCCGCCTGGGCTGTCATCGAGCCGGATCACGAGCCCCTTGCGGGCGATGTTGCCACCGTCGGTGCCGACCTCGAACGTGCCGGCCAGGAAGGGGCCGTAGTCGTGAAGCCGCCAAGGCTCGATCAGCGATGGCTCGGGACCACGGCTCCTGCCCGCGGGCAGCCCGGTCAGATAGCCCGGCGTGACCGCGGTATACCAGGCAGAATTGTGATCTTTGAGATACATCTCCCGCAGGTAATGAATCACGTCGTATTTCTGGGATGGCACCATCCAGGCCTGCGGCAGCATCATTTCGTTGCCGTAGGTGAGCGTGCGATAGAGCGAGTACGGGTCGCTCCCTGCCTTGAACTTTCCTTTGGCAAATCGCGGCGCCGTCGGCAGCGAGCCCGGCTGCTCAAGCGTGCCGTGGCAGTTGGCGCAGACGCGGCTGAAGATCTTTTCGCCCCGCTGAAGTGCCGCCCGCGACAGCTGCGGATCGTTCCAGTCGGCTAGAAAGCCCGCGTGGTCGATCTCCTTCTCATAGGCTGCCGGCTCCTGCTGCGCGAGCAGGAGCGGATCGGGTGCCAACTCGGCCGCCCGGGCCGGACCTCCCGTGGCGACCGCTGCCAGGTAGGCGACGAGGTCAAGAAACTGCTGCCGGTCCGCCAACAGGTTGGCCAGGCCCGCGGGCATCAGCGACACCGTCGCCGGCACCCGCTCGTCGATCGCTGCCAGAGGGAGCGTGATCTCCCGCCCGCTGGCCGTGGCATCGCGGAGCGTGATCGCGTCGGCTGTCTCATGGGCCACAAGCCCCGTGATGCTCTGCCCCTCGTCGGTGAGGATCGTCACGCCCCGATAGGCCGGCCGGACCACCGCCGAGGGCTCGAGCACTGACTCAATGAGATACAGAATGAGTGACTCCGCGGCGATGCCCTCCGGCATAACTGCCAGGTTGGGGCCCAGGGCCGCAGCCCCGTCGTCCACCACATGACACTGCGTGCAGGCCATCTGCCGGGCATGAAACAGGTTGGCCCCGCGAAGCGGATTCCCCCCCCGCCGCACCGCCTCGGCCAAGGCGGTACGATCCTCGGCGGTGAGCGTGTCGGCGAGCAACGGCGCGGCGACTGCCGCGGCTGAAAGAGCCGGCAGCACAGCCGCCATCGCCAAGAGGTGGATGATCACTCGCATGCCTGGCAGGATCGGTCGCTTAGCCATGGCCGCTCTGTTTCCTCACGACGCGGGCAGTTCGATCGCCATCGGCTCGGTGGGGCCGGCGGCGGCCGCCATGTCGCGAATCTCCTGCGAGATCTTCATCGAGCAATACTTCGGGCCACACATGCTGCAGAAGTGGGCGCTCTTAAAGGTCTCCTGCGGCAGCGTCTCGTCGTGATATTTCTTCGCCGTCTCCGGATCGAGCGCGAGCCGGAACTGCTCGTTCCAGTCGAAGGAAAACCGGGCCCGCGACAAGGCGTCATCCCGGACGCGGGCATTCTTGCGGTGCCGGGCGAGATCGGCCGCATGGGCCGCGATCTTGTAGGCGATCACGCCCTGCCGCACATCCTCCGCATCGGGCAGACCAAGATGCTCCTTCGGCGTCACATAACAAAGCATCGCTGCGCCGCTCCAGCCAGCCAGGGCCGCACCGATCGCACTCGTGATGTGGTCATATCCGGGGGCAATATCGGTGACGAGTGGTCCGAGCACATAGAAAGGCGCCTCGTCGCATTCCTCCATCTGCCGCTTCACGTTCATGTCGATCTGGTCCATCGGCACATGCCCCGGCCCCTCGACCATCACCTGACAGCCCTTGGCCCAGGCCCGCCGAGTAAGCTCGCCAAGCACATGCAGCTCGGCAAACTGGGCCTCATCGCTGGCGTCGGCGATGCTCCCGGGCCGCAGGCCGTCGCCGAGGCTCCACGTGACGTCGTATTGCCGGAAGATTTCACAGAGATCCTCGAAGTGGGTGTAGAGCGGATTCTGCTGCCGGTGGGTCATCATCCAGCGGGCGATCAATGACCCACCGCGGCTGACAATCCCGGTGATGCGATGCATGGTCAGGTGCAGATGCTCCTGCAGCAGCCCGGCATGCACGGTCATGTAATCAACACCCTGCTTCGCCTGTTTCTCGCACATGTCGAGGAAGTGTTGCGGCTTCATGTCGTCGATGTCGCCACCGAGTTCCTCGAGCATCTGGTAGATCGGCACTGTGCCAATCGGCACCGGCGAGGCATCGATGATCGCCTGCCGGATTGTGTCAATATTCTTGCCGGTGGAAAGATCCATGACGGTGTCCGCACCGTAATGGACGGCCATGTGAAGTTTTTCGAGCTCTGTCTGCTGGTCGCTGGTGACGGCCGAGTTGCCAATGTTGGCGTTGATCTTCGTGAGGGCCGCGATGCCGATCGCCATCGGCTCGAGCTTCTTCGTGAGATGCACAGTATTGGCCGGGATCACCATCCGCCCCCGGGCCACTTCGCTCCTGATCAACTCCTCGGGAAGATCCTCGCGGTCGGCGACAAACTTCATTTCGGGCGTGATCTGATCGGCGCGAGCGGCTTCAAGCTGTGTCATCGGTGATCTCCTGTCGGGGAGCCCGCAGTGTAGCAGGTGCCTAGAGTTGCTTGAGGTATTCAAGCACGGCCTTCTTCTCAGCATCCGTGAGAGCATCGGGAAAATCATGGCCAGATGCCGACTTGCCCGGCTGGCGGGTATCGAACCAGCGGCGACGCTCGGCCGCGATGAGCCTGCCGGGCGGCATCTCTTCCGCGGTCTCAATCTCGAGGCCGACATGCTGCTCGTCATAGCCTGCCGGCGTCCGCTTCCAGATGACGGGGCGGGCGGCTGGATGAAGCACATGCCAGAGCGTAGGAACGGAGCCATTGTGGAAATAGGGTGCCGAGGCCCAGATGCCGTCCAAGGGCGGTGCCACATACCCCGCCGGCGACTCGCGATTGCGCGCACCCTCAGCGTCACGGCCATGATGACCGAACCAGCTGCCGTTGAGATCCGCCCGCTCCTGCGACGTAAGCGAATCGAACCGCACTCGATCAGTGCCGACCTCATCGATCGGGATCACGCGGTCGGGATACGATCCATCAGGGCCATATGTACCGTGGCACTCGGCACATTTTCGCCGAAACACATGCTCCCCTTGCCGTGCGACCGCGGCGTCGATTGCATGCGGCCACTGCGGAGCCTTCAGCGACTCAATCCAAGCCTCGATGTCGCGAAAGCCGTCTTCCCACTCCTGAAACTTCTCAGGACCGTTTTCCTTCACAAGCAGGAATTGCATCAGCATCCGATGGCTTTTGGGGGCGAAGCCGTCGGCGTAGAGCGTCTTTCGCTTGGAATAGTGCCACCAGGGCGGTGCGTCCATGTCGTGATGCACGAGATCGAATCGCGGGGGCCGGGTCACGATGTTCAAATCGGCATCGCGATGCCGCATCAGCGCGACACCGAACATCACGGCGTTGGTCGTACCGTTGGTGGTGCCCAGTGGCAAGAGCAGTGACCCCATGTCCATGTGCCCAAAGGCCTTCCGCTGCCGCACCTTCACCAGCCGCACCTCTTCGGTCAGCGTCTCGAGCGCATAGGTCGAGTTGGGCAGCCCGCGAATCATCTGCCCCCCCACCTGCCCCTGATGGCAGGCCAGGCAGTTCATCGTCCACCGGCCATCGGGCCCCACCACATACTGCATTGGCCGGGCCGGATCGTCGGGCCGCGGCAGCAGCCCATACCGCTCCATCGCCATCCGCCGCCGCGCTTCAACCGGAGCCGCGGCAGCCTGCAACCGCAACGGCTCTTCCCAGGTCGTCCACAACTCATCGAACACCTCTTGATCAAAATCGGCAGGCAGGTAGGGCTCGGAGAGCAGCAGGTGCAGGCCGGCGGCGTCTTCCTCCCCGGCGCATACCACCGACACCGCAGCCACCCCGTGGGTCCATCCACACCAAAACACCACCAGTAGAGCAACTCGGTGAATGATTCGACGGGTGATCATGATGGGCACATGTTCGACAGGGCAGGGTTTCATGGCATACTGACTACGGGACTCCGAATCGCATCGCAGTATAGACCCCTCTCGCCGCCGCGACCGCCCACCCCAAACGTCCACTATGGCCACCGCCAATCCCATCCTCATCCCCGAACTACGGGCGATGCTCGCCGAGGGCGACACAACCGGCCTCCGCGAAGTGGCCGAGGAACTCCACCCGGCCACGGTCGCCGAATTCACTGAGGGGCTCGACAACCAGGAAATCTGGCAAGTGCTCGACGCGGTGCCGGCAGAACTGCAGGCGGAAATTTTCCCCTATTACCCGCTCGGCCGGCAGGAGGAACTGCTCCATATAGCCGACCGGGCCCACATCGGCCCGCTCCTAGAATGGATGGCCGCCGACAACCGCGACGACCTCCTTCGTGAACTCGACCCCGAGTTCGTGGAAGACATTCTGCCCCTGGTGGCGAAGGCGGAGCGGCACGACATCCGCATGCTTCTCTCGTGTGCAGAGGGGTCAGCCGGGTCGCTGATGACGACCGAGTACGCCTCCCTGCCGGCCAACATCACCGCTGGCGAGGCGATCACCCGCCTTCGTTCCCAGGCACCCGACAGCGAGTCGATCTACTACATCTATGTACTCGATGCCGAGCGGAAACTCGTCGGCTTTGTGTCGCTGCGGGATCTGATTCTGGCCAAGCCGACGGCGCTCGTCTCCGACCTGATGCAGCGAGACGTGATTGGTGTGCGGGTCGATGACCCGAGTGAGGCGGCCATCGAGAAGCTGGCCCGGTTCGACTTCCTCGCCGTGCCGGTGGTCGACGACCACAACCGGCTGGTGGGCATTGTAACCCATGACGACGTGCTCGACGCCATACGTGAGGAGGCCACTGAGGATGCCCAGATGAGCGGTGCCGTTGCCCCCTTGAGCGACGGCTACCTGGAGACGGCGCTCGTGGCGATGACTTGGAAACGGGGCGTGTGGCTGGCGATCCTGTTTGCCACCGCCGTGCTCACGGCGATGGTGCTGGCGAAATGGGAACCGGCCGACCCGCAGCTGTGGCTGGTGGCCTTCATCCCGCTGGTGATTGCTAGCGGTGGCAACTCGGGCAACCAGTCGGCGACGCTCGTCATCACCGCCCTCTCCTCGGGCGACTGCAAACTCTCTGATTGGAAGCGGGTGTTTCGCCGCGAATTGGCGATGGGGCTGCTGCTCGGTGGCCTGCTGGCCGTGCCCGGCTATCTGCTGGCGGTCGTCTACGCGCCCTCACCCGTGGCGGCACTCATCATTCCGGCCACGATTCTCTCCGTCGTGCTGATCGGCTCGCTCGTCGGCTCGCTCTTGCCGCTCCTGTTTCGCTCACTCGGCCTCGACCCGGCGCTGATGAGCAATCCCTTCGTGTCGGCGATCGTCGATATCGTGGGGATCCTGGTCTACATGGGTTTGGCCATGGCATTCATGGGATGACGCGGCCGACCGCCGCTGCCACCCGCCGACAAACCTCCATCATTCGGGTAAATGCCGGGATGTCGATCGTCTGGGCGGCGTCGCTGGTGGCACACTTCGGATCGGGATGCACTTCGATGATGAGCCCATCGGCACCGGCCGCCACGCTCGCCGCCGCCATGCTCTCCACAAGATTGGCATGCCCTGTGCCATGGCTGGGATCGACCACGACCGGCAGATGGGTGCGGGCATGCAGCCAGGGCACCGTGGCCAGCGGCAGCGTGAATCGCGTGTGGCTCTCAAATGTGCGGATGCCACGTTCGCAAAGCATCACCTGACGATTGCCGGCGTCGAGGATGTATTCCGCTGCCAGAAGCAGCTCCTCGACCGTGGCCGCGGGGCCCCGCTTCAGGAGCACCGGCGTGGAGGTGCAGCCGACGGCCTCGAGCAGCCGGTAGTTTTGCATGTTTCGAGCGCCCACCTGGAGCACGTCGGCATAGCGGGCCACCAGCGGTACGTCTTCAGGCGCGACCACCTCCGTGACTACCGCCAGCCCGGTCTCGGCCCGCGCCTCGGCGAGGAGTTCGAGGCCCTGCTCCTTCATACCCTGGAAGCTATAGGGGCTGGTCCGCGGCTTGAAGGCCCCGCCGCGGAGGCCGGTGGCACCAGCTGCTTTGACTGCCTTGGCGGTCTCCACGATCTGCTCACGGCTCTCCACGGAGCAGGGCCCGGCAATCACGCCGATCGCCAGGCCACCCACGGCCAGCGATCCCGCCGTGACCACCGTCGTCTCGGGCTGCACCTCCCGGCTGGCAACCTTGTAGGGAGCAAGAATTGGCATCACGGATGCTACGCCAGGTAGCGAGGAAAGACCACTCTGCGAGGCGTCGCGTTCGTCGCCCACCACGGCCACGACAGTCCGCTCCGTGCCCACAATCACGTGCGGCCGCAGACCAAGTAACTCGACCCGTGCAACAACGTGATCGAGTTGCGACTGGGTGGCATCGGCATGCATGACGATGATCATTTCATAACCCTGCTGTGGTTGGAAACTGTCATGAACTCGAAGGCTCTGGCTCTGCTGGATGCTGCCCAGATCATTTTTTATCGGTTTCAGCCGGCGCGGAACCGAAGACGGCCGGTACTACATCCCCTCGCTTTGCGGCAGCGGCAACCGTTGTGACGTCGAGGGAATCTCCGTCACCCGCGCCACGAATGACGTAGATCAGCTTTCCGTCTGGATTTGCGTTGCGGAGAATAACGCGGAGGATTTCCCCAGCCGGTTTGTTTTGCTCATTGAGGCCGAAAGACTGGTTTTTCGTGATTCCTTCGAGTTGCAAATCACCTCCCAGAATGTTGATCGGGAGCCCAATTTCTTCTGAGAGCATTTGCACTGATTTCTCGAGTGTGTCTCGGGGGAAACTGAGCGAGATTTTTTGTTGAAGTTTTTCCTGGGCCGAGGCTGGCTTTGTGGTCGGCGTTGTGGTTCGTGCCATCGTGGCTGGCGTCGGGCCAGACTGACTCACCTGAGCGAGCGCAAGTTCGGCTGCCAAGGCGATGTTGTGGCCGGCCGATTGTGGGAGATAGGCATTGACGACCACTCCCCTTCCTTCGGCCCCGGCCCGCGTGTTGGCAGCCAGGAACCGCATCATGGTGGGAAGGCGGTTGATGAGCTTCCTACCGTAGTTCAAGCCATCCAGCCTGGTTGTCCAGTCTTCGACATCTCCAGCCAAAGCATCGACCTTGCCCTTGATGGCATCGGCCATCACACGTGCGGGCTCATCGACTGACTCCATGGCATCGAGCTCAATGTAGAACAGATCGCCGGCGTGAATGGAGAGCGCTGCGGCCCGCACGGTATCGCTGAAGAACAACTTGATCGGCTCGACAAGCTGCTCCAGCGAACCGGTGAGGATATCGCGACCTTCCGTGCGAAGATACTGCGGTGAACCGAACAGCGTGAGATGTCGCGACCGGTCGAGCATCCCTACGAGTCGCTCCATGTCGGGCGCCAAGGCGGCCCGTAAGTCACTCGAATCCCCCTCCGGTGCGGCCCGTGCCTCAGCAGCCACGATTGCCTGCACGAGTTTCGTAGTACCGCAGACGATCACATGCCCCTGCTCGGCCGGAGGGAGCCACAAGCTGAACGTTGGTCCGACATAGACGTTTTCCTGCCCCTCTCGAGTCAATTCCATCCCATCAAGGGCGGCAACTATTGACTGTTCATTAGCCGGTTGTCCGAGTCGGATGGCATATGCTCCCACGACAGTGCCCGACGTGTCGGCCTGCCAACCGGCCTGCACTGCTTCAATCTGATCGAGACCGCAACCACTCACCAACTCCAGCAATCCGATGATTTCGGCCACCTGCGGGCCCAAAGCCTTGACGAATAGACGACCCTCCTCGGCAGCGACAAGATCGGAAGGACGGGCGAGCAGAATCAGTTGCGAGCCCGCTGGAAGGAAGGCCAATGCCGGCGGCGGACCTGACGTTGGGGCCCCCCACGGCAGGCTGTCACTGGCAACCAACTTCATGTTCATGGTTTCATCACCAGGAGCGCGGCCCCCGACATTCACCGTTGCCGCTGGATTCGGCGACTCCTCAATCGGGGTGCGGTTTTCCCGTGCAGTCGGGGGAGCCGGAGATGTACCCATGGTCGGTGAATTTTTCTCGGTCGATACCGTTTTCAAAGGTTCCCGTTTCGGATCCTGCGGCATCTGTCCCTGCTGACGAAGCACAAGCACAATCACCACGAGCCCCACAGCCGCCACGCTCAAGAGACCCGCCGTCGCCCAGATTGAGACACGCTTCTGCGCCCGCGGGCGGCGACTCGCGGCTGGAGCCGAGTTGTGCCGCAACGCAGCCGGCCGTGGGCTGCTCTCGGTGTTGATCATAGGAACGATCGCCGATGGTTCGGCAAACGGTGGCGGTGAGATTGTCATGCTCGCCGAATCGGGCGCAACTGCGGACCCAACCGATCCTGCGTTTCCGGCCAGCGGTGAAGAAGGCACAACAGACGCGGCTGGGCTAAGCGATTCCGGCGGCATTCCAACACAGGCAGCCAAGGCATCGGCCGCCTCGACCACCGAACGATACCGCATTGCCGGGTCGCGGGCGGTCATTGTGGCTACCACGTCCGCGAGCGTTGCCGGGCCACCGGGTACGACCAGAGGGGGGAGGCCGTCTTTCGTAACGTGGGCAAGCGTGCGCCGCGCATCTCCTTGCCAGCCGACAGGCTTCCCGGCGACCAAAGCATGCACGAGGCAGCCGAGGGCATAGATGTCGCTGTGCACCGTACAGACCGTGGACGGCGTGCCGAGTTCCGGTGCCACAAAGCAGGCCCGTGGACCCATCGCCTCGATTCGGTCCTTGAACTCAAGCGGCAACCGCGGCGGCTGCAGGTGGGGATCGCCAGCCAGTGGAAACTGGGCCAACCGCACGCCGGCCGCTCGTGCGTTG
>JAYQOK010000003.1:25774-38426 GCA_038144795.1 Candidatus Kuenenia sp. | reverse complement strand
ACGACGCAGTGAGGCCAGCGAAATACCACCGTGGACGTCGTCGAGTCGATGAAGTTCGGCCACCGCCCGAGCGACCTGCACCACGATTCGTACTGCCACTTCGACTGGAAGTCCGCCCTGTTCGGCCAACTCGTCGGCGACCGTCTGCAGCGGAATATCTTCACAGATGATGACTCTGTGCGAGCCAAGCTTTTCGACAGCGATCGTCTTCGACAGAACGGGCGACCGGGCGGCGTGGGCAATCGTGGTACGGCGGACAATCCCTGTCCACACATCCTGTTGTTTGCACAAGGAACGCTCCAGCAACCGCAACTGCACGCGACGGCCAGAGCGATCCTCGCGCGCCCGAAACAAGAGCCCTGGGCCCTCGGCATCGACCCGCGTCATGAGCCGAAAGGTTCCCATGAAAAACGGCCCCTGATCGCCTCGCGCGAGTCGTCTGGCCTGCCAAGTCGAAAGTGCTCCCCGGCTCACCAGCCACTTCGCGGCCGCAACGGTGTCGGTGGCGGTAGACGCGCGCTGGAGTTGCTCAAGTTCGTCGGCTGCAACAAGCCGGCTTTCCGTGACAAGCTTCCAAAAGGTGTCGAGATTGGGAACGTTCATTGCTCCTTACACTGTAGCCGTTTGTGGGGCCACCCTGCCATCGCCGCCTCGCTTGTGGGGGAATGAGGGCAACCGATACGATGCCTCCCGCGAACACCAACTGCCCTGCATTGCTCTTTCCCCTCTCGAGCCGCTCCATGAATGCCAGCACAGCCAGCCAGATTTACTTTCGGCAGGCTGCCGACGAACTCGATCTCTCCGACACAATGCGGAGCCTTCTGCTCACCGCCAAGCGGGAGGTGCAGGTGCAGGTTGCGGCCGAACTCGATTCGGGAGCCGTGGCCACCTTCATCGGCTATCGCGTGCAGCACAACGACGCCCGTGGGCCGCTCAAGGGAGGCCTGCGGTATCACCCGGAGGTCGATCTTGATGAGGTGCGGTCACTGGCCGCCTTGATGACCTGGAAGACGGCCGTCGTCAACATTCCCTATGGCGGCGCGAAGGGAGGCATCGCCCTTGATCCGGCCACCCTCTCCACCCGTGAACTGGAGCGGGTCACCCGCAGCTTCGTCGATGCAATCCATGATCTCTTCGGGCCCGATGTCGATATCCCCGCTCCCGACATGGGCACATCGGCCGAGGTGATGGCCTGGATCATGAACCAGTACGGGAAGTATCACGGCTTCGCCCCGGCCTGCGTCACCGGTAAGCCGGTGGAGTATCATGGCATCCCGGGCCGTGAGGAGGCGACCGGCCGCGGCGTTGGCATCGTTACGCTAAAACTGCTCAGCCGGCTTGGCCGCGCGATCCCGGGCACGACGGTCGCGATCCAAGGCTTCGGCAATGTCGGCACCCACACCGCCAAGTTTCTTCGCGATGCCGAGTGCCGCGTGGTGGCGATCAGCGACGCCACCGGCGGCTACCAACGCGCCGACGGCATCGATGTGCTCGAGGCGCTGCGGCATGCCCGGGAACATCGCGGCCGCCTCGAGGGCTTTGCCGGTGGTGACCGGATCAGCAACGTGGAACTGCTTGCCCTCGATTGCGACGTGCTGATCCCCGCCGCGTTGGGCGGCGTGCTGACTGCGGCGAACGCGGAGTCGGTGCGGGCCCCGATCATCGTGGAGGCGGCCAACTCGCCGGTGACGCCGGAGGCCGACATCGTCTTCGCTCAGAAGAACGTCACTGTGCTCCCCGACATTCTCGCCAATGCCGGCGGCGTGACAGCGAGTTGGTTCGAGTGGGTGCAAAACCGGCAGCACTACCAGTGGGGCGTCAACCGGGTGCGGCAGGAGCTCGACCGGATTCTTGGCGAGGCCTTCGAGCAGGTCTGGCAGCTGTCCTCGTCGCGGCAGGTTAGCCTGCGAACAGCCGCCTACATGCTCGGCGTCGGCCGCGTGGCCCAGGCCACGGTGCTCGGCGGCATCACCTGACCGGCCCCACGAAAGACACATTGTGATCCTCAAAGCGGAAACGGTAGACTCCGAGTGTATGGTTCTTTCACGCGGATCCGTCTTGCTCCTGTTTGTCTCGCATCTGATGATCCGCGCGACGGCGGTCCCCCATGGGCACGAGGCGGCCCACGGCCTACCGGCGCCCGATCATGGGAGCCGCCCGCACATCCATCTCGGCGGCCATGGCCACCACCACGGCCATGAGCATTCCGACCACGATAGCGGGCACCATGCTCCCGCTGTGGTACAGTCCCCCACGGTGGCAGGCACGATAGGCGACCAGATCGCTACGACGTCTCCCTGCTGCTGCCACAACGACGATGCGATCGATGTGAGCATGGGCACGCCAATGGGAAGCCCTGACTGGCGACGGGCATGGCCGGAGGCCGACTCTGACACGCTCCTGATCCTGCCCGCACTTGCCACGGTGGTCTGTCCCGCCCCAGATCGCGATCGTGGGTTCGCCTTCCGACCGCCCGGCGATCGTGGTGGCACGCTCCACTACCTCTTCCCGCACGTTCTGCGGATCTGAGCCACGCGTTTGCTGACGCGTGCCACGGCCTCATGCAGCGCCGTGGTGACGGAACGGTTGCGTTTTTCGTCTCGTGCTCCTCTGCTTCTCGACTCCGCCCCCGCGGGCTGAGCCTTTCATCCGCTCAGGTGCTCCCATGATTTCGCATGTGCTTCATTTCCTGCGACGGCTCGCCCTGTTTGTCGCGATCGGAGCGATGGCGGCCGGATTGGCCTGGTCTCGCGACCGGTGGCTGCCACTGGTCAAACCGCTCCTGCAGGGGGATATGCCCGCGGCGTCCGTCACCGATCACGATCCGCACGACCACGCCCACGACCCGCCGGCCGCCGAGCAGGACGTGCTCGAACTCAGCCCGCAGGCCCGCCGCAACCTCGGTCTTGTCTCCCAGCCGGCCACGCTTTCGACCTATCGGCGGACGATCCTCATGCCGGGCGAGATCCGCGATCGCCCCGGGATTTCGGATCGCGGCGTCACGTCGCCCGTCATCGGCATCGTGACGCAGGTGCATGCGTTTCCGGGCGACACGATTCGCCCTGGTGAAAAACTCTTCACGCTCCGGCTGGTGAGCGAGTATGTGCAAAATGCCCAGGCCGAGCTGTTTCGCGCTACTCGTGAGACGGAGCTCGAGCAGGAGAAGCGGGCCCGGCTTGCCCAGGTCGAAAGCGTCATCGCCGGCTCCCGGCTGATCGAGATCGACCAGCAGCTCCGTCGGCTCCAGGCGGCGATCACGAGCCATCGGCAGGATTTGCTGGCCCGTGGCCTGCCCCCCGACCAAATCGCGGAGGCCGCCGCCGGACGGTTCGTGTCTTCGATCGACATCGTCGCCCCGCCCTCCCCGACGGCGCCCCCCGCCGAGATCGATCTCACCTACGAAGTGCAGGAACTCAAGGTCGAACTCGGCACGCAGGTGCAGGCCGGCCACCTTCTCGCCATCCTTTCCAACCACCGTCTGCTCTATATCGTGGGCCATGCCTTCAAACGTGAGGCACCGGCTCTGGAGCGTGCCGCCCAGCAGCGCTGGCCGGTACGGATCGAGTTTGCCGAAGACGAGCCGGCTGGCTGGCCGCCCCTGCCGGAGGCGTTTGCGATCCGGCATCTGGCCAACACGATCGATCCTGAGAGTCGCACCTTCGACTTCTTCATTCCTCTGGAAAACCAGTCGCGCCGCTACGAGACCGGGCGGGAATCGTTTGTGGTGTGGCGATTTCGACCGGGGCAGCGGGTGCGGCTGCATGTGCCCGTCGAGGAGTTGTCTGACGTGATCGTGCTCCCTGCCGGGGCCGTCGTGAGGGACGGCCCCGAGGCCTATGTGTTTCGGCAAAACGGTGATCTCTTCAATCGCCTTCCAGTGCATGTGCTCCACGAGGATCGACTGAGCGTGGTGCTCGCCAATGATGGCAGTGTGGCTCCAGGCTGGTATCTCGCCCAGACCGCCGCCGCCTCGCTCAACCGCGTGCTTAAGGCCCAGTCGGCCTCCGGCATTCCCGTCGGCGTGCATGTGCATGCCGACGGCACCGTCCACGGTGCTCATTAGAGATTCCCATGCTTGATGCCGTCATCCGCTTCTCACTCCGCTCCCGCCTGCTGGTGCTCGTCATCAGCCTGGCGCTGCTCGTCTACGGCGGCTACTTGGCGACGCAGATGCCGATCGACGTCTTTCCCGACCTCGATCGGCCGCGGGTCGTGATCATTACCGAGTGCCCCGGGCTCGCGACCGAGGAGGTGGAGGCGCTCGTCACCCAGCCGATCGAGGTCGCCCTCCTCGGCGCCAGCGGCGTGGAGGCCGTTCGCAGCCAGTCCACCGCGGGGCTCACCGTGATCTACGTGGAGTTTAACTGGGATGTCGAGGTCCGTGCGGCCCGGCAGACCGTGCAGGAGCGGCTCACCACGGTCGCCGCCCTGCTCCCGGAGGGCATCCGTCCGCAGATGACGCCCACCGCCTCGATCATGGGCCAGATCGTGATCGCCGGCATGTTTCGCCAGGGCGGACCACGCGGCGGAGTGCTGGCGGCCGTGCCAGGCACGGCGTTCTTCGCGGAATGCACGACGGATGACAATGCCGCCGCCGCGATCCGCGTATGGCGAGTGCGGGATCGGCATCGGCCGGCAACCTGGGAGCCGGTCGAGTGCGATGCGGTCGGCTGGAGCCCCGCTCCACCCCGCCCCGACGCCGCCGGCGAGTCGCCCCGCAGCGCGCGGGTCTCGATCGCGGGCCGCGATCACGAGGTGACCTTTCCGACGGCGATCCAGCGGTCGATGAGCCTGCGGACAATCGCTGACTGGGTGGCCCGGCCGCGGCTCCTCAAAATTCCGGGCGTCGCTGAGGTGTTCGTGCAGGGGGGTGACCGCAAGCAGTATCAGATCCTTGTTGATCCGGCCGCGTTGCTCGAGTACGGCGTCACGCTGCCGGTCATCGAGGAGGCCCTTCGAGCCAGCAACATCAACACCAGCGGCGGTTTCGCCGTTACGGGTGAGCAGGAGCGACCGATCCGTGTCCTCGGTCGCCTCGGCCCCGATCCAGCCCGCGTGATCAGGGAACTCGGTCAGGTACCGATCGCCACGCGTCCCGAGCGGACGGTACTCCTCGAGCAGGTGGCGAGTGTCGTGGAGGGGCCGCAGTTCAAGCGGGGCGACGCCGCCATCGACGGCATGCCCGGTGTCGTGTTCACGATCGCCAAGCAGCCCCATGTCGACACGCGGGCGCTCACCGAGCAGATCACCGCCGCCCTCACCGAAGTCGAGGCGGCCCTCCCGCCCGACGTGGTCGTCAATCCCGGACTCTTCCGGCTCGCCAACTTCATCGACCGCGGCATCTTCAATGTGGGCGAGGCCCTGGTGATCGGTGCCGTGCTCGTGGTGATCGTGTTGTTTCTCTTTCTCCTCAACCTGCGAACGACGTTCATCACGCTCACGGCGATTCCGCTTTCGCTGGTGATCACCACGCTCGTCTTCCGGCTGGCGGGGATGCTCTCGGGCACGTCGCTCTCGATCAACGTGATGACGCTCGGTGGCATCGCCGTGGCGATAGGAGAACTCGTCGATGATGCCATCGTGGACGTCGAAAACATTTTCCGGCGGCTCAAGGAAAACAACGCCCGCCCCGAGCCGCTGCCGGCGTTGCGGGTGGTCTACCAGGCCAGCCGCGAGATTCGCGGGGCAATCGTCTTCGGAACCGCGGTCGTGATTCTCGTCTTCCTGCCGCTGTTCGCCCTCTCGGGGATCGAGGGCCGCCTCTTCGCGCCCCTCGGCGTGGCCTACATCGTGTCGATCCTGGCCTCGCTCCTGGTTTCGCTCACCGTGACGCCGGTGCTGTCGTTCTATCTGCTGCCGCAGTCGCGGGCCACGCACCGTGAGCACGACGGGCTCGTGCTGGCCGGCCTCAAGGCCCTCGCCACACCGCTCATCCGCCTGAGCGTGGCGGCGCCGGGCCTGTTGCTGGTGCTCACCTGGCTCGGGGTGGCCCTCGCCGGCTGGCAGCTCTCACGACTCGGCCGCGACTTCCTGCCGCCATTTGACGAAGGGAGCGTGCAGGTCAATGTCACGCTCCCACCGGGCTCGTCGCTGGAGGCGTCGAACGCCGTCTCCGCCCTGATCGACGCGAAGCTCCGGAGCCTGCAGAAGACCGACGAGCGACCCGCCGGGGAGATCCTCTCGTTTGTGCGGCGAACGGGCCGGGCGGAGCTCGACGAGCATGCGGCGCCGGTGAACGCCAGCGAATACATCCTCGCCATCAACCCCGATTCCGGCCGCCACCGTGAGGAGATCATCGAGCAACTCCTCGACGAACTCGGCAGCGAGGTGCCGGGCGTGGCAATCGAGGTGGAGCAGCCGCTGGCCCACCTCATCAGCCACATGGTCTCCGGCGTCTATGCCCAGATCGCGATCAAGGTGCATGGCGACGATCTCGATGCGTTGGTGAAAACGGCCGACCGCATCAAGCGGGCAATCCAGACCGTGCCCGGGCTCACGCCCCCCGTGGTCGAGCCGCTGCAAAAGACCGCGGAGCTGCATGTGCAGCTGCGGGCCGATGACCTTGCCTGGTATGGCCTCACCCGCGAGACCGTGGCCCGCATCATTCAGACGGCACTCCAGGGGGAGGTGGTGTCGCAGGTGCTCGAGGGGCAGCGGCGGTTTGACCTGCTCGTGCGGCTGGAAGAGGAATACCGCACCGACTATGCCAACCTCGGCCGGTTGCGGCTCGATCTGCCCGATGGCCGGGGCCAGGTGGAGCTTCGCGACCTGGCCGATATCGGCCCGGGCGCCGGCCCCAACTCGGTGAACCGCGAAAACGCCCGCCGCCGCATCGTGGTCCGCTGCAACACGCAGGGCCGCGACCTGGCCGGCGCGGTGGCGGAGATCCGCCGCCGGGTCGATGCCGAGGTGCCGCTGCCGGAGGGATCGTTTGTGGAATATGGCGGCCAGTTTGAAAGCCAGGAGCGGGCCACCCGGCTGATCATGGTGCTCGCCGGGCTGTCGGTCGTGGGGATGTTTGTGGTGCTCATGCTCCTCTATCACTCGGTGCGGATCGTGCTGCAGCTGCTCAATGCCCTCCCCACGGCCTTTATCGGCGGGGCGGTCGCGTTGGCCATCACCGGGCAGCCGCTCACGGTCGCGAGCCTCGTCGGCTTCATCTCGCTCGGTGGCATTGCCGTCCGCAACGGAATCCTGCTGGTCACCCACTACTTCCACCTCATGCAGGAGGAAGGTGAGAGCTTTTCACAGGCGATGATTCTCCGCGGCAGCCTCGAGCGGCTGGCCCCCGTCCTGATGACGGCGCTCACGGCCGGCATCGGCCTCGTGCCGCTGGTGCTCGGCGGTCAGGAGCCGGGCCGCGAGATCCTCTATCCGGTCGCCACGGTGATCCTCGGCGGCCTGATCACGTCCACCTTCTGCGAGTTTCTGATCCACCCCGGCCTGTTCTGGAGATTCAGCGGCCGGGATGCCTCGAGGCTCGCGCAGGCAGATGATTCGGAGAACGACCTTTCCTTAGGAGCATGATGATGCGTATCCACTCTATTGTTTCGTCGACATTGACCCTGGCCATCCTGACCGCCGCGACACTCGGCCTCAGCGGCTGCAGTCAGCCCACGCCACCCGCGGCGGCCAAGACGGCCGCTCCCGCCGACCATGACGATCACGACCATGCTGAACCGCATGCCCATGGCGACCACGGGCATGGTGAGGGACCGCACGGCGGCACGCTGGCCGACTGGGGGAGCGGAAAATACCACGTCGAGTTCACGGTGGATCACGATGCGAAGCAGGCCACGATTTACCTCCTGGGAGCTGACGAAAAGACGCCTGCACCGGTCACCATGGCTGATGGCAAACTGCTGCTTACGATCCGCGAGCCGGCCTTTCAGGTCGAGCTGGTCGCCCGGCCGCTCGATGGCGAGGCCGACACCACCGCATCGCGATACGTGGGCACCCACGACAGCCTTGGCATCGTCCGTGAGTTCACCGGCACGATCAGCGGCGTCGTCGACGGCACTCCCTACGCCGGCGACTTCGAGGAGCACGCACACAATCACGAGTGACGGGAACGCAGGCGCTGGTGCACGGCATGGCTGCGCTACTCTCTCACTCACGGGCAAAGTGATCACTTTGCCCAATTCGCTTGCGCGGACGGTGACGAGCGTTTTTGTCACTTCAGCTCAAGCTTTTGTAGATCGTGCTCGAGGGCCCGCCGCGCCTCCTGCTCTTTGGCCTGAAGGTCGACGATTTCCTTGCGGAGCGTCTCGACACGGTCCTCCTGGGCGCCAAATTTCTGCACATAGCGGGTGTACAGGTCACTCGTCCGTTCGAGCTGAGTCATGTTCTGACGAATCCGCTCCTGCTCCTGTCCCACCACCTGTACCTCCTGCTCGCAGCGTGTTCGCTCCTGTACGATCCGCTCGATCTCCCGCTTCCGCGCGATCACGGTCTGAAGCGACTCCTTCACGGCCGGGCTCGTCTCTTTCGCGTTCGTGAAGAACAGGATCGTGCCGTCATCGGTATTGCTGATCGCGAGGTGCTGGTGAGTCTGCTGCTCCTCGGCCATCTCGAGCGTCACGGGCGTGCCGGGCTCGGCCGTCACCGCAAACCGGTAGCGGTCGCGTGTGGTCTCCGCCGGCTTCTCGGGCTCCACCAGTTGCCAGCCGGCCTCGCGTGGACATTCGACGAGCAGGTTGACCCCATCGCTGCCTGAGTTCTTAATCTCGAAAAGCTTCCTGCGAGCCAGCTTTCGCTTTACCACGAGCGTGCCCTTCACGAGTCTCACGCTCACAATCGCCTCCGGCAGCGGCTCCGCCCGCGGCGCGACCTCAACATCGAGGTCAACCGCGTAGCTGATAAGTCGTTCATTGCCAGGGGCGAGGTTCCCGATTTGGCCGTCACCGGCATAGGCACCGCCGTCATAGACGGTGACTGGTCCCTGCATGAGGTTGAGGGTCGTCGAATTCACAAGCCGCAGGCCGGCGAGCGGATGCTTGGCCAGCACCCGCTCATCGTAGATCGACACCTTCTCGGCCTCGACCTCCTGCGACACGATTGGCAGCATCGCCGATCGCTGGCGGCCGATCGACACGGGCTTCGCAATTTCATAGCGGAAGAGTTCGCCGAGCGGGACCCCTTGGGCCACACTCTGAATTGAACCGACGTTTGTAGCCATGTCAGCGACGATCTGCCCATCAGCCTCCGCGTGAATCAGCCCAGCCGACGCCGACGCGGCCGGCATGGCCATCTCGCGCTTCGCCATTTGCTTACGAGCGTCCGCCCGCAAGCCACGGGCCAAGAATTCATCGGCTGCCGCGGTGAGATCCCGCCCATACTGCTGCGGAAGGAGCGACGCATAGAGTTCCTGTCGCACCTCCGGCCGCGGTACATAAAGCGGCTGATAGAGATCCATGACAAACGAAATCGGCTGGCCACTCACGAGCGACATCCGCACGTCGTTCCAGTCCTGATCAGTCGTGTTCTCAACGATTGCCCAGCCCTGTAGCAGTGGCTTCTTCTTTTGCCCGCCATCGCCCAGCACGATGCGATAACTTGCCTTCCAGACTGGTGACTCCTGCACATAGCCAACACGCACCCGCCGCGCACCCTTGCCCACAAAGTCCAGTGTCACGCTCTTGCGCTCGTTGTCAGTGCCGAGCGCCAAGATGGCCAGGGCCTTTTCGAGTTCACCCTGCAGTCGCTCATCGAGGAGTTTCAGCCGGGTGACGGTGTCGAGTGGGATCGTCCGGAGCCCTTCGGCTGTGAGAAGCGTGACAAATTCTTTCTCTATGGTCTTGTCATCGCCGACGGGCACGCCCCGCTTCTCCACACCAACAATCGTGCCGGAGGCAGGGGACGCCGCCTCGACCTCAATTCGCGTGCCCCGCAGCCGGCCGAGGATCTGCCCGATCGTGGGATTGTCGGTAAGGTTAATCGCGAATGTGCCGAGCGTCTTGGTGATCGGGTCGCGCGACGCATAGCTCACGGCCGGCACGGTACCGCCGTCGAGGTCTTCGAGCACCATGCTCTTGAGCAGGTCATTGATCTGCTCGGTCTTGAAGCTCATCTCCACCGTGGCGTCGTCAGTCACCGTGCCGCCGTGCTGAAAAAATCCGACGCCGGACGTAAAGAGCACCACCTTCTCCAGTGGCAGCGTGGGCTCCGCGGCTGGAGCCGCGCCGGCCGCCGCGACGACGAGGATCAGGATGAGAAACTTGACCGAGCACGGGACGAGACAGACGAAGCGACGCATCACGCGATACTCCAGAAGGATGAGATCGGGGGGCACGTGGAAAACGTGGTAGCGAACGCTTCGTTACACGTCCCTCAACCACAAGAATCCCATGGCCGGAAATCGATGGCAAATCGGCTGATGACCGCTGGGCGGGCCACAGCAAGGGCAGCTAAGGGATCCCGATCACCGTTTGTCCCGGACTACCACCACGAGCAGCCCGCAGGCGGTGACGGCGCATCCGGCGGTGGCCATGAACGCCCAGGAGGGGCCGGCCGGCCCCAGTTCCCAGAGGCTGCCGGCCAGGAGCCCCGCCGGCAAGGCCATCAGTCCCTGTACAAGTGCATACCAGCCAAAAGCGCTCCCTTGTCGGCTTTCGGGAGCCAGGGCGGCCACAAGCTTCCGCTCGGCCGGTTCAGCCAGACCGTAGCCGACTCCCACAGCCATGACGAGTGGCACGGCCAACGCGAGCCCCCCGGCAAATGCCAAGCCGCCATAGGCCGTGGCAAACACGAGCCAGCCGGCCGCCAACGCTCGACGGGGTGAGACGCGATCGGCGCAGGGGCCGGCACGGGTCGCCACGATACTCTTTACAAGGCTGATCCCGAACCATACCAACGGAATCAGTACGGCCGGCATGCCCAAGTCAGCCACATGCAGCAGAAGAAAATGCTCGCTCGCCGCGCCGAGCGCCCAGATGGCGACGCATACCACGAGCCACCCCTGCGGCCGCGAGAGACCGCAGGCGAGCGCCTGCGGTGCGGCTGAGCGACGAGGCGGATCACAGACAAACGCTGAGATGACGGCGAGTGTTGCCAGCCCGGGCAGGATCGTGAGCAGAAAGAGCGTCCGCTCGTGGCCTGGAAACATCAGTAGAAAGAGCATGGCGACCAACGGACCGACCGCTGCACCCGCATGATCGAGACCACGGATATGGCCAAAGGCATGGCCGCGCTGCTCGGCCGCCACGAGATCTGCCACCAGGGCGTCGCGGGGCGCACTACGGATGCCTTTTCCAAACCGGTCGGCCGCCCGCACGTAAAGCACTTGCAGCGGAGAGGCCACCAGCCCCATCAGAGGCCGAATGACCGCCGAGAAGCCGTACCCGAGCAGGACGAGGGGCCTCCGGCCCAGCGTGTCGGAGAGCACGCCCGCAGGCAGCCGCACGACGGCCGCAACCGCATTGGCGATTCCATCGATCAGCCCGATGTCGATGCCGGATCCCCCCAGCCCCTTCACGAATCCCGGGATCAGCGGGTAGATGGCCTCGCTCGACAGATCGGTGAGGAAACTCGTCCAGCCGAGTGCCCGCACCGTGGACGGAAGTTCGGTCGGCGTGCGAAGCGCAACAGGATTGTGGGTCGCTTGCACGGAGTTATCGGCCGTCAATACCACAGTCGGGGTCAGGGGGGCCGCTTGTCCGGCAGCCGGCGCACCGCTCTTCGATCTTCCATTCGACCTTCGGCACCTTTCGCTTCACCTCGTGCTTCACCGGCACATGCTTGGTGCGGACCTCAGCACAGGTCGGCTTCCAGAGGAAATGCCACCACGACCCGCATTCGTCATGCTGGCACTGCTTCCCGCAGAAGATACTCGGCCCCGGGATGCAAAACTCCTCGCATTTGTAGCCCCAGCAGACCTTCGTGATCGTCTTCTCGGTCATCGTTGGCACGCAGACCTTGCGGACACAGTCACAACTCCCGCAAGCGTCGCAATGGCCGTCATGCCTGGGTGCCGCCGGCTTCTCCTCGGCCATAGAGGCCGCGGCCAGCAGCAACGGAAGAACGAGGGCGATTGCCGCCGACCAATGAAGCCTTTGCATGGGATTGCTCCTTCCTGTCGTCCGTGATTGGAGTCTCTTCCTGGGCATCAAAACTCGATCTGAAACCGGGTGCCGTAGATGTCGAACGGTGCGTATCCGTAACCGACATAGTTGGGCATGCTGTGGATCCAGTTGAATTGCACCCGGGTGAATCGGTTCCACCACCAATTCACGCCCACGGTCGTCTCGTTGAGGACGCCGGCATTGGGGGATGGTGGCACCGCCGTCGCGGCTCCGGGCAAGATATTCCCCTGCTGCACGTTCACCCCCGAAAGATCGACATACGAGTAGCGGGCCGCGATCTCCCATGCGCCCCAGCCGCGAATCCGTCCCTTCCGGCCGGTGCCGAAGAAGGGCGTGAAGGGCACGACGTTGTAGTCGAACACACCCGCCTGCTTCAGATAGCCGATGCTCTCACCGGTGAGCATATAGCCGCATTGAAAATAGGCGGTGGGCTGCATGATGGTGGGGCCACCGAACTGATTGACCATCTCGAGGATCGCCTCAGTTTGGAAATGGGCCGGGGCGGGGGGGGGGGGCCCGGTGGAGGTGGTGTTTTTTGGTTTGTGTTGGGGGGTGGGGGCGGGGGGGGCGGG
>JAYQOK010000003.1:12157-25764 GCA_038144795.1 Candidatus Kuenenia sp. | reverse complement strand
ATTGACCATCTCGAGGAGCGCCTCAGTTTGGAAATGGGCCGGGCCGGCGTGGCCGGCCAGTTCGAGGTGGAAGATGTTGAGGTCGTTTGCGAGGATCCGGCCGGTGTCGAGGACCAGTGGCGTGCCGGCCCCAGTCAGCCCGCCCTGCACAGCATCGCCAACAAAAAACTCAGGAAACGTCACCGACCGAGCCGTTTTTGCAAACGACCCGCTGCTGCCTGATCCCCCGATGCTGCTGTAGTTGTACCCGCCACCAACATGGAGCAAATAGCGGCCGTCTGTCAGGTCATCATAGTGGATCAAATGCGTGATCCTTGAGGCGAACGAGACGCCTCCGTTATCACCAATCTGGGCACCATTGCGGTTGTCTCCCTGCGTGGCGTAGCCAGTGCCTGTGCCCGTCCAATATGTGAGACCCGTTGCATAGACGCTATAGGCCCATGCCGTCTGCTCATCCTCACTCATGGCATAAGCCATGATGCCCGGTCGGCGGAAAGGTTCGGTTGCCTGAAAGGCTGCACTCCGCTCCAGGAACTCAAGGTGCCGAATGCTGGTCCAACTGTCCATCGTGCCCGGCTGACGAAACTGTCCAATGCGCACGGTGCCCACAACGGGCAGTTCCGACTGCTCACCCCAGACGTCCATGAAGCTTGGCCGACCAGCCTGTGCGAAATCCATTTCAATCGAGTAGCCGGTAAAATCGGTGAGCTTACCGATGGCCTGAAGTCGTGTTCGGCGAAAGCTTACGCCATCGTAGATATCCCCGAGTCGCTCCCGGCTTGCAGCGGTCTGACTGAAAAGACCATCATCAAGTTGAAAAAAACCACTTAGTCTGATGAGAGGCAAGGGCTCTTCCCGTCCCTCAAGCGCTTCCAGCCGCTGCTGGGCCTCCTCAAGCCGCTTGTCGAGATTGCCTACCTGATTGGGATCGAGCACCGTGTCTTGGGTGCATCCGATCATCGGGCGCAGCCGTCGCTCTGGAATCCATGTCTCGAGATTTCCGATCTGATCGGGGTCACGAACCGGCCCGTCAGATGATTCATCAACCGGATTTACCTCCGGGGTCGCGATTCGTTCAGCTGGATTGACAATCTGATCAGGATCAAGCATCGGCAGCGGCAGTTGCTCTGTTTCCTGGGCCACGGCGGCGACGCTGACGAACACAGCAATCGTCATTGCCACCACGGACCACAGCCGACCACCGTTACGGCCACCTCTGGCGGTCTGTCGATGTACGCACATGCCAGTGGCCACGAAACAATCTCCCTTCGCTGTACCCGGTATCGGCGGAATCTGACTGACCAGAAAAGTCGACCGGGCTTGCCGGCTTGGAATCCGCCGCTGTCCAACGCCCTGCCGCACGGCTGGTTCCTGCGCATCTTGCTTCGCTTGCCCTGGTTGCATGGAGGCCTCCTTGCCTCGATTGCCAGGATTCCCCGCTCCCCGATTACGCCTTTGGCGGGCCCACATCGGCAGGCCGGCGGCGGGCCGCATGCGGATGGCTGGAGAAGGGCTGGTGCTCGTCGAGGCCTACCACCTCGAGCCGCAGGCCCGACCGGGAAAACTCAGCCTCAAGTTCCTCGAGTTTCTCCATCACGTTGCTGTCCACAAGCCGTGTGTCGGCGAGATTCACGATCACATTATTTCGCTGCACGAGACCGAGCTGCTCGATCTGCCGACGAAACGAAATCCAGTTGGAGAACACAGCCGACCCCGCCGCATCGATCCGGACGGTCGATTCGTCGATCTCGGTCACATCAAGAAACGGCTTGAAGAACTCCCGTGGAGGCACGCCGTTGATAACATGGATGATGAACTTCGTCGCCACACCGATCCCGACACCCACAAGCAGGTCGGTGGCCAAGACCCCGATGATCGTCGCCATGAAAATCACCAACTGCTCGGCACCGATCTCGAACACATTGATGAACTCCCGTGGAGATGCGAGCCGGAATCCCGTGTAGACCAGCATCGCCGCCAACGCCGCCAACGGGATCTCGTGAATGAGTCCGGGCACGAGCGCGACAAACCCCAGCAGAAAAGCCGCGTGCCACAGGTCGGCAAATCGCGTGCGGGCACCATTGTCGATATTCGCCTTGCTCCGCACGATCTCTGAGATCATGGGGAGCCCACCGATCGCCCCGGCAGCCACGTTGGCGATGCCGACCGCCAGTAGATCCCGGTCCATCGAGCTCTGCCGCTTCCAGGGATCGACGAGATCGATCGCCTTGGCTGAGAGGAGCGACTCGACGCTGCCAACGAGCGCGAAGAGCACCACCCACCAGCAGGCCGTCAGCCGCGTCGCCCCAGTGGTGAAGACCCCAAAATCGGGCATCGTGACGGCGGCCAGCAGGTTGCCCGGCACGTTGACGAGAAACGACTCGCCGACCTGATATTCACAACCCAAAAAGGAATAGGTGTGTTCCTGGGACAGGCCAAACCAGATCCCGAGGGGCACAGCCACCACGAGCACGAGCAATTGAGACGGGATCCGTCGCAGCCATGCCGGCCGCAGCCATGGCTTGAGAAACGGGAAACCGAACAGGATCGCCAGGCTCACCAGCCCGATGACGGCAATCTGTGGATTGAGATGGGCGATCTTTTCGGGCAGCTCGCGAAGAATCTCCAACGGCTCGCCGCGGGCCTTCTTGCCGAAGACAACCGGCAACTGTTTCAGCATGATGATGCAGCCGATTGAGGCGAGCATGCCATGAACGACGGCCGTCGGGAAAAACTCGCTGAACCTCCCCACCCGCAGCACAGCGAAGCCTACCTGTACGATGCCCGCTACGCAGGCCACGGCGAGAGTCATCCGGTAGGCCGCAAAATCAGTGGCCGGATCGGCTCCCGCCGTGAATCCAAACGACTGCATCGCCCCAAGCACGATCACGATCAGCCCCGCAGCAGGACCCTTGATCGTGAGTTCGGAGTTGCTGATGAATGTCGTGAGGAGGCCGCCCACCACTGCCGTGAAGACACCGGCCACCGGTGGGAAGCCACTGGCGAGCGCAATCCCGAGACACAGAGGCAATGCGATCAGGAACACAAAAAAACCACTGGTGATATCCTCACGAAAATATCGAACAAACCCGGCCGGAGTCCCACGCGGAATCGCGGAGTCGTCGGCTGGCGTGCCGGCGGAGTGTGAAAGATTCATGGATGATCGGCTCCCGAAGTGACAGTACTGACTTCCAACAGTGAGTCGTGACGATGCTGCAAGAGCGCGGCCGAGGCCCGCTCCAGAGTTTTGACAAGAGGCCCTGGCATGATTCCAAAGCCAATAATCGTGGCCAACAGGATGGCGAAACCGATCCTCTCCCGCAGCAGAATGCCGTGCCGCAGCGCATCGACGGCGGTGGGGCCTCCAAAGATGCCAAACCAGCCACGGATCACCGCGATGCCGGCAAAAACCGTGGCCAGAATGACTAAGATGCCGCTGTGGAGGTGGTCGGCAAGGCTCCCCGCGACAATCAGGTCGTCGGCCACGAAGGACAGCGTCCCCGGGAGGCCGAGCCCGGCCAGGGCAAAAACCAGGAAGAACCCTGCCAACGCCGGGGCATCCCAAAAGCGGCCCTGCGGCAGGTCGAGCCTGAGTGGCCCAGCCCGGCCCTCGAGCGCAGCCGCGACGATGCCGATCCCGGTCAGCGAGAGTCCACTGGCGATCCAGAGGGCCAATCCACCCGCCAGTTCCATCGGCAGCGCACCAGCCAGCCCTGCCAGTACGAGCGCCGACTGGCTGAAGGCCAGATACCCGATGAGCCGCCGCAGGTCGCGCTGCACAAGTGCCAACGCCGCCCCATAGACGGCGGTGACCGGCGCGAGGTGGGCGAGGGTGACGAGTTCACCGGCAACGCCATCCGCATGGCCGACAAGGAGCCGCACCGCGGTGTAGCTGCCCACCTGCGGCACCGTGGCCAGGAGGGCCATGGGCAGCGGCGAACCCGCGTAGAGGGCCGGATACCAGAATTGGAATGGCACGATGCCTTCACGAATCAAGACGGCCATCGCCACGATCCAGCCGCCGGTCGTACCGACCCAGCCACTCCCCTGCTCCCAGGGTGGATCGGCCAGCAACATCACCACGCCGATCGTCAGGCAGAGCAGGCTCATGGCCATGGTCCAGGCATACACTCTCGCTGCCGGCCGCCCTCCCGGCTCGTCACGGGTGGCCCGCCAGACCGGCAAGGCCGTGAGCGTTGCCAAGACGACAATGAGCGCAGGGTGTGCCGTGAGGAACAAGGCAAACGTCGCAGCCGCCCCGACGAGAAACCAGGCCGTGGCCCGCCGATCGAGGCAACGCCGCGGTGCCGTGCCAAGCACAACCACGAGGCAGAACGCCACGAAGGGCAGCATGGTGGCCGTGACACCATCGACATGAATCGTCGAACCGCCGCCCAACTGACTCCCCAACTCGGTGGCTCCCGAGCCGTCCTGTGTCCATGCGATCGAGACCGCCGCCCCAAAGGCCACCAGCAGACCTGCGACCGCAGGCGGTCGCGGGGCATCCCGCCAGCGCGGCAGCTGCGCGGCGGCGGCCGCGACCAACGGCCCTGCTACCACGACACAGCAGGCGATGATGATGGGAACGGTCATGATCAGGATCATGTTCTTTCTTGATGACTTTTCCGTAGTGAGTTGAGAGGTTCCTGCAGACGACGCTGACCAAGCCAGTCGATCCACGCTCGCTCGACGGCGTCGATCCGAGTAAGGACCCGCCGAAACGGTTCGACCACCAGACGCATCACCGCCATTTCCTCGTAGCCCCGTTCGAGCGCCACACGATACAGGGCCGCCTGCCCGGCCTCGGGCAGCAGCGACACGAGAGAACGTGCCGCCCCCGGCGGCCCGCCCAACGCGGCGGCCAACGCATGCCGATCGTGAAGGGCGGAAGGTGACCGCAGAATCTGCAGACTCCGGAGGATGGCATGGCTCACGACATGGATGAGCGGAATTACCCGCCACCCGAGACCGATCTCCACGAAGATGATTCCCGCCTGCATCATCGAGCCATAGGCCAACATACTCTTCAAGTCGGTTTGCACCCTTCCGACGATGCTCGCATGCAGGGCCGTCGCACCACCGATGAACACGAGTACCCAGCCCACCGCTGGAGCGGCATCGAGCAACGGCTCACAGCGCAGCAGCACGTAGGCACCGGCATGGATCGAAAGCGCGCCGTAAAAAATTGCACTCGATGGCGTCGGCCCCTCCATCGCTCGGGGCAACCAGCCGGAAAACGGCACCTGGGCCGTCTTGCCGAGGGTGCCAAAAACTAGCAGCAGCGCGATCGCGGTTGCCATTGACGACGGCACGAGGCATGTCGCCTGGGGCCAGGCTCCGTGGAAAAGTTTGTCAAAATCGCCGGAGCCGACCGCCGCGTGGATCACCACCCCGGCAGCCAGGATTCCGGCATCACAGATCCGGTAGACGACGAACGCCCGCACCGCCGCCTGCACCGCGTTGGCCCGTTCATGAAAGAAACCGATGAGGAGCATCGAGGAGATTCCGATGAATTCCCAACCCGCGAAGAGGACGTCGATGCTGCCGGCCAATACCATCAGGTTCATTCCGAGCCCGAACAACACGAGAAGGACAAAGAACCGTGTAAAGCCGGGCTCACGATGGAGGTATTTCCGGGCAAAGGCGTTGACCAGGAGACAGAGGCCGGTCGAGAAGCAGACGTAGGGAACAGAAAGACCGTCGGCTACGAGGTCGATCGTGGCCTCGTGATGCCCCACCGCAAACCAGGTGCCGAGGTGAACAATCTCCGGCGTGAATCCCCGCCCCGCGAGCACGGCAAGCATGATGAGCGCAGCAACGAAGGCGACGGCAAAGCTGGCGGCCACCAGCCGGGTCGTGGTCTGCTCCCGAAGCGGCCGTCCGAGCACCGGGGGGATTCCGATGGCCACCAGCGCCAGCGCCGGTGCGGCCAACTGGGCCACAACGAGCAAGGACACGAGATCGTGGATCATGGCGGAATTCATCCCGGTGCTCCCGTGAGGGCAGCCATCGTACGGGCCGGCGAAAGATGGCCGCGGTGGCCGCAAAACCAATCGACCGAGCGATCGACCACCGCGATTCGGGACGACTCTGGTTCATAGGGCACAAATCGCCCACCGTCGAACCACAGCAGACCACTCCCCGGTGTTCCCCAACTGGCCACATGGACCCACTGGTTTTTCATCAACCGCTCCACAGCCGGCACCCGGGCTGCGGCGGCCAGAATTCGTTCCGGGGGAGCCTCGACCACCAGCAGCAACCGCACCGGCTCGTGAATCTCGACCGTCTGCCACGGCAGACCGGTGCGAAGATCACTGGCATGACCATCCATCACGCCAATCAAACCGGTAATGTTATGCGGAAGCTTCGTACCGCAACCGTATCCGATCGGGTCGATTCGTGAGAGCGTGTAAGCAAGGTTGATACCGGCGCCGACCGGCCCCACCGCCGCCAGGGATCGTGTGAGGATGGATCCATCAGCGTCATGCTCAGGATCATACGACACGAGAAAGGCCCGCCGATCGAGAAACAGGCCACGCGTCCGCCAGCGTCGCCCGATGATACAGATCGCATTGGTGGCATGCCCCAGTTCGGGTCGAACTTGAGCGAGGTCGGCGGCACGTCCTTCGACGCGGCGCAAGGCCTCGGCTGGTGTTACATTAAGTGGCACCGAGTCAAACCGTCGGCAACGTTCCTGTGCATCTGCAGCCCGGGCCTGCTCAATAATCTCGATAAACCTTGCAACTTCCTCTCGATGGCTTTCAGGCACCCGCTCAAGGTCATCCAGCACAACTGCATTGGAGCAGGTGTCGTGCATCCCGCCGATAAACATCGTGTCATGGGGAATAATGAGGTCGGAATCCGCCAGGATTCGTCGTACCCGCGGGTCGTTCGCCATCAGCGCGCACGCACGGGCGTTCGCCTCCCCCTTGCCACCTCCACAGGCACCGCAGTCGTAGGCACTTTCATGTGGATTATTAAGGCTCACCGACCCATGGCCAAGCAGCACGACCATCCTCGCAAACCGTGATGTCAGCCCCGCATCCTCCAAGAGGCGGCGAACCATCTCCGCCATCTCCTCGACGGAGAAGCCGTGAAGCGTGCCGTCGGCATGTCGATGGTTGTTGTGACGCTCGATCTCCAGCCGCGTCGCAACACGATGGCGACCGAGCCCGACAGTTGCCTGAGCAAGTCGCTCGGTGAGCCGGGGGAACACCACGCGGGCAACTAATGGTACCGCGGCGAGTGCTCCGCCGAC
The DNA here is from genome assembly GCA_038144795.1 of Candidatus Kuenenia sp. Lineage (GTDB taxonomy): Bacteria > Planctomycetota > Planctomycetia > Pirellulales > UBA1268 > CACORA01. The sequence continues at coordinate 18,506 of JAYQOK010000003.1, read as the reverse complement.
AGCCGTGAGCAGCCCTCCGGCGATCATGGAGCGGCTTCCAGCAGCCACGCTTCCGACCAGATGGCCGATGACGCGCCGCAGCGTCCGCCGCACCCGCTGCCTACCCGTGGCAGCGGCCTCCGGCACCTCCCTCACCGTGTGCTGCGGCCGCACGACGATCGGACACAGCGGGGTGGCATGCCAGTCATCGATGCCCCGGTAGTACATCGGCACGAAAAAGAACCCGGCCGCACCGAGTGTCTCGACGTCCGGCCCCTGCTCCTCGAGGTGCCGCCGAAAAGACTCGCACCGGTCGTCCATGCAAAACACGGCCTGCACACCCGGACGCTCGGTGGCAGGCCGACATGAGGCGGCATCATGCGCGGCGAGCGCGTCGAGGGTCACGATCCGCTGGCGGCGCTCGTATGCCATGTGAAACAAGCGGCGCCGCGTCACCGCGTCGAATCCGTGGATCACCTGTTCCAGCGTCACAAGCTCGTTCTCATCGAGGCTCCGGATCTCGGCGGCCGAGAGCCCGACGAGTCGAGACACCTGGCAAAGCAGGAAGGCTCGTGCCACAGTGCCCGGGCCACGCCGCGGCGGATACCGATCCCGGAGCTCCGTCCAGAGCCCACCCAGATCATCCGCATGCCCGAGCCGCGTCGCCACCCACTGCGTGGCGACACGATCCATCACGAATCGGAGCGCGAGAAAGTCGGTGAGCCTCGCTGGCACGCGACAGACTGGCGCCCGATCGGGTCGTAATTCCAATTGATGGATCATGCCCGCCCACCCGCGCAGGGCGAGCAAAGTGCGGCACACCACATCATCCCGTGCCGATGGAGGGACACCAAGCCTGCCGACCTCGTCGGCAATCACGTCGTGCGGATCCCGCCCACACGCGGCGGCGAGTTCAGCAGGGACCACCGGGGCGCCAATCCCGGCGGCCGGACCCCCCCCACCCGGGGGGGCGGGTCCCGCCGGGCGCCGCCCACCCCCCGGCTCGGTCGGTGACCAAGGCCAGACGTGAAGGCTGGCCACGGCTTCAAAAAGCCCGTGGTCGCGGCCCGGCATCGGCCAGGCAGCAACCCCCTGATCAAGAAATGCGGCGCACAGCCGGATCAGTAACGGATGCACAAGAGCGTCGGTGTCGAGCGTCGGATCAACCGCAAGGATCAGATCACGAGGGCGACCGGGAGGCACCGCGTGCACGACGGAGGTGCGAAAAAGCGACACTGCCTCGAGACAGGCCCGCCACAGATCCTGGGCATCATCACCCCGGAATGGCTCCCGCTCCGTGAGTGTCCATCGCACCGCGACATCATCTTCCTGATGCACGGGGTGCTCGAGCAATGCGAGAAACACTTCGCGGCTTGAAAAACGCCCGCCGGCCAACAGTTGGCTGCCATGCTCTCCCAACTCGTCATCGAGCACCGCTTTGAGGTCGGAACGATGAATCCGGCCGCGGGCCAACTCCTCCCGATAGGTTGATTCCGGCAAAAACGGCTGCGTGTCAAAGATATGGGATGCCTCGATGATCGCCTGTTCGAAGGGGCGATGCTCGAGGCCCTGAAGAATGTTTTGCGCGACGAAGACGTCGATCGGCCCCTGCGTGGGCAGGAGACCAGCCGTGGAGGCGATGACTGCCGCGATCTCATCGCGCGAATCGGTGGAGACAGACATGAACTCGCTCGCCACTGTCAGACCTGGCCAAAGCCGGCGATGAGAAAAAGCACCGCCAAGCCACATTCCGCCTGGAAACAACGCACGCCCACAGGCCGCGTCATTGCGCGGCCAGCGGGCCTCAGGCGACCGGGGGACCGCGAATCGATCGAAGCGACAGCCGGAGGCCAGACCCCGCCGGCACACGTCGCTGCTCAGCCTGCCCCACACACCGAATGTCGAGGGCCTCATCTGCTCCTGAACCAGCGAGCAGATGCACCTTCGACTCGACCTCTTCCTCCCGCTCTTCCTCGAGCGTCTCACCACGGGATTCCCCAGCGGTGTCATGGTCGGGGAGCGGCGCTGAAATCGAGAGATCGCTCCAGGTGGCAGATGCGAGCGTGGTGGCCAAAAGCGGCATGCCCACCAGCATCGTGGAAAATGCCGCGATCAGGGCCAGAACGTGAGCCGCACGCCACTTCATGCTCTTCACGCTACTTCCCTGTCCTCGCAGCGTCAATCGCAACCCGCTCGCTCAGTGCGCCGCCGCCGCTGCCGGCCGATACCAGGTCTCCCGCAGCCAGTCGGCGATCAGGCCAACCTGCTGGGGCGTGAGCATCGCCGCCGCCCCTTCCTCGGCCACGCCGAAGCTCGGCATCCGGTCGTTGGTGTCGCCGTAAAACCGCTCATGGGCAGGATCGTTGATGATGCCGGCGAGCCACTCGCGGGATCCCCAGCCGGTGAGGTCGGGGGCTGTGCCGAGATCCATCTCATTGTCCCCAAACCGGTGGCAGCTGCCACAGCGATCACCATCGGCGATCAGCTTCCGACCTTCGGCGATGACTGATTCACCCGCCTGCGGGTCGGGCCGGCCGGCCTCGGCAGCCAGCGCCGCGATCACAGCCCCGATCTGTTTCTGGCTCCACGTGTCGGCATCGGTCATGTCATCGGTGACATACGACACCATGTCGCCCTCTTTGTGGGCCGTATTGCCAAAGTAGGCCGGGCCGCCCACCTGATCCGAGTCAAGCAGCCCGCGGGCCCAAGACGCCGCACCAAACTCGAAGAGGTTGGCGGCCGACGCCTTGGCAAACACGGTTGCCGCCTCCGGAGCCTGAGGATCGACGTGGGCATGGCAGCTGCCGCAGTGCTGGGCGAAGAGGAGCGGCCCCTGGGTTTTCGGATCGCTGCGAACCAGCTCCAGCATGCCCGCGGGCGGAATCCGCTCCGGCCGGCCGGCCAATTCAATCGCGCGGGCGGCGTCGAGCTTCGCCTGTCGGGCGGCATCGAGGAAGGCCTGCGAGTGACGCACCTTCTTGAGTGTGTGCCACTGCTTTTTGATGGCGGCCAGCTTGGCCGCATCATTGCCGACCGCTGCGGCCAGTTTTTCCTCGTCGCCACCGGTTTCGTCGTAGAGCCTCTCCGCGGCGGCGAGCGAAGCCTTGTCGACCCACAGGGCGTAATAGTCTTCGTTGAGGGCCAGCGCGGTAAGCAAGCCGGCACCGGCGAGAATCGCGAGCGTGAAGACCACGTTGAACCGATGGCCGAGATTCCAGCGGCCGATGATCGGCATCAAAAACATCACTCCCATGATCAGCCCGGGTACCACGATCGCACCGAGGAATTCTCCCGTCGCCCCCCAGCCCTCAAAGACTTTGAGGAACTGGAAGAGAAACAGGAAGTACCACTCCGGCCGGGCCGCGGCATAGGGCAGCGACGGATCAGCCGGCGCGCCGAGTTCGGCGCCCAGGTGGCTCGGGTCGATCGGCTCGCCGGCAAGCATGGCCTTCAGCGCCGGCATCAGAATCACGCCGAGCACCACGGCCATGACGGCCAGCATCGCCACGGCGTCCTTGAGCACCTGGTCGGGCCAAAACATCGCGTCGGGCCGGGTAATCGGCTGCTTGGCGTGAAGGCCATGCTTGCGGAAGAGCGCAAGATGCACGACGAGCATCACGATCAATGCCCCTGGCAGGAAGCCAGCATGGATGGCGAAGAAGCGGGTGAGCGTGTGATGGCCGTATTCGTTGCCGCCAATCACAAGCTGCTGGAGGGAGGGGCCCATCATCGGCACGATGCCGGCGAGATTGGTCGCCACGATAGTGGCCCAATAGCCCTTCTGATCCCACGGCAGCAGATAGCCGGTGAGGGCCATGCCGAGCACCAGCATCATCAGGATTAGCCCAAGCCAGAAATTCACTTCGCGGGGCGCGCGATAGGCCCCATCGATCACCACCTGGAGAACATGGAGCGCCAGCAGCACCACCATCGCCTGGGCCATGAAGTGATGAATGCCACGGAGCAGCCAGCCGCCGGTCATCTCGTGCTGGATGTAGAAGACGCTCTCCCAGGCCGTCTGGGCGCTGGCTGAATAGCTGGCCCAGAGAAAGAGCCCGGTGATGACCTGCGTCATGAAGGCGAAGACGAGCGTGCTGCCCCAGACATACCGCCAGCGGGCGCCGCCCGGCACCCGCTCGTAAAGCGCCTCGTGCACAACCGCCCGAAACCCGGTGCGGTCATCGAGAAAGTCGGCCAACTGGCCGAGTAGGCCTGGCTTGGCTGCGGTCTTCCCGGCCCGTTTGGTGTGCGTGCTCATGCGTTGGCCACCTTGTCGGCGATGCCCGCCCGGAACTTCTCAAACTTCACTTCGATCTCGCCGTTTTTGCTGACACGGCACTCGAGAGTATCCATCGGGCGGGGGCTGGGGCTCGGATGCACGATGCCGCCGTCGAGCGTGAACGAACTGTTGTGGCAGGGGCAGCGAAAGCAGCGGTTGGCGTCGGCCATCTCCACGAAGCAGCCGGCATGGGGACAGGTTGCCGACAGGGCCTCGACCGTGTCAGAGCCTTTTTCCCGCCGGAGGTAGACAGCCCCGATCGGCTCGGCGGCAAAGCCGGTCCAGGCATCGACGCGGTCGGAGATCACGGCGAACTGCCGAGGAACGCCGTCATCGGGCAGGGCCGAGAGGTCGGTGACCGGCAGAAACTTGGCCGCACTGCTCCGCCGCGAGAGCGGATCGAGAAAGGCCCACAGGCCGGCTGCCAAGGGAGGCACCACGGCCACGCCACCGCAGACCATCGCCAGCACCTTGGTGAGAAATCCGCGCCGCTCGTCGGCCATGGCTGCAGCTCCGTGGTGAACCGATGAATTTATTGGTTTCGCCAGGCCTCGTCCACGGCCTCAGCCACCCGCTGGTAGACGTCATCGAAGGAGCCCTTGATGATCGCGCCGGCCGCCGCCTTGTGGCCGCCGCCGCCGAACCTGCCGGCCAAGGCGCTACAGTCCACGTGGCTGCGGCTGCGAAAGCTCACCTTCGTCCGCCCGTCGGGCTGCTCGATCAGGATCGCCGCCACCTGGGTACCCTTCACGGCCAGCGTGAGGTTGATCAGATCTTCGGTGTCGCTGGGCACCGCACCAACCGCCTTGATATCGGCCTGCCGTACGGTCGAGGTGATCACGGCGCCGTCGTGCGAGGTGGTCGCACCGGAGAGCGTGCGGCCCACCAGATGCAGCCGGGCGAGCGAATCCTGCTCCATGAGCTCGCGGTAAATCATGGGTGGGCTGGCCCCGGCATCGACGAGCCGGGCTGCGATCCGAAACGTCTCGCCCGAGACCGACGGAAACCGGAAGCCACCGGTATCAGTGACGAGGCCGGCGTAGATCGGCGTGGCGATCTCTGCCGTGAGCGGCACCCGCAGCCGCTGGGCGATCTCATAGACGATGCGGGCGGTCGCCTCGGCGGCGGTATCTTTGAACCACCGATCACAGATGTCGTCTTCACTCACGTGGTGGTCGACCACCACCACGCGATCGCGATGGGCTTTCAGCACGGCCCCCATGTCGCCCAACTGCGCCCAGGCGCTGGTATCGACGACGATGAAGAGATCGCGGTCGGCCAGGTCAGCTGGCTTGACGTTCTCGGCGAGCGACTCAAGCTTGCCGGCCGGATCGATCCAGCGGAGGGAGGCCGGTGTGGCCTGGGCGTTGATGACCCGCACGTCCTTCCCGAGGGCCGCGAGGATGCCCGCCATGCCGAGTTCGCTGCCCAAGGCATCGCAGTCGGGCCGAATGTGGCTCGTGAGACAGACCCGCTGGCTGCCGCGAAGAATCTCCAGCAGGGAAGCCCAATCCAACCGCATCGCGATCTCCTTTCGTCGAATTTCTGAATCGTGCCGCGTCACTCATGCCTGGGCGATCTCGGCGGCCCGGGCCACGTCGGCGGTAAGCTGCGCCGTGAGCTCATCGAGCGAGGCGAACCGGCGAGTGTCGCGCAGCCGCGTGAGGAAGTCAACGTGGAGCGTGTGGCCGTAGAGGTCACCATGGAAACCGATCAAGTGCGCCTCCACCGAAACGGCCTCCACGCCAAACGACACATTGGGGCCGATATGGATCGCGGCGGGATGTCGCTCACTCCCACCATCGACCGCGGCCCATCCGGCATAAACGCCCTGCGCAGGCAGGAGCGTGGCAAAGCCAGCAAGGTTGGCGGTCGGGAAGCCGAGCGGGCCGCCACGCTTCGCCCCTTCGATCACCGTGCCGGTGTGGCGGTAGGGAGCGGTGGCCAGCGCCGCCGCTTCGTCGACCCGGCCCGTGGCCACCAGTTCACGAATGCGTGAACTCGACACGGCAGCATCGCCCACGATCACCGGCGGCACCACCTCGAGCAATACGTTCGCAGCATCGCAGAGGGACTGGAGCAGCGTGCTAT
>JAYQOK010000003.1:3135-12147 GCA_038144795.1 Candidatus Kuenenia sp. | reverse complement strand
GCGTGATATCGCCCTGACGGGCCGCCCCAAAGCGGAAGTCGATACCCTCGACGAGGGCCGCCGCACGAAGCCGCTGCTGCAACACGTCGCCGAAAAACTGTTTGGCGGGGAGCGCCATCAGAGCTGCATCAACCGGCTGCACGAGCACGGCATCGAGGCCGAGAGCGAGGAGCAGTTCGGCGCGCCGCGGAATCGTTGTGAGCGGCGGGGGCACCTGCCCGGGCCGCACGATCGCGGCCGGATGCGGATCAAACGTGAGGGCGACAGCTGGCATGCTGCGCCACGGGGTCATTGCGACCAGCCGCCGGACGTTTTCGGCAGGCCCGAGATGCACGCCTTCGAAGTTGCCGACCGTCAGGCCACACGCGGCCGGAGGGTCAATCCAGGAATTGCTCCCGTGGATGATCCAGGGCTGAAGACTGGCCGGCGGGAAAGACGAGGGGTTCACAGGCATGGAAGGCTTCGCGAGTCTACACATCCCAGCCTGCCGCCCAAGGTATCATCAGAGACGCCGCCCCGAGGGATCCGTATGCACGACGCGACCGCCACCCCGCACCACGTTCCGCCGCCCCTCACAGCCACCCCGCGGAAATCGGCCATCGAAGACACGCAGATTTTCCTGTCGGCCGACATGGCCTGCCGGCTCGGAGCGATCGACATCGGCTCCAACAGCGTGCGGCTGATGGTCGCCGAGGCGTTGCGGGGGGGCATCTACCGGATTCTCGACGAGGAGCGGGAGCCGACCCGCCTCGGCAAGAGCGTGTCGGGCGAGGGCCTGCTCGACGCCGACGCGATGGAGCGAACGATCCACGCCCTCGGCACTTTCAAGAAAATCGCCGCCGGCTTTCAGGTGACCAGCCTGCGAACGATCGCCACCTGTGCGGTTCGTGAAGCCCGCAACGGCCCCGACTTCTGCCGCCGTGTCCGCGAACAGGTGGGGCTCGACGTGGAGGTGATCTCCGGGGAACGGGAGGCCCAACTCGCCTTCACGAGTGTGCAGCGGGCCTTCGACCTAACCGGCCGCAATGTCGTCGTCGCCGACATCGGCGGTGGCAGTACCGAGATAGTGTTTGGCACCGGCAACCTGATCGAGGCGATTTTCTCCACGCCGCTCGGAGCCGTGCGGCTCACCGAACAGTTTGGCCTTGGCGAAGGGGCTTCCAGTGACGACTTCCTGAAGGGCGTGGTCCGCATGGAGCAGGCGATCGCCGACTGCCTCAAGAAGGAAACAACGAAGCCGCTTTTCGCGCCCCACTTTCTCGTCGGCTGCGGCGGCACGTTTACGACACTCGCCGAACTGCTAATGGCCATGAAGCGAGAGGCCGATCTGCCCGTGGCAGGCTACAAGGCATCCCACGCCGAGCTTCGCCATCTCCTCGATCGGCTGCGAAAGATGCCGCTTCGCGCCCGCCGCAGCATGGCCGGGATGACGCCCGATCGCGCCGACATCATCATTGCCGGCCTGTCGATCGTCGACGCGCTGATGAAGCGGTTTCGCGTCAATACGCTGGTGATCCACACCCGTGGCGTCCGCGACGGCCTCGTCCGCGAGATGATCGACGAGGCGATTGGCAGCCCCGAAGACGATCCCTCGCTCCGCGAGGCCGCGATTGAAAAACTTGCCGCCGCCTGCTCCGGGGAACTCGAGCATGGCCGCACGGTGGCTGCCCTCGCCGGCCGGATCTTCGAGCAGCTCGCCGCCGCCTTTGGGCTGCCCCCCGACGATCGCCAGCTGCTCGAGTGGGCGGCCCGGCTGCAGGATGTCGGCTACGTGATCAACTACGATCAGCACCACAAGCATAGTTACCACCTGATCCGCAACAGTCGAATCCCGGGCATCCGCGGGCACGATCTTGAGATCATCGCCAACGTGGCCCGCTACCACCGCGGCGCCCTGCCGAAGCGAAAACATGAAAACTTCTCCCGGCTCACCTCGGAGGAACAGCAACGGGTGCAGCGGATGGCCGGCATCCTTCGGCTTGCCGGCGGGCTCGACCGCAGCCGCTCGCAACAGGTAAAAGACGTGACGGTGCAGATCGAGCCGCAACGGGTTGTACTCGACGTGATCGCCGACGCCGAGCCGCAGGTCGACATCTGGGGCGCCGAGCGACGCACAGAACTCTTCGAAAAGGTCTTCGGCATGCCGATCGCGATCACCTGGGCCGGCCTCGATGAGGCTGCGGCACAAGCGGAATGATCGCGCCAACCGGCGCCGCAAGACATTGTCGCCAGAACTGCCTCGCTTGCCGTCGATGAAGGCAGTGAAGGAGTGTTGAACACAATGGCCTCTCCACGCGCTGAAATCTGGAAACAAATCAACCGGCTCGTGGTCTGTGGCTGCATCTGTGCCGCGGTGACGGTGACCGAGGCAGGCCAGCCGCAGAGCCGGCTCGGCGACCCGAAGCCGCTCTCCCACGGCACGCCCCAAAACCAGGCACCCTACGAGCCGGGCCGCTCCCCCTACATCACTGGCATTCGCCGGCGGCCCCGCTATTTCGTGCCCCCGACGAATCCCCGCACCCCCACCTGGAAAATGTACGGCACCCCGCCGGGGGTCGTCCCCGGCGACTGGCCGACCTACGCTCCTTTCGGATTCGGCGGCTACCGCTTCCCCGCCGTCGGCGCGCAAGCCTATCGTTAGAGCGGTTTCTGAACAGCTTTAGCGACGACCCGACAAGCCGATAGATGAGGGCTCGTAGGATCGGCGAACGCTCGAGGAGCCTTGGGCGTATCCTCGCCCGGCGACGAGACTTTTGCCGCCCGCGAGTCGGCGATTCACAGGGGCCGGATGCCATCACGCTGCAACGTGGGTAGGTGTGGCTCCGAATCCGATGGAGCCATTCGGTGCCCGATCTTCTCGAACTCTCACCTGCCGGTCTCTACTGCCCGAGGGGTGATTTCTACATCGACCCCTGGCGACGAGTCGGCCGCGCTGTCATTACGCACGCCCATGCCGACCATGCCCGCGCCGGCAGCGACCGGTATCTCTGCGCCCCCCCCGGCAAGCTCGTGCTGCGAACCCGCATCGGAAGTGCGGCGCCGATCGACACGCTGCCCTATGGCGAGTCGCTCTTCATCAACGGCGTCGAGGTCTCGCTCCATCCGGCCGGCCATGTGCTCGGCTCGGCGCAGGTCCGCGTGAGCCATGGCGGTCAGACCTGGGTCGTCACCGGTGACTACAAACTCGAGGCCGACCCCACCTGCGCGGCCTTCGAGCCGGTGCGGTGCGACGTGTTCGTGACAGAGTCGACCTTCGGCCTGCCGGTCTATCGCTGGCCTGATCCGGCAAGCGTGGCCGCCGAGATCAACACCTGGTGGCGGGCCAATCGCGATGCCGGGCGGTCGAGCGTGATCTTCGCCTATGCCCTCGGCAAGGCGCAGCGGGTGGCGGCGTTGCTCGATCCGTCGATCGGCCCGATCGTGGCCCACGGCGCCGTGATGAAAATGGTGGAGCAGTATCGGGCCAGCGGGGTGCGGCTGCCGCCGATCGACCGCGTGCCCCCCCGCGCCCGCCGGGTGGGCGACGGCCGGGCGATGGTGCTCGCGCCGCCGAGCGCCGCCGGCAGCCGCTGGCTGCGGGTCTTCGGCGAGACGAGCGTGGCGATGGCATCGGGCTGGATGATGCTGCGAGGCGTCCGCCGCCGCCGGGGCTTCGACCGCGGCTTCGTCGTCTCCGATCATGCCGATTTCCCGGGGCTCATGCAGGCAATCACCGCGACCGACGCCCGCCGCGTGCTTGCCACACATGGGTTTGCCGATTCCTTGGCCCGCCTGCTGCGGGAGCGGGGCCTCGATGCCGACACCCTCGCCACGAAGTTCACCGGCGAAACGGTCGGCGAGAGCGATGATGACGACGGCAGTTCGGACAGCGATGTCGAGGAAGTCACCGCATGAAACAGTTCACCGACCTCTACTGGCGGCTCGACGGCACGACGAGCACCAACGAAAAGGTGGCCGCGCTCCGCGACTACTTCGCCGCCGCGCCGCATGACGACGCGGCCGTCGCCCTCGGCGTGCTCTCCGGCGGGCGACACGGGCGGGCGGTGTCGCTCACGCTCCTGCGGCAGTGGGCGGCCGACGCAGCCGGGCTGCCGGCCTGGCTGATGGAGGAGGCGTATGCCCATGTCGGCGACCTCGCCGAGACGATCGCGCTCGTGCTGCCGCCGCCGACCGAGGAAGCGGGCCACGCGGAGGTGGGCCTCGCGGCCTGCATGCAGTCGACCGTGCAGGCCCTCAAGCAGGCGGCCGATGACGACGCCAAGCGGGACATCGTCGAGGCTGTCTGGCGGCGACTGGCGGCCCGCGAGCGAATCGTCTGGCACAAGCTGCTCACTGGCGGCTGCCGCGTGGGCGTCTCCAAGACGCTCGTCGCCCGGGCGCTTGCCGAAGTGGCGGGCCTCGATCCGGCCGTGATGGCCCACCGGCTGATGGGCCGGCCGATCGAGACGGCCGCGGAGTTTGCCGCCCTGCTCTCCCCCGACGAGACCGAGGCCGACAGCCAGCGACCGTATCCATTCTTTCTTGCCTCACCGCTTGAAGCTGACGCTCCGTCGCTCGGCGACGTCGCTGAGTGGCAGGCCGAATGGAAATGGGACGGCATGCGGGCACAGCTCGTGCGACGGGGCGACGATGCCGCCCTCTGGAGCCGCGGCGAAGAACTCATGAATGAGGCCTTCCCCGAGATCGTCACGGCGGCGGCTACGCTCCCAGCCGGCACCGTGCTCGACGGCGAACTCCTTGCGGTCCGCGATCGCCGCCTCCTTCCCTTCGCGTCGCTCTCGAGGCGGGCGAGTCGCCGCCGCGTCACAAAACAGGTGCTCGCCGACATTCCCTGCGTGTTCGTGGCCTACGATCTTCTGGAGGCGGAGGGAAACGACCTGCGGAGTGAGCCGCTCGCGCACCGGCGGGCCCTCCTCGAAAGGCTCGTGCCCCATTCTTTTGAACAGGCGATCGAGAGTTCCGCATCGGCGACCCAGCCACCGCAGGACGAGCAGGGATCGACGCAGCGATTCTTCCTGTCACCCTGCGTGCGGGCCGACTCGTGGGATACGCTCGCCGCGGCCCGGGCCATGTCGCGGCAGCGGGGCGTGGAGGGGCTGATGCTCAAGCGCAAGGCGAGCCCCTACGCCGTCGGTCGCACCCGCGGCGACTGGTGGAAGTGGAAGATCGAGCCGCTGGAGATCGATGCCGTGCTTCTTTACGCACAGGCCGGCCATGGCCGCCGGGCCGGCCTCCACACCGACTACACGCTCGGCGTCTGGCAGGGGGACAGGCTCGTGCCGATTGCCAAGGCGTATTCGGGGCTCTCCGACGCCGAAATCGTTGAGGTCGATCGGATCGTGCGGGCCACCACGCTCGAGAAGCACGGGCCGGTGCGGGTTGTCCAGCCGACGCTGGTCTTCCAACTCTCGTTCGAAGGCGTGTCGCAGTCGACGCGGCACAAGTCGGGCGTGGCCGTGCGGTTCCCCCGGATAGCGCGGTGGCGGCGCGACAAGGAGCCGCAAGACGCGGGGCAACTTACCGATATTGAGCGGATGATCGAAATGGCTTCCTCGGCGGGAGCCACGGCATGACCAGCCCCCGCACCGCCGCTGCGACGATCGATCCGAGCCATGATGACTCGGATGACTCGATCGCCGTGCTGCGAGCCTGGTGCACCACCCGCGGCTGGGAGCCGTTTCCCTTTCAAGAGGAGGTGTGGCGGGCCTGTGCCGCCGGCGAGAGTGGCTTGGTGCACGCCCCCACCGGTACGGGCAAGACGCTCGCTGCCTGGCTAGGGGCGACCGCCCGCTCACGATGCATCGACCAACTTGGTCTCGCGCCGCCGGCTGCTAGTCTGCGAGTCCTTTGGATCACGCCGCTGCGGGCATTGGCCACTGACACCGTCGCGGCCCTCGAGCAGCCACTCAACGATTTCCATGACTGGCTGGGGCGGCGTTGGCGGGTCGGCCTCCGCACCGGTGACACGTCGGCAGCCGACCGAAAGCGGCTGCGGGAAAACTGGCCAGAGACTCTTGTCACCACGCCCGAGTCGTTGTCGATCCTCCTCTCGCTCGAGGATGCCCACGACATCTTCGCCAGCCTCGACACGGTGATCGTCGATGAATGGCATGAACTCCTCGCGACGAAGCGGGGCGTGCAGACAGAACTCGCACTCGCGCGGCTCCGCGGCCTGCGGCCCGACCTCGTGACATGGGGGCTCTCGGCCACGCTCGCCAATCTCGAGGAGGCTGTCTCCGCGCTCATGGGTCCGGCCCGCGCTGCCGCGGCCCGCGTGGTGCAGGCCCGGGTGCCCCGCCGCCTCGATATCGACACGCTGATCCCCGCGCCGATGGAGCGATTTCCATGGGCCGGCCACATGGGGCTGCGGCTCCTGCCGCAGGTCGTGGCGGCGATCGATGCGGCGACGACGACGCTGGTCTTTACCAACACCCGCTCTCAGGCCGAGCGGTGGTTTGAGGCGATCCAGTCGGCCCGCCCCGACTGGAAGAAACTGCTCGCGCTCCATCACGGCTCCGTCGATCGCGACCTTCGTACGCGGGCCGAACAGGGGCTCAAGCAGGGCCGGCTGAAGTGCGTGGTGGCAACGTCGAGCCTCGATCTCGGCGTCGACTTTGGGCCGGTCGACCAGGTGCTGCAGGTGGGCAGCCCCAAGGGCATCGCCCGTCTGCTGCAACGGGCCGGCCGCAGCGGCCACGCCCCCGGCGCGACCGGCAGACTGGTCTGCGTGCCGACACATGCCCTCGAACTGGTCGAATGCGCCGCCGCCCGCACGGCGGCCGAGGCCGGCCGCGTGGAGCCCCGCCGTCCGCTGATCTCACCGCTCGACTGCCTCGCGCAGCACATCGTCACGGTCGCCTGTAGCGGCGGGTTTCGTGAGGCCGACCTCCTCGCCGAGGTTCGCTCCACCCATGCCTATGCCACACTCGACGACGCGGCCTGGCAGTGGGCGATCACCTTTGCGGCGCACGGCGGCCCGGCGCTGGCCGCCTATCCTGATTACGCCCGGATCATCGACCGGTTTGGCCGCTGGTATGTCGCCAGCAAGGCGATCGCGCGGAAACACCGCATGAGCATCGGCACGATCACGGCCGACGCGACGGTGGAGATAAAATGGCTGCGGGGCGGCCGGCTGGGTACGGTCGAGGAATCGTTCATCGCCCGACTCAGTGAAGGTGATCGCTTTCTCTTTGCCGGCAAGCCCCTGATTCTGTTTCGCTTCGACGGCCTCACGGCCTACGTGAAGCGGGCCCGCGGCTCGGCGGCGCTCCAGGTGCCGCGGTGGAACGGCGGCCGCATGCCCCTCTCCACCCTGCTCTCCTCCGCCGTGCTCGATCTGGTTCGCGCCGCCGGCGATGGCGATGCCACCGCGATCCCGGCCGAGGCGCGGGCTGTCTTGCCGCTCTTGCAGACCCAGGCCACCTGGAGCTGTCTCCCCAACCACGACACGCTGCTCATCGAACAGTGGCAGGGCCGCGACGGCCATCACACCTTCATCTTTCCGTTCACGGGGCGGCTTGTGCATGAAGGCTTGGCGGCCCTGGTGGCCTGGCGGATCGCCAGCCGCCGACCGACCACGCTCACCTTTGCCGCCACCGACTGGGGCTTCGAACTCTCGGGCCGTGAGCCACTGGCCTACGACGAGCGAACCTGGCGGCAGCTTTTCTCGCCCGCGAACCTGCTGGAAGATTTGCTCGCCTGCCTGAACGGCACCGAGATGGCCCGCCGCCACTTTCGCGAGATCGCCCGCGTGGCGGGGCTCGTCTCGGGAGCCGGTCGCACCGGCCGGCAGACGCAGGCTTCGGCCGGTCTGCTCTATGATGTGCTCCTCGAACACGACGGCGACAACATGCTGCTCGCCCAGGCTCGCCGCGAAGTGCTCGAGCAGCAGTTTGAGTTTCAGCGGCTGCACGAGGCCCTCGACACGATCGGCACCCAGGAGATTCGCCTCGTGAAGACACCACGCATCTCCCCGCTGGCCTTCCCGATCTGGGCCGCGTTTGTGCAGTCGCGGCTCACCACGCAGGGCTGGCTCGAACGGATCACGGCGATGGCGACCGAACTGGAGCAGGCCGCCGCGACACCGGCTTGAGCCAGAAGCGTCATACTGGTGACATGAAGATCGGAATCGATCCTGACTCGGAGATCATGCTGCTGCCGGGCCGGGCCGCGCTGCTGCCCGCCTCGGCCACGCTGCTCGTCGCCGATCTGCACCTCGGCAAGGCAGCGACCTTTCGCAAGGCCGGCATCCCGGTGCCGGAGGGCTCGGCCCAGCGGGATCTCGCTCGACTCACGGATCTCGTCACGCGGCATGCCGTGCGGCGGCTGCTGATCCTGGGCGATCTCTTTCATGCGCGGAGCGGCTGCACTGATCAGGTGCGGAGCGAGTTTGCCGCGACCCGGGCCCAGCTGGCCGAAACTGAAGTCATCCTCGTGCTGGGCAACCACGACCGACCACTGGGGCTGCTGCCGGCATCGCTCGGTATCGACGCGGTCGTGCCCGCGGTCGACGAGCCGCCGTTTCACTTTGTCCACGAGCCCGCCACCACAATCACCACGGCCGGCCACGACCTGTTTACGATCGGTGGCCACCTCCACCCCACCGTTTCGATCCGATCGCCAAGCGGCGACCGGATCGCCGATCGGTGCTTCGTGACCGAGCCGGCCAAGCTCGTGCTCCCCGCGTTCGGCTCCTTCACTGGCGGCCATCGCATCACACCGACCGTGGCCACCCGAATCTGGCTCGCCCGCGACGACGGCGTCGCCGAGGTCAGTCGGCTTGCTGCATCTACCCCGCGACGGTCTTCACGATGAAACGTGATCGGCCGCTCAGGCGGCCGCGCAGCGGGGTGCCGGCAGCCGGAATAGTGCGAACAAATCGGCGGCCTTGAGGCCGCTGGCAGCCGGAGCTTCAGCCTGCGACAGGATCAATTCGGAGAGATCGCGTTTGTGGCGGAGCACCTCGTCGATCCGCTCCTCGATCGTGTCGGCCGACAGGAAGCGGGTGACCGT
>JAYQOK010000003.1:0-3125 GCA_038144795.1 Candidatus Kuenenia sp. | reverse complement strand
CCGTCACCGCTCCGGCGGCGCCGATACGATGGGCCCGGTTGATCGCCTGATCCTCGATCGCCGGATTCCACCAGCGGTCGAAGAGAAAAACATATTGCGAAAACTGCAGGTTGAGCCCGACCGCGCCGGCGCCGTAGGAAAGCAGCAACACGGAGTGCTGTCGATCGTGCTTGAAACGGTAAATCGCCTCGTCGCGGGCAACCGTCGACATGCCGCCGTGGTACTGCAACGCCCCGAACCGCGCCAGCTTTCCTTCGAGTCGTCCGAGCGTCTCCACCCACTGGCTGAAGACAAGCGCCTTCTTCCCACTGGCCTGCACCTCTTCGAGCTCGGCGGTGAGACAGTCGAGCTTCGCGCTCTCCCCCGTCGGTGGATCGAAGTTGCAGATCTGCTTGAGCCGGAGCACGAGTTCAAAGACGTTTTGGATTGTCGCCTCCTGCCCGAGGGCAGAGAGCCGCAGCACGCCCTCCTCCTCCGCGCGGCGGTAGGTCTCCCGCTGCTCCGGCGTGAGCTCAATCCGCTCGTCGCGATTCATGCGCGGAGGCATCTCGGTGAGCACCTTGTCTTTCGTCCGCCGCAGCACGTAATCGGCCGCCGCGGCGCCGAGCGCCTTGGGTGTCATCCGGTCATTGACATGCCCCGGGGCGATAAAGTCGAAAAGGGCGACGAGATCCTCGGCCGAGTTTTCCACGGGGGTGCCCGTGAGCGCCCAGCTGCGGCCGCGTTGCAGCCCGCCCACGGCCTGATGGGTGTTGCTCGAGCGGTTTTTGATCCGCTGCGCCTCGTCGAGCACGACCAGATCGAACGAAAGCCCCAGCTCCTCGATCATCTCGCGATCACGAACCACCGCCTCGTAGTTGGCCACCTTCACGGGCACATCGGGCAGCGTCCACTGCCAGCGACGCCGCAGCGGATCGCCCTCGATCACCGCCACGACCAGTTCGGGGGCCCAGTCGGCGAGTTCACGCGCCCAATTCGAGACGAGTCCCTTCGGGCAGACGACGAGCACCCGCCGCGCCTGCCCGCTTCGCACCAGGAACCGCAGCGATGAAATCGCCTGCATTGACTTGCCGAGCCCCATCTCATCGGCCAGGATCGCGCCATGCCGCGGCATCAGAAAGGCCATGCCGTCGAGCTGAAAGGGAAATGGCTCCCGGGGAAACTCGAGTTGGCTCGCCTGGAGCGTCGTCTCGAGGTCGGGCTGCAGCACGAAGAAGAGCCGCTCGGAAAGCTTGACGACATCGCCCGGCGGAGCGATCCGTGTCCGCCGCCGCGTTTGGGCCGCTTCATGACTGCCCGCCGTGTCGTCGGTGGCTTCGCTGTGGCACGCATCGGTCGGCTGTCGCCGCTTGACGGGACGAGCCGCAGGCGGCGGTAGCGGGTCGGTCGGCCGAGGAAACCGGTGACTGATCACCTGGAGCCGCGCGTCAAGCAATGGCACCCGCAGCACCGCCGGCCGCACCAGGTCGAAGGGAAACCGCACCGTCTGCACAGCCGCAATGGGTGGCACCTGCTGGCTGGAGATGCCGCCGCTCGCCAGTTCGAGATCGGCCGTGGTGAGCGAGCGGACGCTGGTGCTGCCGCGGGGATCGAGCATGACGGCTCCCGGCCCGAGGGCCCTAATGACGCTGCGCTTCCTCGATCGCCGCACGGATCCGGTCGAAGGGTTCCGTGAGATCGACCGCCGCGCCGAGATGTTCAAGCCGCTGACGCAGGGCGTCGGCGTCGGCCGCGTCACTGGCAGGCGGGCTCACGCAAACCTCCCCCATGGCGAAGGCCCCGGGCGGAGGCTCCGCGGCCTCGTCCCGCCGCCGCACGAGGGCTACCGGCAGCGACGTGTGCGGCCGCACCGTGAGCATGGCGTCGTGATCGGTGAGCACCACCGTCGGCGCCACCGAGCCTTCGGCGAGCAGTGCCGCCCCGATCTGCTGGCCATGCAGGTGCCCCGGGAGTGACGCCCCATAGAGAATCTGTTGGGCCCGCGACACCTTCACCGGCGCCGTGCAGTGAAACTCCAGCGGCCGCCCGATGGCATCCACCAGTAGATATCCACCAAATACACCATGGGTGGGTGAATCGACGGCCGTGAGAAAACCGAAGGCCGTCGCCGCCTGCGTCTGTTGCTCCATAGAAACCAGACCCACCGGCGTTTTCGCCGGTCGCCCCGTTGGCATCTTCGTCAGGCCGCGTCCCTGCAGCCGTCTCAGCCCAAGCATCGGGTGTTCCCGGCCGCCACTTGAGCAGCCCGCAGCCGTCTCCACCGAGCCTTGCCAGCCGCACCGGCTCGGCGGCAGCATGGCTCAAGCTACGCAAACCCTGCCGTCTGGAGCGGATGCGCAGGCCGTTCCGGAGCGAATGATGGAAACCGCCCCCCATGCAGCCTACGATACTGCGGCCTGATCAACGAGGTATTCATGGCCAACGGACCGCTGTACACGACGCAAATCGATATCTCTGCCGCTGGTGCCCCGGCCGCCCAGCCGGCTGCCCTCACCGGTGACCCGGGCGAGACGACCCGCCTGCTCCGCGACATGGTCGTGCTGCAGCAGAAGTCCTGCGAATTGCTCGCCGAATTGCTGAATCAGGTTTCGCAACAACAGCGACAGCGAACAGCCGAACTCAAGGCCTGGCGGGATGCCAACCCGGAGTTGGCAGTTTCTTGCCGCCAGGCCGCTGAGTCGCTGGCAAAAGTACATACTGAATTCCTTGCCAGCGTTGCCCGCGAGGCATTCGAAAATGCTGAAGACTATGTCGACAGCGAGTACGCGCTCGGTGAATTCATCGATCGTTACGGTCCTCGATTGGCGCACTTTAACGGTGTCCTCCAGCTTTTCGGGCAACTCGGTGCTCCGCCTCAGCAACCAGGTTCGGCCGCTGAACAATGATGCGACTGACTCCGTCATTACCCGTTCCGTCTATTGAAACAATGCCCCCCTCTAGGAATCCAATCGGATGACCACGTTGAGTTCCCCGTCAGTGCCCTCTCCTGTCTTTGAAGTCGCCAGTGATACCGCCGTGCGAACGGCCCGTGAACGCCTCGCCGCCCACCCCGTTGAGACCGTCGCCTGGCACTTCCACGAAACGACCGGCTGCCCATTTTGGCTGGACTACGCCAAATCTTTGAA
>JAYQOK010000002.1:48904-74601 GCA_038144795.1 Candidatus Kuenenia sp. | reverse complement strand
CTGGTCAGCAGCCAGGTGGTCAGCAAGGTGAGGCTGGCCAGCAAGCGGGTGGCCAGCAAAGCAAGAGTGATCGACAGTCCGGTGGCCAAGCGGGTGCCGATGGGCAGCAGACCGGTGGAGCGCAGGGCCAGAGTGGCCGGCAGGATGAAGGCGGCGAGAAAGGCGAAGGCGGCCAAAAGGGCGGCGAAAAGAGTGAGCCGGGCGGTCAGCCCGGAGGCGAGGGAGGAGCGGACGGTGTTGCCGGGAAAGAAGCTAGCCCAAAGCCCGACGGGCAATTCGACAGTCAGGGTGATGGTCAGGCTGGAGGAGGTGAAAAAGGAACGCAGCAGGGCGACAGGCAGCCAGCGGCCGCCGGTCAGGAGCCCGGCGCTGGGAAGCCGGGCGCCGGTGGTGACCAGCAGGCGAAGCAGCCAGTTGGTGCCCAGCCGTCCGGCAGCGGTGAGACGGGCAATGGTGCGTGGGGAGGCGGAGAAGGTTCACCACAAACCGATCGCTCTAACGTAGCGGGTGAGCGGCAGCATCGGGAAATGGAATGGGGAGACGAGGATCTTTCACATGCCCGCAACGCCGCCGACCTCGCCGTTGAGCATCTGCAGGATTCGGTTGCAGCCGGGGACAACGACGTGCTTGATGCACTCGGTTGGACTGCTGACCAGGCTCAGGCCTTCATCGATCGCTGGCAGACCATGCGTCGGCTCGCCGACAGTGATGACCCCCGGCAACGTGGTGAGTTTGAGCGGGCGGTGCGTAGCTTGGGGCTCCGACCCGGTGGTGTGCGCTCGAGTCGTGACGTGCCAAGCGACGTACAGGGTGGGCAGGCGGAAGGTCGCCGTAGTCGTCCCCCGAGCGAATACCGCGAGCAAGTAAGGGCCTACCTTCAGGGCACGAGTGGCGAATGACGCGTACCGGCACCGACACTTTCGCCGGACCGAGATACCTTGTCGCCTTCGGCCCCAAGCGGGTGCCCCATTGCTTCACGGATGTGCTGATTCTTGGTGGTGGCCTGGCAGGCCTGCGAGCGGCATTGGCAGTCGATCCACGTTTGTCGGTCACCGTCGTCACGAAGGATGACCTCCGCAGTTCTTCCAGCCAGTGGGCACAAGGTGGTATCGCGGGTGTTGTCGATCCGGAAGACCGATTTGATAGTCACGTCGCTGACACCCTCCATGCCGGATGTGGGCTCTGTCACGAAACCGTGGTCAACGCGGTGGTTCGTGAGGCTCCTACAAGAATTCAGGAGTTGATTGACTGGGGCACGCGGTTCGATGCCCGTGATGGAGCGCTTGAGTTGGGGCGGGAAGGTGGCCACAGCCACCATCGGATCGTCCATGCGCTTGGCGACGCCACCGGGCGTGAGGTGATGCGGGCTGTGATCGACCAAACACGGAGGCTCGAGAATCTCGAGGTCTGGCCCGATACGTTTACGATCGATCTTGTGACGCACGAAGAACAATGTCGAGGAGCCCTCGTCTGGAACCAAGCTCATGGAAAGACGCTGGTCTGGGCGAAGCGAACCATTCTCGCGACGGGCGGTGTGGGGCAGATCTATCGTGAGTCAACGAACCCGCCGGGAGCCAGCGGTGACGGGATGGCCCTTGCTTGGCGGGCTGGCGCCGAGGTTCGCGACATGGAGTTCATGCAATTTCATCCCACGGTGCTCTATATCGCCGGCGGCGCCCGCAGTCTGATCACCGAGGCCGTTCGCGGTGCCGGCGCCCGTCTCGTCGATCGCGAAGGGAGGCGATTCATGCCAGCCTTCGACGATCGAGCGGAACTGGCGCCGCGTGATGTCGTTTCCCGGGCCATCACCGAAGTGATGCGTCACACACAGCATTCGAATGTATACCTCGACCTGTCGCACCTCGATGCGGCGATGGTTCGGCAGCGATTTCCCGGGATGGCGGAAATCTGCAGAAAGTTTGGCCTCGATGTTGCCCGCGATCGCATTCCGGTGCGGCCCGGTGCCCATTACATGATTGGCGGTGTCACGGTTGACCATTGCGGCCAGACGAGTGTGCCAGGCTTGCTTGCTGCTGGCGAGGTCACCTCGAGCGGATTGCATGGTGCCAATCGTCTGGCCAGCAACAGTCTTTTGGAGGGCTTGGTCTACGGCGCTCGCGCCGGTGAGATGGCGAGTTCTGAGGTTCTTGCCGATAGGTGCAGGCATGAGCACGAAGTCTTTCACGTTCCGTTGATCTCCCACCCCAAACAAGACGGCCCGATTGAAGGCGTCGTTTCCGAGTCGCTCGATCTCGCTGACATTCGGAATTCACTTCGGGCGCTCATGTGGCGTCAGGTGGGCGTCGAGCGAAATGGTCCCCATCTGCTCGAAGCCCTCGAAGCAGTCGAGGGTTGGTGCCGCTATGTGCTGCCGAGGCAATTTGCAGATCCCGGCGGTTGGCAACTGCAAAATATGCTGGAAGTGGCCCGGTTGATGATCCGAGGGGCAATCGTCAGGGAGGAGAGCCGGGGGGTCCACTTTCGCAGTGATTATCCTGAGGCACGGGATGACTGGCGGGTCCACATCGCTTGGCAACGGGGTCAACCCGGTCCGGGCATCGAGTCGGCCCCGCGAGCCGAGCGGCCTCCTCCCGTGAATGCCGTCCTGCGTTAGCCTGGGATGAGGACCCGCGCCGTGGCTCCAGGCGGCAGTTCCCCGCTCCCGAGGCGGTATGGCGACGGGGGATTGCCTACAGTCGACATCGTGTAAAAATATGCTGACGGAGAGGCCTGCTAGGGTGTCACGCCAACTTCGCCGTAAGGAACAGCAGTAATGACCGAAGCTTCCGCCAGTCCGCCGGCCATGATCGAGGCTGACGGGCTGACCAAATACTACGGACAGTTCATCGCCACTGAGGACATTTCGTTTCGCGTGCCCAGGGGTGAAATTGTTGCCTTTCTCGGGCCGAATGGCGCCGGAAAGAGCACGACGATGAAGATGCTCACTGGCTACCTCGCTCCCTCGGCGGGAACAGCTCGGATTGCCGGCTACGACATGTCTACCGATCGGCTCAAGGCCGCCTCTCACCTCGGTTACCTTCCAGAAAACGGTCCGCTTTATCCCGACATGACCCCGCGTGGCTTGCTCGAGTTTTTCGCTGATGCCCGCGGGCTTTCGGGTGCATACCGTGAGGAACGGATTGAGGCGGTCGTGAAACAGTGCGAACTTGGCAGTGTGATCGGAAAGGCGATCGGCAAACTCTCCAAGGGGTACAGGCAGCGGGTTGGCATGGCACAGGTGCTTCTCCACGAACCAGATGTGTTGATTTTGGATGAACCAACCAGTGGTCTCGATCCGAACCAGATCCGTGAGGTTCGAGATACAATTCGGCGACTCGGACAGAAAAAAACAATTCTTTTATCCACACACATTCTTCAAGAAGTGGAGGCCATGGCTGACCGCGTCATCCTGATCGCCGAGGGTCGATTGCGGTTTGATGGCACGCCTGCTGAACTGCGGCAGAATGGCCTCAGCCTTGACGAACGGTTCCACGAACTCACGCGGAGCGGTGCGGCCTGAAGCCGGCCGAAGGATTCTCACCCATGAAGTGGCACGTACTTGACGCGGTCTTCAAGCGGAATTTTGTCTCCTATTTCTCTAATCCTACCGGATACGTTTTCATTTGCGTGTTTGTGTTGTTGGGTTCGTTGGCGGCGTTCTGGCCGCCGGAGTTCTTTAACTCGAATCTGGCCAATCTCGACCAGCTCAATCGCTATCTCCCATATATTCTCCTGGTGTTCGTCCCCGCCATCACGATGAGTGTGTGGGCTGATGAGCGACGCCAGGGTACCGACGAGTTGCTGCTGACGATTCCAGCGAGTGACTGGGAGGTGGTATTCGGGAAGTATCTTGCCGCCGTTGGTATCTACACCGTGGCGCTCATGTTTTCTTGTGCGTGCAACCTTGTCATCCTGCTGCGTTGGGGTACGCCAGACGGCGGCCTCTTTCTTTCCAACTACCTGGGTTACTGGTTCACAGGCCTGGCGATGCTGGCCATCGGGATGGTGGCAAGTTTTCTAACGAGCAACCTCACGGTCGCCTTCATCCTCGGGCTCCTGTTCAATGCGCCGCTTGCGGTTGCTGATCAGGCCAGCACCGTCATGGGGCCCACGTTGGCCGAGCGAGTGCGCGGCTGGAGCTTGGCGGAACACTTTTCGGACTTTGGCCGGGGAGTGGTGAGCCTGTCGAGTATCGCTTACTTTCTCGGTATTGCAGCCGTCTGTCTCTATGTGGCGATGGTGCTTATCGGTCGGCGGCACTGGACCGGCCGCCGGGATGGCAACCAGATGGGCGTGCACTATCTGGTGCGCACATTGGGAGTTGCGGCGGCGGCAATGGGGGCGGTGCTTCTGTTTCGGGGAATGGATGTCCGCGCCGACTTGTCGGCCGAGCGGATCAGTTCCCTCGCGCCCGATACCCGTCAACTGTTGGCCACGCTTGAGACACCGCGACCAATCGATATCACGGCCTACGTCAGTCCCACGGTGCCCGAAGATTACGCCCAGACGCGGCTCACCCTGCTCAATATGCTTCGGCAGTTTCAGCAACTCGGTCGGGGCAAGGTGCAGGTGGATATCATCGACACCGAACCCAAGACCGAAGCTGCCTCGCTCGCGAACCAGCAGTTCGGCATCGAACCGGTGACAGTGCTTTCGCGGGTGCGGGGGGCCTACCGTGAGGAGGAAATCTTTCTCGGATGCGCGATCCAGTGCGGCCTGGAAAAGGTCGTGGTGCCATTCTTCGACAAGGGCACGCCGGTTGAGTACGAACTGATTCGCTCAATCGCGACTGCCGCCCAGCAGAAGCGGAAGCGGCTCGGGGTGCTCACCACGGATGCCAACCTTTTTGGCGGCTTTGACATGGCGACCGGTCAGCAACAGCCACGACAGGCGGTGCTCGAGGAATTGGAGAAGCAGTACGACGTGGTGCAGGTTGATGCCTCAGCGCCGATCACCGAAACCTATGATGTGCTTCTGGCCGTACAGCCTTCGTCGCTGGGGCCTGAGCAGATGGGGCATTTGGTGGGCGCCGTTGCGGCAGGGAAAGAACCGGCCATTTTTGAAGACGCGCTCCCTGTGTTGTTGATGGGTGTGCCCGGGACATCGCAGCCACGGCGGAGTCCGATGGGGCCGATGGCCATGTTTGGTCAGCAGGGGCAGCCAAAGGGCGACTTGAATCAACTTTGGCAGGTGTTGGGTGTCAAGCTCGCGTCAGGTGGCCGCCCGGCGATGGGACAAACTGGCTCTGATCCGTTTGTCATTTGGCAGGACTACAACCCGCACGTAAAGCTCGAGCTACCAAGTGAGTTTGTGTTTATCGATGCTAACCTGAGCGATGCGAACAAGGAGAGTTCGATTGCAGGTTTCAATGAGTCACAGCCAATCACGGCTGGATTACAGGAGGTGCTTTTCCCGTTTCCAGGTGGGCTGTCCAAGGATGATGCCGCCAACATCGAGTGGGTGCCGCTTGTCCAGACTGGGACTCGGTCGGGCACGATTGAAGTCAACCAGATCATGGCCAATCCTGGTGACATGCGGGCGTTGCGAAATTTTGAGCAACCTGGGAAGCAGGCGATGGTGCTCGCCGCCCTGGTGGAGCATCAGGTGCCTGGAAATACCGCGGCGCCAGACGAAGCAAAAACAGAAGAGATTACCGAGCCAAAACTCGTTCGTGCCATCGTGGTGTCTGACATTGACCTGATGGATGGTCGGATCTTTGGCCTGCGGAATCGGCCTGATGAGGTATTCGGTCTTGACTTTGACAACGTTACCTTTGTGCTGAACATTCTCGACCAACTCGCTGGCGACAGTCGCTTTCTCGAGATTCGGAAGCGGAAGCCCAGGCATCGCACGCTCGAGCGGATTGAGGACACAGTTGCCGAGTCACGAGAGCAGGCCGACCTTCAGCGGGCAGCCTACTTGGCGGAGTTTGATAAGGCCGAACAGGATGCCAACGCCGAGATGCAGAAGGAAATCGGTGAGTTTGAGAAGAAGATCAAAGACATGGAGTCGCAGGGAGATGCTGATCCACAGGCTGCCATGCAGGCTGTCCAGCAGTTGGCGAGTCGCCAGCGGCTGGCACAGCGGCGGCTCGACACGAAGATCGAGCAGTTGAAACGGAAGCGGGATACTGAGATTGACGCCGTGGAGAGAAAGCTCGAAAGCAAGATCCGCCAGGAGCAGGATCGGCAGAAGTGGCTGGCCGTGCTGCTGCCACCCATACCACCCCTCGTGGTGGCTTTTATGGTGTTCTTCCGTCGCCGGGCCAAGGAGCGGGAAGGCGTGGCGAAGTCACGGCTGCGATGACGGCCGACGGGCCGAAGAATTCCCCATTTGGAGAGAGTGAACCATGGATAACCAGAGTGCCACCGATCCGGTATCGCCCGTGATGCGAAAGACCGCCGTCTTTGTAGTGGCGGGCATTGGAATGCTGCTGTTGGGGACAGTTGCCCAGCCGAGATTCAAGAGTCGGAATGTGCAGCCTGAGGCCGAGCGGTTGCTGTTCCCGGAGTTTTCCGATGCGGGGAAGGCTGCAAGCCTCGAGATTCTTACCTATGACGACGAGTTGGCGACGCTCCAGCCCTTCAAGGTTGTGCAGACGGGCGGCGTGTGGGTGCTGCCCTCGCAGCAGAACTATCCGGCCGACGCCAAGGATCAACTGGCCGTGGCGGCCACGGAACTGATCGATCGGCCAATTCTTGAGATGGTTAGCACATCGCCGGGTGATCACGAAACCTACGGTGTGATTGAACCCGATGCTGACAAGATCACGCCCGGGATGACGGGCGTTGGCCAACTGGTCGAGATCCGGGACGCTGCTGGCACAAAGTTAGCCCGGCTTATCATCGGCAAGGAAGATAAGCGACCCGCGGGCCTTGAAGGCGGTGGCCGGTCATTGCGATTTGTCCGTAAGGCGGGGCAGGACCCGGTATATCGCGTAGAACTCGACACATCCAAGTTCTCCAGTCGGTTCGGTGATTGGATCGAGAAGGACTTGTTGCAACTCTCGCCCTGGGATGTTCGGAAGGTCATTCTTGATGACTACACGCTCGGCGCGGTGGAATCCAACGGTCGATTGATGGTCGAGCAGCAACGAAAGAGTCGGATTGATCTCAGTTACGATGACAAAGACGGAAAGTGGGCGCTCGACAAGCTTGAGGTGTTTGGCGATGACAAAAAGCCGAAGGAGGAGCCTTTGGCTGACACCGAAGAACTCGCCTCTGCCAAGCTCACCGACCTGCGCAATGCGTTGGGCGATTTGAAGATCATTGATGTCGCGAGGAAGCCATCGGGGCTCAGCGCAGACCTCAAGGCGGCTGATCAGTTTACAAGTGACCCCGAGGCTGTTGCCTCGATGCAGCAGCGTGGGTTTTTGCCGCTGAAGAGCGGGGAGATTCTGTCGACCGATGGTCAAACCACCGTCGGCATGAAGGATGGAGTCGAGTACGTCTTGCGATTTGGCGCCCCAACAACTGCGGTAGAGGGGCAGTCGGATGTCGGGAAAAAGACTGATGCAGAAGTCGACGGTGGAGAAACGAGTGGCCGTTACCTACTGGTGATGGCACGATTCAACGATGCTCTGCTTGGGAAACCAGACCTTGAGCCACTGCCGGAAGTGCCACAACCGGACCCTTCCAAGGATACAAAATCCGACGTGATACAGTCCGGCGAGGAGTCGGGCACGACTGCAGACGAAAAAGAAAAAGAACCTACTGAGACACAAGCCGAAGAGGCAACTGCTGAGAAGTCGGTAGGGGACGGCGCGAACGGGTCGGCTGACAAGTCGGCTGCCCCCAATGAAGATTCCGCCGCTGATGCCCTCAAAAAAGCCGACGAGGATGAGGCCAAGGCCCAGGCAGCTGTTGAGGAACGGCGTCGGGTGGATCGCGAGAATCGGCGGAAGCAGGAAGAGTATGACGACAAGGTAGAGGCTGCAAAAAAGCGGGTTCGGGAACTGAACACTCGGTTTGCCGACTGGTATTACGTGGTTTCCGATGCGGAATGCGCCAAGATCCGCCTCGATCGGGATGCGGTCGTCCAGAAAAAAGCGACCGACGACAGCAAATAACCGCGGCGGAGCCCGATGTCTGAAATCCTTACCTTGCCGCGGCCCTCTCGCTTTGGTCGGGCGGTAGGATTTCGGCTCGCTGGGCTTGGGAGCCATGTGCCGCCCCGGGTGGTTACCAACGCCGATCTCGACCACCTCGGCTGTGATCCTCAGTGGATTGTGGAGCGATCGGGAATCCGTGAGCGGCGACATGCGCCACCGGAGATCGCCACCAGCGACCTGGCCACGGCCGCCGCGAGGGAGGCGATCGCCATGGCGGGTATCGAACTCGCATCGATCGACTTGCTTGTGCTGGGCACCTTCACGCCCGATATGTGCATTCCCTCGACGGCTTGCATCGTCCAGGAGGCGCTAGGCCTCGATGCCCCGGCCATGGATGTCACGGCAGCCTGCGCTGGCTTCGCGTATGCCCTAGTGACGGCGTCGCAATTCCTGGCCGCCGGCACGAGTCGCCGCGTGCTTGTCATCGGCGCTGACACCAACTCTCGCGTGGTCGATCCTGCTGACATCAAGACGTGGCCGCTGTTTGGCGATGGCGCCGGCGCGGTGCTGCTGGAGGCGATCGACTCCTCCGATCGCGGCCTCCTCGCCTCCGCGCTTGGCTCTGACGGCCGCGGCGCGGGCCTGCTGGCCTGCCCGATGAGCGGTTCACGGCAGCCGATTTCAGCCGAGGGAGCGGCCCGCGGCGAGCAGTTCATGCAGATGGACGGCCGCGCGGTCTTCAAGTGGGCCATCCGGCTGGTCGAGGAAAACGTCCGCCAGGTCGTCACACACTCAGGGCTTCCCCTGGAGGCGATTGACCTGTTCGTGCTCCATCAGGCCAACGCCCGCATCATCGAGGCCGCCCGGGCAGCGCTCGGCATCCCGGAAGAAAAAATGGCGATCAATCTCGACCGCTTCGGCAACACCTCGAGTGGGTCGATTCCGCTGGCCCTCGACGAAGCCTGGCGAGCTGGCCGCATCGGCCCTGGCAGCACCGTCGTGGTCTGCGGCTTCGGTGGCGGGCTTGCCTGGGGGAGTGCCGTGTGGAGGCTGTGATGCTGTCAGAACGCATTTGCCAAAGCCGGATCAGGACCGTTTATGCCCCGTCGCTGGACTTTCGCCGCGTCACCACCAGAGGTATGCGCTCCTCGACGACCCCCTGACTGTCTTCAAAGAAAGGTGCTGTGTATGAATGGTCCAGCGGTGAAGACGTTGCCCGCGCGGAAGGATGTGGCCGTGGGGGATACGTGGGACCTCGCGAGCCTGTTTCGTTCCGATGCAGAGTGGGAGGAGGCGCTTGGGGCGTGGGAGCAGCGGATTCCGGGGTATGAGGTATTCGCCGGTACCCTCGGCAAGAGTGCGGAGCGGCTGGCGGAGTGTCTTGCCTTTGATCTGGAAATGGATCGCGAGGGTGACCGGATCGGTACGTACGCCCATTTGCGGGCCAGCGAGGATCAGGCGGCCCCGGAGGCGCAGCGGATGGTGGGCCGCTTCCAGCACGTGGCCACGCGGGCCGGTGAACTGGCGAGCTTCATTCGGCCCGAGATCATGGCGATCCCCGAGGCCACACTCGCGGGCTGGCTTGATCTGCCCGAACTGGCCGACTGTCAACTGCTGGTCGAGCGGCTGGTGCGGACGCGGCCGCATGTGCTTTCTGAGCGGGAGGAAAAACTGCTCGCCATGCAGGGGACGTTTGCGGGGACGGCGGGCAAGGTATTTCGACAGCTCACCGACGCCGACATGAAGTTTGGCGTCGTGAGCAACGGGCAGGGAGAGCAGGTGGAACTCTCCAATGCGACGTTTGTGACGCTGCTCCACGACGCGTCGTCCGAGGTTCGGCGAACGACGTTTCACCAGTTTTACGACCAGTATCAGGCCCATGCGAACACGCTGGCCGCGACCCTCTCCGGCTCCAATGAACGGGATGTCTATGCGGCCCGAGTGCGACACTATCCGAGCGCCGTCGAGGCGGCCCTCTTCGCCGACAACGTGCCGCTGGCGGTGTATGACCAGCTCATCGCCGCGGTGCGAGCGCATCTGCCGGCTGTGCACCGGTATTACGATCTGCGGAAGCGGATGCTCGGGCTCGAGGCGATTCACCACTACGACTGCTATGTGCCGCTTGTGCCCGAACTGGAGGAGCGGCTTACCTGGGAGCTGGGGGTCGATGGGGTGATTGTGGCATTGCGACCCCTGGGGGACGACTATTGCACGCGGCTGGAGCGGGGGCTGCGGGGCCGCTGGTGCGATCGCTATCCTAATCAGGGGAAGCAGTCGGGGGCCTTCAGCTCGGGCACCTATGACTCTGATCCTTACATCCTGATGAATTTCCAGGAGGAGGCGATCGAGCATGTCTTTACGCTCACCCACGAAGCCGGCCACTCGATGCATACCCGGATGTCGAGTGAAGCCCAGCCCTATCAGTATTCGGGCTACACGATCTTCGTGGCCGAGGTGGCGAGCACGTTCAACGAGCAGCTGCTGACGCGGCTGCTTCTCGAGCGGGCGACCTCACCTCAGGAGAAGGCAGCGATCATTTCCCGTGAGATTGACTCGATTCGGGCGACGATCGTGCGGCAGACGATGTTTGCGGAGTTCGAGCGGAAGACACACGCCTCGGCGGAGGCGGGAGAGCCACTGACGCTCGAGCGGATTCGCGTCATCTACCGTGAACTGCTCAACGCCTACTTCGGCCCGCGGTTTGCGATCGATGCCGAACTCGAGTTGGAGTGCCTGCGGATTCCGCACTTCTACAACGCCTTCTATGTGTATAAATACGCCACCGGCCTTGCGGCCGCGATCACGCTGGCGAAGAAGGTGGCCGACGGAGGACCGGCGGAACTGGCCGCCTACCAAGCCTTCCTGCGAGGCGGCTGCTCGAAGTGGCCTCTCGATTTGCTGCGGGATGCCGGCGTCGATCTCGAGCGGCCCGAGCCCGTCGCCACCGCCCTCACGCGGTTTGGCGAACTCGTCGATGAACTGGATGGGCTACTGGTCTAGAGCCCATCCAGCCTACGTGTATCGCCGGCTTGGGGGCGGCAAAAGTATCCTCGGGGGCGAGGATACGCCCAATGCTTGTCAAGCGTTCGCCGACCCCCGAGCCTATCTATCCTGGATTGCCGTATCGTCGCTACAGCTAACCTAAGAGCGCATCTAGCTGGCACTCCATGAATCTCGCATGGGCTATTGTGAGAGGCGTTGGGCGAGGGTGACGAGGGTGCGGACGAGGGTGCCGGTGCCGCCGCCGTCGATCCAGGGCTTTGGCTTTTCGGCGAAGGCTGGGCCGGCAATGTCGATGTGTGTCCATGGGACACCGCCGACAAACCGCTCCAGAAACTTGGCGGCCGTGATCGCGCCCCCCCAGCGGCCTTCGCCGACATTCTTGATGTCGGCCACCTCGCTTTTGATCTGCTCGTCGTATTCGGGAAACATCGGCAGTTGCCAGACCGGCTCCCCCATCGCACGGGCGGCATCGGCAACGGCATTGCACAGCGGCTGATCATTCGTGAACAACCCCGCCACATCGAGGCCGAGGGCGACGACGCAGGCGCCGGTGAGCGTGGCGGCATCAACGATTCGCTGTGGCCCGAGACCGCGGACCACGTCGAGTACATCGGCCAGCACCACGCGGCCTTCGGCGTCGGTGTTGTGAATCTCGATCGTCGTACCACTGCGGGCGGTGATCACATCGCCCAGTTTGTAGGCAGCCGGGCCGGTCATGTTTTCAACGAGGCCGATCGCGGCGATCAGGTTGATCGGTAGCTTGAGAGCCGCGATTGTGGCGGCGGCGGCGAGCATGGTCGCCCCGCCGGCCATGTCGCACTTCATCGTCAGCATGCCCTCCGAGGGCTTGAGCGACAGGCCGCCGGAGTCGAAGGTGACCCCCTTGCCGACGAGCGCAAGGTCGGGCGGTTTGTCGCCGTCGCGGCCCTGGTAGGTGAGGAGCACGAGTCGGGGAGCACGAACGCTGCCACGGCCGACGGCCAGCATCGCGCGGCAGCCTTCGCGGGCGAGCCGGTCTTCGTCCCAGATCTCCACCTGCATACCGGTCTGGCTGGCCACCGTGGCCGCCTGCTCGGCAAACGATTCCGGATAGAGATCATCGGGCGGTAGATTCACCAGGCGACGGGCAAGATTCACGCCACTGCCAAGAATGCCTCCCCGCGTCACCTGTTCGCTCGCGAGGCCAAGCCAGACGGTCTCACCAAACGGCGTCCGCTTCTTCTCGGTGCGGTAGAGATCCTGGCCCACCATGCCGGCGAGTGTTCCGGCAACGGCCTGTTCCGCCTGAGAGTCGGACCATGAGCCCTCCGCGAGGAACACCACCTTCGCCCGCGGCCGGGCGGCGACGAGCCGCGCGGCAGTGGCGGCAGCGCGGAAGCAGACGCCGGCATCCACGTCTTCCCGCTTGCCGAGGCCGACGACAAGTACCTGCCCCACCTGCAGGCCGGGGGGCGCCAGGATGGGCACGCACTCGTAGCGTTTCCCGGAGAGATCGCCGCTGTCAGCCAACCTTGTGAGGAGACCGCCGGTCGCCCGATCGACCTCGGCCGTCATGCCGGCAGCCACGCCACCTTCGGTCATAAAGACAACAGTCACGTCGGCCACGATCGTATCGATCACTGCCGCGGCCGTCGCCTTCACCGTCGCCGCCTGCCCATCAAACGCCATCTCTCGCCTCATGCCAATGCTCCTTGAAGTGCCGCAACGTCTTCGCGAATGTCGAGCAATCTAGCACAAGAACCGAGGGAGGCTCGGGGGGCGGCAGACGCTTGACGAGCCTTGGGCTTATCCTCGCCCGGCGAGAATCTGAAAGACCGCGAAGCGGCGACTTTTGCCGCCCCCGAGCCGGCTTTCTTCGAAGTCGTTGGCCGGTCAGCCGGGTCTGTTACCGCACTGGCGACTTCCAAGGAGCGTCAGGAGTACTGGCAGGACGACGAGATTTCCGAGCAGGCTGCCGATCAGCGTCAGGCAGGAGAGCATGCCGAAGGAGACGGTCGGGATGAAGCCGCTGGTGGTGAGGGCAAGAAACCCCACCACCAGGGCGAGCGTCGAAAAGATCATCGCCCGCCCGGCTGTCTGGTGGGCCGTCTCGAGGGCGGTGTGGAAGGCGTCGCCATCATGGAGCCGGCGGCGGAAGGCGGTGATGTAGTGAATCGAACTATCGACCGAGAGGCCCATCGAGACTGCGGCGATCATGGCTGTGCCCATGTTGATCGGCGTGCCGATCCAGCCGAGCAGCCCGAGGACGACGAAGATCGGCAGGGCATTGGGTACCAGGGCCACGAGCCCTAGCAGCGGGCTCTGAAATGCCAACGAGAGCAGGAGAAAGATACCAACAGCGGCGATCGTGAATGTGAACCATTGATCGGAGATCATCCGTTCGACGAGTTGTGCCAAGAGCACGAAGAAGCCGGTCACCTCGCCCGGTGGCTGGTTGTCGCTCCCCGGGATCTCCTCGGCTACGATCTGCCGCACTTGGGAAATGATCGACCGCTTCACGTCGGCGGGCTGTCGCTCACGGGCCCGCAGCATGACCCGCAGCCACCGCGAGCCGTCAACGGGGTCGGTGCCGATGAGCGACCGCCCCAGTTGAGGAAGCTGTGTCTCGAGCAAAGCGATGGCCCGGGAGATGATCCAGTTACCGAGCCGCGTTTCCTCCAGCCGCTCCAGCGACACCGGCGACACGGCTGCCATCACGTCGGCCACGCTCATCACCTTCGTGAGGGCCGGCATCGCTTCCCCGGTAGGTCCCTCGGCGGTGACGTCGGTGCGAAGCCGCTTCTCGAGCCGGGTCACCCGAGTGAGCGTGTCGCCGTCGATCTCGTCGCCGACTGGCACGAGCACATCCCACACGCCCGCGCCTCCCAGCCGCGACTCGATCATGTCGTAGGAACTGACGATCGGGCTCGAGGCCCGAAAGTTTTTTGTGAAATCAGTCTCCACCGTCAGCCAACGCATCCCGGCCACGGCCACGGCCACGATCGTGATGGCCGCGCCGAGAATCGGCAGCGGGTGACGGACGATCCATTTCACGAGGGCATCAAGTCCCCGCTCGAGCGACCCCTCGCCCCAGGCCTGGCGGGGATCACTAACGAAGCGGCCGGCCAGCGCCAGCCAGGGCACCGCAAGCGCCACGGCGACGAGCACCATGCCGGCACCGATCGCCGTCATGATGCCAAAATCGTGGACCGGGCCGACGCGGCTGGAGATCAGAGCGCCGAAGCCGATGATGTCGGTCGCGATCGCACCGACAACCGGCCAGAAGAGCGTGGAAAACGTGTTGACCAGCGCCGTCTCGGGATCGAGACCGGCTTCACGGTGGCGGCGGAAGCCGATGATGACATGCACCGTGGTTGCAATCGCCACGACCGTCACCATCGCCGAAAGCATCGTGGAGACCATCGTCAGTCGGAGACCGGCGACCGCGAGGATGCCGCGGGTGCCCCAGAGTGCGAGGAGCACCACGGCCAACGGCACGATGAGCCAGCGAAGGCTGCGAAACGAGATCAGGAGCACGAGCCCCGCCAGCAGGCCTGCTGTGGTGCCGAGCAGGTTGCCGTCGCGTTTGAGCATGGCAAAGC
Organism: Candidatus Kuenenia sp.; assembly: GCA_038144795.1. GTDB lineage: Bacteria > Planctomycetota > Planctomycetia > Pirellulales > UBA1268 > CACORA01. The sequence continues at coordinate 59,967 of JAYQOK010000002.1, read as the reverse complement.
CGTCGCGGAGCATGACCGGTTCGCCGGCGACGGTCCCGGCGGGAAACTCCTGCATGCAGGCCCGAATCTCATCGATGGCGTCAGCCCGCGAGGTGGCGCGGGCGGGAGGTACCGAGGCCGGGGCTGCAGGAGGCTCGAGGACGCAGGCGACCGCCGCCGTGCGACGGTCGGGGCCGAGCGTATAGCCCTCCATCAGATCGACGAGCTTGCGGGCCGTCGGGCTTGACTCCACATCGATGATGCGGTTGCCAAGCGGTGTGCTGGCCAGACTCGTGGCCGATGAGACGGTGGGAAGCGCTCCGAGTCGGGCGGTCAATCTGCGGAGGCGATCGATGCCGAAGGAAGTAAAGAGGTCAGGATCGTCATACGCTGCCAGCACGATCTCACTCGAACCGAAGGCCCTGGCCAGGCGGCGGTAGGGCACCAGCGCTGGATCAGCCCGATCGAACATCGTGTCGATCGATTTCACAAACTCCAACTGCCGCGATCGCTCCACCGACACCACCGCAACCGCGATTCCTACCAAAGCCAGCAGGCCGCGGTGCGAAACGAGCCACAGCGCCACCAGGTCGGCAACGCGACGCATGGGCAAGGGGTTCCAGGGAGGAGGGCAACGGGGAGGGACAAGGCGAGACCGACCGACACGGCAGCCGGCGTAGACGGCGGGACGCAGAACATCGGCCCGGGGTCCAGGACGGCATCTTATCCGGAGTGCCTCGACAGCGTCGCAGATTCCCCCAGATACCAGGGACGAAAACTCCCTGCCCGCGCAGGTTGCCGTACCGTTTGCCAGGCGTGTGAGGCGGGTTGCCGAGTCGCCGCGATACTGCCGCGACCCCGGCAGGAGGAGCGACGCGAGATGCGGTAAATGCCTAAATCGTCGGGACTTGTGGCCCGCCAAAGCGGTCGGGCATGGCTTGACCCGTGATTTTTTTCGCCTCTATAGTCCCGCCGTTTTTGAGTCGCCTCAGGACGAAAACGCTTGCTGTCAGCCATTCCACCGCCGCGCTCCGGGCCGCCGTTGCCAGGCCGGTTGGTGTGCGCGCGTGTCGGCTCCCGACGGCCGTGGCGACTCATGGTGGTGTGCGCGGCACTGTACGCGGGCGGTGGGCCCGCAGCGTCCACGCCGGCAGCAGCGGCCGACAGTGTTGCAGCAGCCACATCGGATACCGCTACCGCTGGGGCCCTCGCTGCCTTGCCGGCACGGGGGCTCGCCGCAGCGATTGCGGAGGCCGGTCGCATCGAGGTGCCATCGACGGACCCGAGTGAACCACTCTCAATTCGTGCGACACAGGCTGCACGATGGACTGAAGGCTCGTATGACGTATGGCACCTCACCGGAGGCATGCGAATCGCGCAGGGGGCGACCGAGGTGTCAGCACATGAGGCGGTAGTCTGGATCGAGAAGGCAGCAGCCCTCGAACTCGCCACTGACTCCGCAGCGGTACCATCGGTCCGGACGATCATTGTACGGATGGCGGGCGACGTACATCTGCAAAGTGGTGGCGAAGCTACAACCCAGCTTCGTGGCCCTCGCTGGGCAGGCCGATTCTGGATCACCCGTGATCCGGCGCTCGACTTCGCGAGTGTTGTGCCGGCAGCCGGCACACCGCCGGTGTACGATGCGGCGTCCGATGTGTTGCTCTTACCAGCTGTCGACGGCACTGTTACCGAAGGCCCCGACGAAAGCCCGATCGAGAAGGCGCAATACAGCGAGTTTGGTGCAGCCGCGTTGCCGCAGGTGACCGTGGCTACACCCGCACGGCGACTACGGGCCTTCCCCCGGTCGAGCGTGCCGCTCAACATCCGCTGGTTTCCGAGCCCCAGCGGTGGCGACGAGTGGATCGCTGTGATCACGTCGGGCGTCAATCTTGTTGTCGACGGTGTCGATCCTGCCGGCCCACTCGATATCTCGACTGATCGGCTCGTGATCTGGACCCGCGGCCAGGCTCAGCCCGACCTCGATGGTTCGGCAGCGCAGTCAGCTGATACACCGCTGGAGCTCTACATGGAGGGCAATGTCGTCTTCCGGCAGGGGCAGCGAGTGGTCGAGGCAGTGAGCATGTTTTACGACGTGCCGCGGTCGAGTGGCGTGATCACTGGAGCTACGCTGCTGACGCCGGTCGATAACTATTCCGGACTCGTACGATTGCGTGCTGATGTGATCCGTCAGGTCGACCGCAGTCGATTCGTCGCTCAGCGAACTGGCCTCACGTCGAGCCGGCTTGGTGTACCGACGTGGGAGTTTCGCTCCCGCGAACTCCAGTTCACCGATGAGCAGATACCGGTGCCGGGTCCGTTTGGTGAGCCGGTGATCGATCCGGTCACAGGTGAGCCGGCCGTGGCCCATGAGCAGTTCATCACCAGCCGCGGCAACACGGTCACGCTCGGGGGAGTCCCCGTGCTGTGGTGGCCGGTGCTGGCAACCAATGCCCAGAAGCCGACATTCTACATCAATAACGCTCAGGTGAAGAATGACCAGATCTTCGGCACACAGATCCTCACCAGTTGGGACGTGTTTCAAGTGTTCGGCGTCCGGCGGCCGCCGCCGGGTGTCGACTGGGATTTTGACGTCGACTACCTCAGCCTCCGCGGCCCGGGCTTCGGCACCTCGCTGCTCTACAACCGGCCGCAGTTTCTCGGGCTCGGCACTCCGGCCAACGGGATCGCCGATGCCTGGTTCGTGGTTGATCACGGGATCGACAATCTCGGCCTCTATCGCCGCAACTTCATCTACCCGGGCTATCCAAGCGACACGTTCCGCGGCCGCGCCTTCTGGCGGCACCGGCAGGATCTCGGGGGCACCAACGAGAGCTTCTTCGGCGGCTGGCAGGCCCGTGGCACCGCCGGTTGGATCAGTGACTACAACTTCCTCGAGGAATACTACGAGGCGGAATGGGAGGAAGGCTACGAGCAACGGACCTGGCTCGACCTGCGGCGGCCGGTTGACAACCGTGAACTGCGGCTACTGACAAGCATCCGAGTCGATCCCTTCTTTACGCAGAGCGAGTGGTGGCCCCGACTCGATCACTACACGCTCGGTCAGCCACTCATTCGCGACGCAATCTCCTGGTATGAGCACTCGAGCGTGTCCTATGTGAAGCAGTCGCTGCCAGCGGCTCCCATCGCCGGCCAGGGGCTCGAAATCTTCACGTTACTGCCCTACGAGAGCGAGGTGATCGGTGAGCGGCTGGCGACCCGGCACGAACTCGACCTCCCCTTCCAGGCTGGCGCCGTGAAGATCGTGCCCTATGCCCTCGGGGAACTCGCCCACTGGGGAGAGGATCTAGCCCAGCAGCCGATCGATCGAGCGTATGGTCAAGTCGGCATCCGCTCGAGCCTGCCGGTGTGGCGAGTCGACAACACGGTCGAGAGCCAGATGTGGAACGTGCACGGTTTGGCCCACAAGGTAGTCTTTGAGGCAGAATTCTCGTATGCCGATGCCACACAGAGCATCGACCAGTTTCCGCTGTACGATCAGATCGACGACGACACGATCAATCAGTATCGCCGTAACATTCCCTACTGGGATTACGGCGCCGTGCCCGGCCAAGCGACGCCACTGGGGCCCCCCCTCATCTTCGGTCCCGACAATAAATACGACCCGCGGACCTACGCGATCCGCCGCGGGCAGGGAAGCTGGGTCACCGGCCCGACCGAACTGGTCAACGACCTGACCGCCTTCCGGCTCGGAGCCCACCAGCGATGGCAGACCAAGCGCGGCCCGATGGGCAACCGGCGGATCATCGACTGGATCACACTCGACATCGACGGCGAACTCTTCCCCGTAACGAGCCAGAACTTCGGCCAGGTGCTGGGCCTGTGGCAGTACGACTTCCGCTGGCATGTGGGCGACCGCACCACGATTCTCTCGTCTGCTGACGTCGACTTCTTCACCGGTGGGCAACAACTCTATACGGTTGGTGCCTTCCTCAATCGCACACCACGCGGCAGTTTCTATATCGGGTTCAACGAGTTTGGTGGCCCGATCAGTGCCAGCGTGCTGGCTGGATCCTACACGTATCGAATGAGTCCAAAGTGGGCGAGTTCATTTGGAACCGCCGTCGACCTTACCGGCCGAAACATTGGCCAGCAGTTCCAGCTGATCCGAATTGGTGAGTCATTCCTGATGACCTTCGGGTTCAATGTCGACTACAGCCGCAACAATGTCGGCGTAACGTTCAATCTCGAGCCACGATTCCTGTCGCGGACGCAGTTTGCCAGCCGGACCGGACTCGATGTGCCAATGGCCGGCGCCTACGGCCTCGAGTAGCCGGGGTTTTGATCACCTGACGACAGAGAGCATTGGTTCGGGGCTGCCCGTATCCTCTCGCCGGACGTTCGCGTTGGCCTCCAGGCCTCCGCTTACTGCCGTTTCCGCGGCGCTTCGCCATCCATGGCTGCGCTTGCTCACACAGCCCGCTCGAGGACACGGGCTATCCTTCCCGGATCCAGCACGGATGTTGAGCAATACTCGTATGCTTGCGATAGTATCGACTCAAAGAGCAGATATACTCCTGCCCGGGCGCGAGCCCTTGTTTCTTTCTGGTTTCTGGAAGGCGTAGTGATGTCGCAGGATGCAGTGCATGATCCCGTCGCCCGTGATCGGGCATTTTTGGCGGCGGCTCAGGCACGGGGGCCCTTGGCCGCCCTCGGGGCGTTTCTCAAGCTGTCGGGGCCGGGCTGGCTGCAGTCGGCGATCACGCTCGGCGGTGGGTCGCTGGCCGGGTCGCTCTACATGGGTGTGATCGGTGGCTACGAACTCCTGTGGCTCCAGCCTCTGATGATGATTCTCGGCGTCGTGATGCTCTCGGCGATCGCCTATGTCACGCTCTCCACGGGTGAAAAACCATTCGGTGCCATCAATCAGCACGTCAATCCTGTGCTGGGCTGGGGCTGGCTCCTGGCGGCGATGATGGCCAACCTTGTGTGGGCGATGCCGCAGTTTTCCCTCGGCACGGCGGCCCTGCAGCAAAACCTGTTTCCTGACGTGCCGTGGCTGGCCGGCCGACAGGGCGAGTGGGTCTGTGCCCTGATCCTGTTTGTCGCCGCCGGCGCCGTGGTCTGGTTTTACGATTCTGGCGGCTGGGGCGTGCGGGTGTTTGAATGGATTCTCAAGGCGATGGTGGGGATCGTGGTGCTGAGTTTTTTTGGCGTCGTCGGCGCGATGGCGGCCAAGGGCTCACTCGACTGGGGTCGCATTGCCGCCGGGTTCGTGCCCGATGTGTCGCTGCTGTGGAGACCGGCGACCGACCTCCAGGCCTTCATCACGAGGTCGGGCGATCCTGGCTACTGGATCGACACGATTCTCGCCACGCAGCGAGAGGTGATGATTGCCGCCGCCGCCACGGCAGTTGGCATCAATATGACGTTTCTTCTTCCCTACTCGATGCTCCGCAAGGGCTGGGACAGAACATTTCGTGGCCTGGCGATCTTCGATCTCTCCACCGGCCTGTTCATTCCCTTCGTGCTCGCCACCAGCTGTGTTGTGATCGCGGCGGTGAGCCAGTTTCATGGCCGCGTCAATGAGGAGCTGATCAGTCGCCCGGCCGCGGAGGCCACCGGGCAGTATCGGGCCAACATGGAAAAGCGTCTGCAGGCAGAGGTGGGGGCCACGGCGTTTACCGCATTCTCACCGGCTGAGGTCAACGCCCGGCTCGACTCGCTCCCCGAGGCCGACCGGCAACTGGCCGCCATGCTTGTGAAGCGGGATGCCTTCGACCTTGCCCGGGCCCTGGAGAATCTCTTCGGCAAGGGAGCGCTCACGCAGAAGATTTTCGGCATCGGTGTGCTTGGTATGGCAGTTTCCACGATCATCATCCTGATGGTGATCAACGGATTCTGTATCACGGAGATGTTGGGCGGCTCCTCGGGCGGGCCGCTGCATCGCGTGGGAGCCTACCTGCCAGGCATCACCGGAGCCCTTGGCTTTCTCTATCTCTGGAGCAATGCCGACGCCAAGTTCTGGCTGGCCGTGCCGACGAGTAACTTCGGTATGGTACTGCTACCGATTGCCTACGTGACCTTCTTCCTGATGATGAACAGCCGTCCGCTGCTGGGCGACGCCCTGCCGAAGGGAATCGCCCGCGTGCTTGCCAATCTGGCGATGCTCGTGGCGATCACGGTGGCGAGCATCGGCGCCGCCATGAGCATCTGGGCGAATGTCCGCTGGGCCGGCGTGGCCGCCGCCGCCGCCTTCGTGATGGCTGTCTGGATTCTACGAAAGCGGTAACGAGCTCGGCTCCTCCTCCGCCGGCTTCGGTGTCGGGGCGAAGACCCGCCAGAGCAGGAACACGGCTGCCATCAGGGCGTAGGCGGCTGCCATGTCGAGTGGCCCTCGTCCGGCGGCTGCATGAGGCAACGGGCCGATCGCCCAGGGCAGCAAGAGTCGGCCGTCGGGAAACGGAGAGTGGATCGCACCAATGAGAGCGAGCCCGGCGGCCGTGCCGCACCAGCCGGCAGCAGCCCCGAGCTTGCGATCGATCAGGGCTGTGACGAGCCCGGCCCAGAGAAGGCTTGTGAGGATGAAGCCTGATGACAGCAGTCGCATCGAAAACAGGTCACGGGCCAGCGGTCCCGTCGGCACGGCACCGGCGGCAATGAGCTTGTCGGCATGGAGGGTGACGAGCGCTGCCAACGCCGGCACGCAGGCGATGGCCACGGCAGGGTAATGACGCTGGGGCGTTGCATGGAAACTCTGGGCCGTGATTTCCAAGCCGATAAAGACAAGGATCGGCAGGATCGCCGGGCCGGGGATCGCTTCGTAGAGGTAGGCGAACGTGCCGGTGAGGCCCACCGTGCCGATCATGGCAGCAGTGGCGAGTGTGTAGGCGGCGCGGCCTCCCATTGCCTTGTAGGCCGGGTGGCCGATGTAGGGCGTGGTCTGGATCACGCCCCCGCATAGTCCGGCGACGATCGTGGCGACGCCCTCGACGCCGATGATCTGCGCGGTGTCGTATTCGTCACCAGCCGCCGCCGCACTCTCGGTGCAGTCGATCCCCCCGACCACGGTGCCGAGGGCAAACGGAATGACGATCGGCAGATACTTGAGCGTGTCGTTCCAGGCCTCGAGCCACTCCAGCCGCAGGGCGGAGAGCCAGGCCGTGGGCCACAGCGCGGCGGCGGTGTCGATGGCCGCGTGGGAGCTGGCATCGGGAATCCATCCGCAGCGGGTACCGATCATCTGAATGGTGATACCGACCAACAGAGCGGCCAATGCTCCTGGAATCCGGAAGGGAAAGGGAATCCGTGCGGTGAGTGTCGCCAACACGATACCGAGGGAGACTAGGCCCACCACCGGCATACCGATGATTTCCAGCAGCGGCAGAAATGAGATCAGGGCTAGTGCAACGGCGGTGAGGCTCCCGAGGAGGCCGGCCCGCGGCACGATTCGACGAATCGGTCCGGCGACCACGGAGCAACCAATCTTGAAGAAACCGCTTAGCACGATGGCGCACATGCCGATGTGCCACGCATGGCGGGCAGCTCCTTCGGCATCGATCCCCTTGGCCACCGCTTCAGCGTAGGCGGGCCCGAGCACGAAGAAGACCATTCCAAATGTGCTCGGTGTATCCAGCCCCAGGGGCATGGCCGTCACATCAGTGCGGCCGGTGCGGCGGGCCAGCCGGAACGCCATCCAGGTGAAAATGAGGTCGCCAACGACTACGCCGATGGCCGTGCCGGGCACGAGGTGGCCTAGGGCAAACTGGGTGGGGAAGCCGAAGGCCACTCCAAGCAGGGAGACCATCAGCACCAGGCCGGCCAGGTTGTCGAGTGACAGGCCAAAGAAGGCGTTGATGTCGCCGGGAGTGGCCGAACGATAGTGGTGCTGCGAAAGAGTCATGGGAGTGCCGCGGAATGTGGGCCTTCCGGCCCAAAAAGTCAAACTTTTGGGGGGCAGCCCGCTGTACCAAAAGGTCGCCAACCCCTCTTTTCTCTGGCTATACTCTGGTTATTCGATTCCCCGGGGTTGTTCGCACACGGGGTGAACCTTCACCCGGCGTGGTTCGTAGACACTGATGGACTTGCACGAATCCGGTTCCGTTTCCGGGATAGAAGCCGAACTCAGCGGGAGTATCGGCACGGGTTCGGGAACTAGCCCGACCGACGAGGAACTGCTCGCACGCTTCCGGCAGGACGATGATTCGGGGGCTTTTGAGTCACTCTTGCGTCGCTACGAAGGCGAACTGTTCAGTTACCTCCGCCGCTACCTCGGTAATGCTGAGATGGCGGAAGATGTCTTTCAGGCCACGTTTCTGCAGGTCCACCTCAAGAAGGAACAGTTTGAAGACGGCAGACGATTTCGCCCGTGGCTGTACACGATCGCGACGAATCAGGCCATTGACGCCCAGCGGAGGAACAAGCGCCACCGAATGGTGAGCCTTGACCATCGCACCGGTGGCGAGGACGACGTCGGCACGCTCGTGGAAATGCTCTCGGGAAGCGATCGCACAGCCGATGAAAAGATGGAGGATGAGGAAGCCCGTGAGTGGGTGCGCGTCGCCATCGGGGATTTGCCCGAAACGCTGCGGTCTGCCCTGCTCTTGGTCTATCACCAGGGCATGAAATATCGGGAGGCAGCCGACGTGCTCGGTATCCCCGTGGGCACGGTGAAGAGCCGTCTCCACGCAGCCCTCCTCAAACTCAATGAGACCTGGCAGGCGGACCATTCCGCGACATGATGAAACGGACCCACCGACACCTGCTGAGAGACATGTGATGCGCGAGGATCTGGTCGGCTTTTTGATCGGCGCTCTGGAGGAGACTGAGAGTGCGCGGGTGCAGGCAGCGCTGTCTGATCCGCAGGAGGGGGTGGCGTTACGGCGCGAACTCGATCTGCTCCGCCGGGCGGTCCAGCCGCTGGAGCAGGTTCGGAGCCATGAGCCGCCACCGGCCGGCTTGGCCAGCCGCACCCTTGCCTTCGTGCGGGCGGAAACGGCAGCGGTGCCGCGGGCCGCACTGTCACCGGTGGCTGATGAACCGATGACCGTCGGCGGCGGAAGAGTCTGGCTCGACCGCATGATCGTGGCTGCGGCGGCGTTGGCGGCATCAGTGCTCATCGCCCCGCTTCTCCTTGATGCGATCACGGAATCACGGGCCCGCCGGGCTGAGCGGAATCTCCAGAAAATCTCGACTGGCCTTCAGGGCTACGCCGAATCACATCGCGTCTATCCCACGCCCCCCGATTCCGGCCCGCTCTCACGGGCCGGGCTCTACGCTCCCACGCTCGTCTCAGAGCATCGGCTGGTCGCTAACGACGGCACGGTGCTGGTGCCAGGGGCCCGTCGCGGCCGACGGAAAGACTTCCATGTGCCTTCGCTGGAAGAACTCAGGGCTGCGGTTGGCACGCCGCAGTTTGACGAACTCGTGAAGATCATGGGGGGCGACTTCGGCTACACGCTGGGCCATCGGGATGCCGAGGGGCGGCTCGTGCCGAACTTCAACAATCGCCGTGCCCATCATCCGATCATGGCTGATGCGCCCGATCCCTGCTGTGAAAAGAGCAGCAACCATCCCGGCGGCATTCACTACATCCTCTTCGAAGATGGTCGGGTGAGCCGGGTGTTTCTCGACGGCCTCCATAAAGATGGTGACCATCTCTATCGCAACGACGATGGGGAGACGGCGGCCGCCGACGATCCCGAAGACGCGGTGATTGGCGATTCGCACCATCAGCCGTAGGATACGCATCGGGGTTGCCCATGCCCTCTCGTCGGATGTTCGCTCTGGGCATCCTGCCCGTCGTTTACTGCGGTGGAAGCTACGCTTCGCACTCCGATTGCTTCCACAGCCCGCTTGAAGGCACGGGCAACCCCTCGTCGATTTTCGAGGTGCGAGGAAAGCATGGATCAGTTTTTTACAAGTGAGCGGGCGGCGGTGGCGACGGCTTCGGCGGTGATGCCGAAGTGCTTGTAGAGGGCAGGGGCGGGGCCGGAGGCGCCGAAGCCCTTCATGCCGATGAAGATGCCGCGGGGGCCGAGCCACCTCTCCCAGCCAAAGCCGCAGGCCGCCTCGCAGGCCACCCGGGCGGTGATCGCTGTCGGCAACACGCTCTCCCGATAGGCCGCATCCTGCTCCTGGAAGCGATCCCAACTCGGCATGCTCACCACACGGGCTCGCACGCCCTCCTCGCAGAGTTGGGCAGCTGCATCGAGGCAGAGTTGCACTTCGCTGCCGGTGCCAATGAGAATGCAGTCGGGTGTTCCGTCAGTTGGATCCTTGAGTACGTAGGCTCCACGGGCCACGCCGGCGGCGTTTCCGAGACCGGTGCGGTCGAGGGTGGGAAGGTTTTGCCTGGAAAGCACGATCACGGCGGGGCGGTCGTCCCGCGGCAGGATCGTGCGGTAGGTTTCAGCTACCTCGTTGGCGTCGCCGGGGCGGAACACAGAAAGCCCTGGCACGGCCCGGGCGCTGGCCAGCTGCTCGATCGGCTGGTGGGTGGGGCCATCCTCGCCCAGGCCGATCGAGTCGTGAGTGAGTACATAGATCACGCCGAGGCCACCGATCGCCGAGAGCCGCAGCGATGGCTTGAGGTAATCGAAGAAAACGAAGAACGTGGCGCAATACGGTCGCAGTCCCGACAACGCCATGCCGTTGCATGCCGCCGCCATCCCATGCTCGCGGATGCCGAAATGAAGATTACGGCCGCCTGGGTTCGCCGCGCTGAAGCCTGTTTCCGCGTCGATGAGCGTCATCGTGGATGGGGCGAGATCAGCAGAGCCACCCAGGAACCAAGGCACGGCGGCACTGATCGCCTGCAGCACCTTGCCCGAGGAGACACGGCTGGCCAGCCCCTTGGCGTCGGCCGGGAAGCAGGGAATGGCCTTGTCCCAGCCGTCAGGAAGCCTGCCGGAGACGAACGCCTGCAGTTCGGCGGCGTGGGAGGGTACTGCTGTGGTGTAGCCGTCGAGTGTCTTATTCCAGGCGTCGTGCGCCTGGCTGCCGCGGGCGGCCAACGTGGCGGCGAAGTGGGCGGGCACCTCCGGCGGCACGAGGAACTGGGCATCGGCCGGCCAGCCATACGATTCCTTGGCCCCTTTGATTTCCTCGGGGCCGAGCGGAGC
>JAYQOK010000002.1:0-48894 GCA_038144795.1 Candidatus Kuenenia sp. | reverse complement strand
ACCGTGAGCGGCGTGCGATCCGGCCTTCTTCGGGGCGCCATAGCCGATGATGCTCTTGAGGATGATGAGCGTCGGCTTTTCCTGTTCCGTCTTGAAAGCCTTCAGGGCTTTGACAATAGCGGCGGTTTCGTTGGCATCATCGACATGCTCCACCCGCCAGCCGAGGCCGCGAAAACGCTCCGCCACGTTTTCACTGAAGGCGAGGTGGGTTTCCCCTTCAATCGTGATCGCGTTGTCATCGTAGACCCAGCAGAGATTCGCCAGCTTCAGATGGCCGGCGATCGAGGCCGCCTCGGCCGCCACGCCCTCCATCAGGTCGCCGTCGCTACAAAGCACGTAGGTGTCGAAGTCGAAGAGCGTGTGGCCCGGCTGGTTGTAGTGGGCCCCCAGCCAGCGCGAGGCCATCGCCATCCCTACGGAGTTGCCGCAGCCCTGACCAAGGGGGCCGGTGGTGGTCTCGATGCCGGCGGTCATGTGGTGCTCGGGGTGACCCGCGCAGACGCTGTTGAGCTGGCGAAAGCGGCGGATCTCGTCGAGCGATATGGCCGGCTCGCTACCGCCGGCTTGCCGGCGGATGCCCGCCAGATGAATCAGCGAATAGAGCAGCATCGACGCATGACCGCAGGAGAGCACAAATCGATCACGGTTGGGCCAGCCAGGGTCGGCCGGATCGTAGCGAAGAAAGTCTTTCCAGATTGTGAAGGCGACCGGAGCGAGGGCCATCGGCGTGCCGGGGTGGCCACTCTTGGCTGCCTCGACCGCATCCATCGAAAGCGTGCGGATCGTGTCGATTGCCAGGCGGTCGAGATCGGTGGCGGAGTGAGTGGGAGTGGCCGAAGAAACAGTCATGAACGAAACGCTCCTTGCTCGTGATTGATTTCGCGAGAAGTGTAACGCCTTGGCGAAATCCCCGTCCATGCCCGGTGGAAATACTGGCTGTTGCTGTCAGCGTGACAGGTGGCGGCGATACTCTTCGTCGAGCGCCGCATAGTCCTTCTTGCAGAGGCGGGAAAGCGTATCGGGATCGACCGACCCGGTGTAGATCCTCACAAGATACTCAACGAATGCCTCGCGATACCGTCCCTGCTTGCCGGTCATGAAAAAATCGGCAAGCCCAGAGATCTGGCTATAGAGCGGCGGCAGGTCGGTACGGGACTGAAACGCTCGGCGGCCGAGGGACGTCAACTCCTCCAAGGGCACATAGAAACTGTCTTCCATGAGTCGCTGACGTGCGGCGGGCACGCGGCCGGCGTCGATGCCGCCGAGCGTCCAGCCAAATTCGGTCCGCTGGAGGCTCTCCATGAAGCAGGCCACTGCCTCAACAGCCCAGAAGCCACATCGCTCGCCCACGAGCGGACTGGTCTTCCGCATCTCGCCGAAGAGTTGGTGCGTAGCCTCGTGGTGTACGGTCGTCTTGCTTCGTTCCTCGCCCACGAAGAACCAACTTGTGTGAGTGGGTGTCCAGTAGATGCCGAGCGTCTGAGCAATGAGCGGCTCAAGCTTTCCCATCTCGGTGATGTACTGCTGCCGATCGGCGGTGAGCACGGCGGCAAAAGGGCCACGGATCGGCGGGCGGCCACGTCCCTCAAACTGTCGCTCGAGCCCGGCTGGCTCCGTCTGAAATCCACCGAAGACTTGGAGCCAAATCGCAAACGTCTCCTCCATCTCACGGGCGAGGAAGGCGGCCTCCTGCAGGCTGCCGGTTGAGCGAATCTGCCAGTGGTCGGAGGCAAATGAGAAGGCCTGATCGAGCGGCCGCGGCCCAGCGGCCAAGTCAGCCGCCCGCACCCAACGGCCACGGTCGTACCGCTCGCCGGCATGGTAGCGAGCAAGCCGCGAGCGGGGCAGCCAGCCAAAGTCGTCAGACCAGACTTCACCCTTGTCGAGCCGCCGTGCCACCTCCGGCCACAGCCAGTCCTCGTTCCGTTTCACCCAGCCACCAGCTTCACGGGCTTGGGCATGCTCAGGATCCTCGCGGAGTGCCAACGCCAAGAGCCGTACCGCGTCGCAACTCCGCTGGATGAACTCTGAGCCCTCCGCATGCGAGCGGGCGGCCTCGACTGCGAGCGCAAAGAGGCTCTTGGCCTGCTGACGTCGTGCGGCAACGAAGTCTCGCCAGATCAGTTCAGCAGTCGGTGATGAGACGAGCTCCGGCGTGACCAATTTCGGTGGGATCTCGACGACAACGATCCGCTCGGCCACCGCCGGGAGTTCCCAGGACTCGATCAGGGCCGCCAGACCGGAGAGCCCTTGCTCGGCCGCCCGACGCTCAAGAACGGAGGCTGTCTCCTGCCAGCGATCGGCCAGTTGCTGCTCATCCGCCGAAGTGGGCTCTGCAGCAGAGAGCGGCAAAGCAGCCGCAAACCTCGCCGTAAAGATGATCAGGCTGACCATCCCACAATGACAGGCACGATGATCCACGGCCAGCCTCCAACTTCACGACTGCCATCAGAGCCAAGACCAAGAGCCTCTCAACTTTCCTTGGCAAAGGCCGAGTCGAACTGCTGGCGACTGGGAGCGAAGTCGAGATTGCGGACAAACTCGGCCGCCTCGGCGGCGCCGTGCTCCCGGTTCATGCCGCAGTCTTCCCACTCAACCGACAGCGGCCCCTCGTAACCGATCTGATTGAGAGCCCGAATAATTTCCTCAAAGTCAACGCCGCCACGGCCCGGCGAGCGGAAGTCCCAACCGCGGCGTGGATCACCAAAGTTGAGGTGGCTGCCGAGGATGCCTCCCCGGCCGTTGAGGGTGACTGCCGCATCCTTGATGTGAACGTGGTAGATCCGGTCGTAGAAAGTACGGATGAACTCGACCGAATCGACCCCCTGCCAGTGAAGATGGCTCGGATCGAAGTTAAAACCAAACTCCTCGCGGCGTCCGAGGGCGTCGAGCGCACGTTGGGCTGTGACGGTGTCGAATGCGATTTCGGTGGGGTGCACCTCTAAAGCAAACCGCACGCCGCACTCCGCAAACACGTCGAGGATTGGATGCCAGCGGTCGGCAAATTCTCGAAAGCCGGCATCGAGCATCGAGTCGGGTACCGGCGGAAACGAGTAGAGCAGATGCCAAATCGACGATCCCGTAAAGCCGTTGACTACTGACACACCAAGTCGTTGAGCGGCTCGAGCGGTTCGCTTGATCTCCTCGGCGGCTCGTTCATTGACGCCCTTCGGATCCCCATCACCCCAGACGTGCGGTGGCAGGATTGCCTTGTGCCGCTCGTCGATGCGGTCACAGACTGCCTGACCGACCAGATGGCAGGAGATGGCGTACACAGAGAGATCATTCCGCTCGAGCGTGTCACGCTGAGCAGCGCAATAGCCACTTTCCTCAAGGGCACGAGTGACGTCGAAGTGATCTCCCCAGCAGGCCAGTTCGATGCCGTCGTAGCCAAACTCGTTGGCCTTGCGGGCAAGATCTTCCAGCGGCATATCGGCCCATTGGCCTGTAAAGAGTGTGACAGGACGGGACATGGTGATATTCCTTCGGTACGAAATTAAAACTCGGGAACTGAAGATTTCCCAGAGTGTAAGGCCGAAGGCAAAAAGCTGAAAGCAGGGATCATCGCCGAATCACACTGCGCAGGAGCCACAGACCCCACAGCGTGATCAGCACGTTGCCTGCCCAGACGGCCGGGGGTGGGAAGGCCCCCGCCTTCACCCGCGAGACACCCATCATGAAGATCGGATAATAAACGACAAGAATTGGCAGAAAGCAAAGAAAGAAGCTCGTAAGAAAGTCGGCATTTCGCATTCGGATCGCCATCGGAGCCCCAACGAGCACGAAGCACAGGCAGCTGAAGCCATTGGCCCACCGTCGCCACGGCTCCATGATGATGCGAGTGAGTCGGTTGGTGTGGTGCCCGGTATCGGCGTTGTGCCCAGCGATCGCCGCCGGCGCTGTCTGATCGAGGTGGCCGGAGACGATCGCCAGGGCCCGCTGGCCGGCCGCCAACTGGTTGAGTTGGTCAAGACGCCTCACTTCCTCGGCCCGCGCCGCTGGAAAATCGGCCATGGCAATCTCAGACGGGCTCGTCGAGGCGAGCCCCTTCCGGCTCACCGCATCAAGCGGCACCTTGCGGACGATCGTGTCGGGGAACACGGCCTTCACGTCACCCATGTGGAGCGTGCCGTCACGGAAGGTGACAATCAGTTCGCTCGCATCGGGATCGGTGGTGATCTCAGCCTCGGCCGCCGACACCGTGGCCGGAGTGCCGCCCGCTCCACCCTGAGTGAATGACAGCGTGGGGCGGATCAGCCGTTTGCCCTCGACCCCCTTCACATTGATCGATACCTGCGGTGTGCTGTAGGACCGCTGTTGCCGCAGTCGGCCATAGATGATTTCTTCGACGCTATTGACGATCACCCGCCGCACGCCATCGCGTCCCCATGACACGGCCACGTCATTCAGCCAGACGGAGATAAAGCTGACCACTACAGCCAACGCTATTGCCGGCCAGATCGCTGCCATGGGCGTGATACCGGCCGCCTTGAGGGCGGTTATCTCATTCGTTGCCGACATCCTGCCGAACACGCTGGCCACTGCAAACAGCATGGTGCCTGGGACGGCGAACCGCATCGCCTCCGGCACCACGAAGGGAATGAGCCGAGCGATTTGGAGAAGCCCCAGCCCCTGCTGCTGCGCTTCTTTCACAAGCCCGACAATGAGCATGAAGAGCGTGAGTGCTGACAGCGACACGAGGAAGACCTGCAGCAGTTCAATCAGAACATAACGAGAAATGATCTTCATGGGAGCCTGCATTGTAGCTGCGGGTCATTCATCAGCGGCAGGCCGATCCAGGCCGGCGGGTTCGCTCTGGTGCTGCTTTCGCTCTGACCGATTTCGTGGTAGTGCATCAGCAATGAGGCAGAGGGCAGTTGCCGCCGCGTTGATGGCGCCGTCGAATTGGTGGGCTGAACTCCGCTCCCAAACCTCCGCTGCAAGCGGAACAAGTTGCTGCTGCTCAGAGGGGGAGAGTTCTGATGCAATCGTCTCGATGCTCTTGGCGAGGTCCGCAAAGTGTCTGTGGTCAGGAGTGCAGTCGGCTTCTTGATACGATCCGTGGTTCTGCCGAGTTGCTCGCGCGCCGGCAAGTGCCGTGCTTTGTCTGGCAATGGCGGCCAGCGCCGCACCGCCAAGGAACACGACCGTGGCAAGTGCGGCAGCGGCAGCCCCGATTCCTGTAATCGCTTCCGCAGTGGGCGACTTGGGCTGGATCAGGTCGCCTTTAAGAACCAGGAACAGAAAAAAACACATGCCGGCAGCAAGGAGTGATTTCCAGGCGAGACCCGGCATTGATGAAGGTGTTTGGGGCCCATCGGTAAGTGGCCAGGGCTCTTGCCTTGCGTACGACGAGGTAACTTCCTCGGGACCGGCTCTAGCAATGACGACAGTCACGTTGTCCGGAGCCCCGCGCGCGAGCGTCAAGCCCACGAGTGCCTTGGTTGCCTGATCCACGTCGGAGAGTTGCGAAGCGAGGAGTCCGATTTCTGCATTGCTGACCTGGCCCGAGAGACCATCGCTACACAGGACGAAGATGTCACCATTCCGAATGGGGAGCGGGCCTTCGAGATCAGGCTCAACCTCGGCATGGGGACCCATCGAACGAGTAATGATGTTTTTCGGAATGCCCTCAGCCTCTTTCTCTGGCAGACCGCACTCCCAGGCCAACGAGTGGTCGCGAGTGAGTTGCTCAATACGATGACCACGGATGCGATACACTCGGCTGTCCCCGACATGGCCGATCAAGGCGCCCCGCGGGACCATCACAAGAGCGCTGCACGTAGTCCCCATGCCACGGAAACCGGGATGCGTCTCTCCCTTGTCAAAGATCTCAGCATTCGCCTGCCGCATCGCCCGTTGGAGTGCGTCGGGTGGGGTCGTGTTGATGATTTTCTGGTACAGGTGAGGTACGCGATCCGCTGCCATGCCACTGGCTTCTTCACCAGCGGCGTGAGCGCCCATGCCGTCGGCAACAATGAGAAACCAGCCGGTCTTCCGATAGGCCTCGGGGCCTGATGGGGGAAGGATGGCGTGGGCGTCTTGATTCATGGCCCGTCGGCAGCCCACATCAGAGCGACCACTGCAGACGAGAGTTGTGCCGTTTCCCAAAACTGTGAGAGCCCCGGGGAGGTTCAGAAAGGAAGCAAACTGCAGATTCTAGCGAGACGTCGAAGTCAGGGCGATATGCATTCGCGGTGTCAACCATGGCCTTGAAGGGCTGGTCTGGCGACTGAATTTCCCTGAGTCTATGGTTTGCTCCATGTGTGGAAAGAATCGCGTTTTGGCAGCAACAGTTGTCATCGGCTTTGTGGGCTTGGTGTCATTCGCCGGCTGCGTGCAGCGGCGAATGACTATTCGCAGTAACCCGCCCGGAGCCCTCGTGTACGTCGACGATTATCAGTTGGGATCAACACCTGTCTCGACCGATTTCGTCTACTACGGTACCCGCAAGATTCGGCTCGTGAAGGACGGCTACGAGACGCTCACAGTTCGGCAGCCCTTCCCACTGCCGTGGTACCAGGTTTTTCCACTCGATTTCGTCACCGAAAATCTTTGGCCGTGGGAGATCCGGGATGAACGGGTGGTCGATCTGGCGATGATGCCGGCGGCCGCAATCGCGCCGGAGGAAGTGGTGGGGCGTGCCGAGGTGGCACGACTGGCTTCTGGGAGCGGTTCAATGACTCCGGTTCCGCTGATGACGCCACCGATCGCACCACCGCCAACGCCTGTGCAACCGCTGCCGCCGCCAGGGCCGGTGTTTCCGCCGCAACAGGTGCCGCTGCCAATGCAAGGCCTACAGTCTCCGGGACAAAACGCGCCACAGCAGGGTGTTCCAAGCCTCGGCGTGCCATAATGTTTGCATGTCCGAATCCTTCCATCACCATGCCAGCGATCGGGCAACGCTCGATGCGCTGAAACTCACGCGGCTTCGCTGCCTGCTGGAAGAAATACTTCCTGACAACGGTTTTTACGCGGCCAAGTTGGCCCGCGTGCCTGAGCCGGCAGCGATCGAATCACTCGACACACTGGCTGAATGGCCATTCACCTTCAAGGATGAGTTGGTCGAGGCGGCGGGCATGGCTGTGGCCGCAGGGCAGCCGGCCCATCCCGGCAACCTGACCTATCCTGTTGAGCGGTACGTGCGCTACCACCAGACCAGCGGCACCCATGGTCGACCGCTGGCCGTCTTCGATACTGCTGCGGACTGGCAGTGGTGGATGGAGTGCTGGCGAGTCGTGCTGGAACGGGGCCGCGTACGGGCTGGTGACCGCGTTTTCGTGGCATCGTCGTTTGGGCCGTATGTTGGTTTCTGGAGTGCATTCGATGCGGCTGCGACCACGGGCGCAATGGCAATCCCATCCGGAGGTCTTTCGACAGTCTCCCGTTTAGAACTACTGCGCTCTGTCGGAGCAACCGTGCTTGTTGCCACACCAAGTTACGCGTTGCATCTGGCTGAAGTGGCTGAAACGCAAAAAATCGATACGGCTTCCCTCGCCGTACGACTGGTCATCGTGGCCGGTGAGCCGGGGGGGTCATCGCCCGCGGTGCGGTCACAGTTGGCGGAGCTTTGGGGGGCCGCAGTGCTTGATCACGCTGGCGCTACGGAGGTGGGGCCGTGGGGCGTGGGTGACCAAAGAGGCCATGGTCTCAATGTGATTGAGCCTTGGTTTCATCCCGAGTTTTTTGCGGTCGATACCGGCCGGCCGGCGGTGGCGGGTGAACTTTCCGAGTTGGTGCTCACAACGCTCGGCCGTGCTGGTGCGCCGGTAATCCGGTATCGAACGGGCGACCTTGTGCGTCCTTGTTGGCCGAGTGACGAAGAACTGACCGCTGGCGGATGTCCATGGGTTTGGCTCGAGGGCGGCGTACTCGGTAGGGCCGATGACATGCTGATCGTGCGCGGTGTCAACATCTTTCCGGGGGCAGTCGATGACATCGTCCGCAGTTTTCCCGAGGTTGTCGAATACCGGCTCACCGTGTCCACTCATGACAGTCTCGATATGATATTTCTGGAAATAGAAGATCATCTTGATGATCCTGGCCGCGTCGCCGCGGAACTGCGACTCCGGCTCGGGCTGCGCGTTGAAGTAGCGACTGCTCCGGTCGGCAGCCTGCCGCGGTTCGAGGGCAAAGGCCGTCGCATCATCGATGAGCGGTCCCGTGTGACGAGGCGACCCATACCATGAACCATCTGATTCCCGTGGCGATCCGCCGCCGTGACGACGGATCAATCAAGATCGCCTGGAACGACGGCGCCGAATGTGTGGCCACGCCGCGACTGCTCCGCGATGCATGCCCGTGCGCTTCCTGCCGGGAGAAGCGGGCCGAAACAGTGGGGGCAGCAGGGGCAGGTCTCTTGCAGGTACTCACGCCCGAAGAGATTGCCCCGTTGACGATTACCGGAATGAGCCCGGTGGGGCAGTATGCCTACAAGATCACCTTCTCCGACGGCCACGACAGCGGTATCTACACTCTCGAGTATCTGCGGGAGCTCATGCCAGCGCAACCGCTGCAGCGTTGATCGCGGCAGCGATGCGAACGGCGTCGTGGCAGGCGTCTTCGCTCGCGCCCGCGTCAATGAGGTGAGCCTCATGGTTGCGGATGCAGAGTTCGCAGCCGGCCAGTGCCGCACAGGCGAGACTCATCAGTTCGAAGGTCTGCTTGTCGGTGGCGGGCTGAGCCATTCGGCTCATCCGCAGCCGCGGCGCCCGGGCCTCGTAGCTCTCCTTCGCCAGCATATGGCGAAATCGATAGTAGACTGTGTTCATCGCCATCACTCCGGCGGCGGCGACGGCATCGGAAATCATGGCCGCAGCTGCGTTGCCGAGGCCGGCATGAATATCCGATTCCAAAGCTGCCACCAGTTTTTTGGCCCGGACGAACCGGGCTGCCGAAAGAGCCACGCCAAACGCCTTCGCAGGATCGAGGTTTTCGCCGGCCAGCACGCTCGCGAGATTGAGGCGGGTGTCTTTGAATTCGTCGGCTAGGGTATCGCGCAGGGCATCGAGCGCGGGCGTGGCAATGGACATGGATGGAGGCTCCGAAAAAGTACGAGGGCAGCAAGACGGTGAAACTCCCGCAGATTTTAGCGGCTCGTTGAAGAGAAAAGGGGACCCGTGCTACCTTTGGGAAATTTGTTTTTTCCCGCCCGTCACCCTCCGAAACGCCATGCCCCGCCGCGACGACTTCCACACAATCCTCCTCATTGGTTCTGGCCCCATCGTCATCGGTCAGGCCTGCGAGTTCGACTACTCCGGCACCCAGGCCTGCAAGGCCCTTCGGGAAGACGGCTACAGGGTAGTGCTCGTGAATTCCAACCCGGCTACGATCATGACCGACCCGGGCACGGCTGACCGCACCTACATCGAGCCACTCACCTGGGAGATGCTCGAGAAGGTTATCGAGGTCGAGAAGCCCGATGCGGTGCTGCCGACGCTGGGCGGCCAGACAGCGCTCAACCTCGCGATGGAGCTTGACAGCCGCGGCATCCTCGCCAAGCACGGCGTGGAGATGATCGGCGCCAGGGCAGACGCGATCAAGCGGGGTGAGGATCGGGAGATCTTTAAGGAAACGATGCAGAAGATCGGTCTCGACACCTGCCGTGGCCAGATTGTGAAAAGTCTGCCCGAGGCTCGTGAGGTGCTCGCCGAGATCGGCCTGCCTGCTGTCATCCGTCCGAGCTTCACGCTTGGTGGCTCCGGATCAGGCGTTGCTTACAACCGTGAGGAATTCGACCACAAGGTCCAGCGGGGCCTCGACCTTTCGCCAGTCAGCGAAGTACTCGTCGAGGAATCGATTCTCGGTTGGAAGGAATACGAGATGGAGGTGATGCGGGATGCCGACGACAATGCCGTCGTCATCTGCTCCATCGAAAATTTCGATCCCTGTGGCGTGCACACCGGCGACTCAATTACTGTCGCCCCGGCAATGACGCTCACCGACAAGCAGTATCAGCGGATGCGGGATGCCAGTTTTGCCGTCATTCGTGCGATCGGCGTAGCGACCGGCGGCTCCAATATCCAATTCGCCGTTGATCCACGGACCGGCCGGATGATCGTGATCGAGATGAACCCCCGCGTGAGTCGCTCTTCGGCTTTGGCCAGTAAGGCCACCGGGTTTCCGATCGCAAAAATAGCCGCCAAGCTTGCTGTTGGTTGGCGTCTACATGAACTGGCCAATGACATCACTCGGAAGACGATGGCCTGCTTTGAGCCGTCGATCGACTATGTCGTCGTCAAGGTGCCGCGGTTTGCCTTCGAGAAGTTTCCCGAGGCCGACAGCCGGCTCACCACGCAGATGAAGAGCGTAGGGGAGACGATGGCGATCGGGCGGACTTTTAAGGAGGCCTTTCAGAAGGCGCTCCGCGGCCTGGAGGTGGGCTCGTTCGGATTCGGCTGCGACGGCAAGGATCTATGGGGTACGGCGGCGGAGCCATCGCCTGACGATATCCGTGCCCGCGTGTCTACGCCCGACCCAGATCGCGTGTGGTATCTGCGGTATGCCCTGAAGGCGGGGATGACGGTCGATGAACTACATTCGTTGACGGCGATCGACCCCTGGTTTCTCGACCAGTTGCTGCAGATCGTGGAACTGGAGAGCCTGCTTCGCGAGGTCGGGTCGCTGGCGGCGATCGACACGGGGCTCCTGCGGCAGGCCAAGCAATATGGCTTCTCTGACAGGCAACTGGCTGTGATGCTCGGCAGTTCGGAGATGGATGTTCGCGAGGAGAGGAAGCGACGGGGTGTGGTCGCCACCTACAAGTCGGTCGATACCTGCGCTGCCGAGTTCGAGGCCCAGACGCCTTACTACTATTCGACCTGGGAAGACGAGGACGAAACGCGGCCCAAGGAGCCGGGCCGCAAGCGGGTGATGATCCTCGGGGGTGGGCCCAACAGGATCGGGCAAGGGATCGAGTTTGACTACTGCTGCTGCCATGCCAGCTTCGCGCTTCGCGAGATGGGGATCGAGAGCGTGATGGTCAACTCCAATCCTGAGACGGTAAGCACCGACTATGACACGAGCGACATGCTCTTCTTCGAGCCGCTCACCTGCGAGGATGTGCTCAATATCGCCGATCGCATCCAGCCCGACGGCGTGATCGTGCAACTCGGGGGCCAGACCCCACTCAACCTTGCTCGAGCCCTCCATGCCGCCGGCCTGCCGATCATCGGCACGACCGTCGACACGATCGAGACGGCGGAGGATCGCGAGAAGTTTCGCGAGCTGCTCGACCGCCTCGGCCTTAGGCAGCCGGCCAGCGGTATCGCCCGCACGCTCGAGCAGGCCCGGCGGGAGGTGGCCCGGATCGGATTCCCGAGCCTCGTGCGGCCGAGCTTCGTGCTTGGTGGCCGGGCGATGGAGATCTGCTACGACACGGTGCAGTTCGAGCGGTATGTGGCAGAGGCCTTTGCGGTGGCTCAGGGGCAGCCGGTCTTGATCGACCGGTTTCTCGAGGATGCGATCGAAGTCGATGTCGATTGTATCAGTGACGGCCGCGACGTGATCGTGGCCGGCGTGATGGAACACATTGAAGAAGCGGGGGTACATTCCGGCGACTCAGCCTGCTGCATCCCGCCGCACAGCCTCTCGGCCGAAGTGGTCGACGAGATCAAGGCCGCCGCTACCGAGATGGCGAAGAGCCTTGGCGTGATCGGCCTGATGAACGTGCAGTTTGCCGTCAAGAAGGAAGACGGCACGCCCACGCTTTACGTGATCGAGGTCAATCCGCGTGCCAGTCGCACCGTGCCTTTCGTCGCCAAGGCGACGGGCCTGCCGGTGGCGAAGGTGGCGGTGAAGGTGATGGCGGGGCTCGGTCTGGCCGAGCAGGGAATCGACGCCGATCCGGTGCCGGCCCATCGCAGTGTGAAGGAGAGCGTGTTTCCGTTTGTGAAGTTTGCCGGCGTCGATATCGCCCTGGGCCCGGAGATGCGGAGCACCGGCGAGGTGATGGGGGTGAGCGAGCAGTTCAGCATCGCTTTTGCCAAGAGTCAGATCGCCGCCGGCATCCTCCTGCCCCGCGAGGGGCGGATCTTTTTGAGCGTTGCCAGCCCGCAGGCCAAGGAATCGATGGTGGGACTGGCGGGGAGGCTGGTGGCGCTCGGTTTCGAACTGATCGCGACGGAAGGCACGGCCCGCGCCCTTACGGCGGCGGGGATTCCGGTCGAGCCGATGCGGAAGCTCCAGGAAGGGCATCCCAACCTGCTCGACTATCTGATCGACGGCCGCGTGCACCTCATCTTCAATACGCCGCGGGGGAAGGGGGCCCGTACCGACGAGGGGCGGATTCGGGCGGCGAGCGTGCAGTATGGCGTGCCTTGCATCACGACACTGCCGGCCGCCGAGGCCTGTGTGCGGGCTATGGAGGCGATGCGGAACGACCTGCTCTCAGTGCAGGCGATCCAGGACCGGTTTCCGGAGACGGCGGCGGCACGGTAGCCTCGGGGCATGGCGAGCCTGTCCTCCTCCACTCTCCCGTCACCCATGAGGAGGAAAGGGAAAATGAACGCGAGGTAGGCGGTTGCCCGAACAACGTGGCCAAGCGTTGATTCAGGTGATCGCTCACCCGCCAGCGCCGTTGTCGCTCTCCGCCACATAACGGCGGCGGTAACCGGGCCGCCGCCAAGAATTCTGACTTCAGAAATCCGCGTGATCGGCGGTTCCGGTTCACCGCTTGGCTATGTCTGATTGCTTCTGATTTAGTTCAGAAGGACATCGATCGGCGTCGTTCACGTAACAGTCGACTAATGGTAAACACTGCATGTTACTTTAGGTTTGGCCATATTTCAATAAAAAACTTTGAATCAACTTGAGGGTTTGACATGGTGCCGCCGGTCATAAAACCAGAGATTTCTATTTTGCATTTCCTGTCACCCTTTTGAAACTGGAGTGTCCTGGTAATTGGGTGATCTTCCGCATCAGAAATGCGTTGCCATCCAGCCTTTGGCAACTCTGTGTCAAACCACCTGTAAATCTCGTCCATCGGTTTTTCAGCAGTAAACCACTCAAGGAGATGTTTTCTATCGTGGTCATCAATTCGCTCCATAAAGGATGCTGCTGGAATGTCATCCTCCGAAGTAGGCGTCGTCGAAGTAGTTCGGGAGTTCCTCTGAGTTCCGCATCCAACATTAAAAACCAGAACAACCAAAACCGCGAGGCGGCAGCCAAGATGTAACGAAAATAGACTGTTCATGAGATACACTTTCAGAGGGTTAGGCGTTTTGAAACAATTGCTTTCAGCATGACGCAACGTCTAAACTGATCCGGCCGAACGGCAAAGATCAAAGGCTCGCGGCCCTCGGGGCAGCAATCACCCATGACGATACCCGCGAGTCCTTTGCATCGTATGGTTAGGAGCCGGCTTTCAATTTCACCAGACGGCCTACGCCGATGAATGCCATCCCAACGAGGCCCACGAGCAACATGACTATACCGCTACCCATTGCCAAGTCGCTGATAGCGACGGACACCCGCTCCGCAGCGGCTTGGGCAGGAGTGGGATCTTGATACGGCACGCCTACCGCGAGTGCGCGATGAACAAGGCCGCCGACCGCAACCGCAAAGCCGGATAACGTTAGCCAGAGCAGAAACTTCATCGCGGGCATGTTGCAGGGTGCTCCTAACGACACGCATCACCGGGTTGCCGCCAGCGACACTCAACTTCAGGAATCGGCACCGGTGGCAAATCCGGTGCATTCGATTGTGATACTGCGATTGGTGTCAGGAATCGCTGGGCTTTCGGATTGAACTGAAGGTGCTACCCGAGGACAGCCCCGGAGGGCCCCGGAGTGTACCGCCTTCATGGAAGTCAACTCTGCGCAAGTCGGCTCCGAGCAACTTTTCGTAGTCCCACCGACTGCCGCACCAACGGCAGGCACACGAGACACGGTAGTGATCGACGTTGAATTTAACGTTTTCTCGATCGAAGGTCGTTGCAAGGATTTTCCTCGCCACGGGGATGTGACACCTGGGGCAGATGGTCCGAATGAACGCACGCGCGAGCAGTATCGGCGAGACCACCACGACTGCAACCGCACCGATTAGGAGGAGAAGCGGTACTCCGACCAGCCAATCGAGAGTCGACTCAGGTTTGGAGCTATCCGTCACGTAGATGTACTCTCCGCCATCGCGGCCATTCGATGCAGTATAACGCCACGCATCACCGGGTTGCCGCCAGCGATGTTCCCATGTGAATACCGCACCGTCGGCAACTCCGGTGCATGCGATTGTTATCTGCGTAGTTGATTACTTGCCCTGCTCTTCTGCCTTCGACACCTCAAAACCTGAGGGTAGGAGCCTGTACGTAACAGTTGTCCCGTCTTTACGGTCCCATGATCCCTCGTAGTACGGTTCTTGGCTGCTTATAGCGTCAGTTCGATAGCCAGTTTCAAATGTGAAATCGATCACGCGATGGGTCTTCGCGTCAACAAGAACGAGCGCTGACTTGCGATCTAGCGTTGGACGATACGAACCATCGGGAAGGTAGTAAGATGTGTGATATATGTAGAGAACTAAAGGGTAATACTCCAGTTCCCTGATTTCACAGCGCAGTTGGCCTGCGTCAATCGTTGCAAGAAAGTCCGTCAGAGTTGTGAATCGGTCAGATTCCCGGTTCATCGCGAGAAGCAAGGATACTCCACGGCTTAGTGCTTTCAGTTCTCCGTCAAGTTTTTCAAATAAATCTATGTCGTACGTGTCGACCGTCCGTGTAGTTTGCGAGCCAATGTTGGTGCGCTGAGAACATCCGGCGATGAGCAGCACGATGCAACCAGCAATGAGCGAATTAGCGATTCTTTTCATGAGTGGATAACGACCGCCTTCAGCCGCTCGCAGCCAACACGGCATCCATACCGCAAGACGCTCTCGCGAGTCGGCTGTAAGGCTTGGTTCGGCATGCCCTGATACGGCGTCCCGTGCCGACTATCGCTTGGGGGGATCATCATTTCGCCGAGTTTTCTGCTGGAATTGGATGCGATCCGATCCGTCGGGTACGGACATGCTCTCCGCCACTCTTCGTGAACTTCTCCACCGCTCCAACATTGCCCTCGACAACCCACCAGTTGAGGTCACCAGTGCCGAGATTCTCGGGAGCGTAAATGTTGAACTCAGTGGTTTGCCACGCATTGTCTTTGCTGGTCTGCCCGGGGCCGGCAATCTCTACATTGAGCTGCTCGATGCAGAAACCGTGCTTGCCGGTTACCGTGAGGCAGCGGCTGCATCGATACGCGCCGACCCGGCCGAATCTGGAGGCGTGATAGGCGAAGGCAAACTCCAGCCCGTTGACGTTGGACGCCACGGTAACGTTATCGCCATCGGTATGCTCGTTCACCAGGATACCGGTGTGATATCCGGTCACGACGACATTGCGTAGGATCGTGAGGGCTGCATTGTTGCAGGCTGGGGTGCTAATGCCGACCGTGCCGCGGGTGGGCTTGGACGCCTGTACGTTGTAGCGATTGGTGTTGACGAAGACGTTCTCGAGTTTGCATTGCGCCGCGTTTAGCAGATTGATGCCGCCGATCCCAGGATTGTCATACGTGCGGACGTCCAGGTTTCGCAGGCTCACGTTGATCCCTGAGAACTGCGAATACAACTTGGCGGGGACGTTGGCTGCGGAGATGACCGCCGGACC
Organism: Candidatus Kuenenia sp.; assembly: GCA_038144795.1. Classification (GTDB taxonomy): domain Bacteria; phylum Planctomycetota; class Planctomycetia; order Pirellulales; family UBA1268; genus CACORA01. The sequence goes on along the minus strand of JAYQOK010000002.1, from coordinate 33,263 downwards.
TGATTCCGACACGCATTTAATTGTCGTGCCATTCTTCGGAAACGGAAATGCGCCGATCGTCCCGAAGACCGGGGTGGGTTCACTTTCGCCCACGATTTCCACGGTGATCCACTCTTTGGTTCCGGGAATGACGATTCTGCCGCGATAGACCCCGACGGGGATCATCATGCGGCCGCCTCCCGCTTCGATCACGTCCTTGATGCAAGCCGAAAATGCCGCCGTATTATCAGTATTGTCGTCGCCCACAGCGCCGTAATCGAGTGCGTTGAATATACGTGCTGAGGCAGCAGCAGGTGAGCCCGGCGGCTCGCCCGCGTCTCCTGAAAAAGTGGTGCCGATCGCCAGCCAGCCGAAGATGGTTATCGCGATGGGTGTCAGCCGCATGGGGCCTCATTTCCTTCCTGTTGCCGAACGGTAGCAATCAGCGGCTCGCGACCTTGGCTTCTCCGTCTGGACTGATTTTATCGCGAGTCCGCTGCATTGCGTGGTTAGGCACGGGGAATCGCACGGCGGCGAAAGAGTTGGATGACTGCATACACAAGAAGCCATGGGGCAAGCCAAATGAGCGCAATGGCCCAACCAAAAAACAGGGCGAAAACATGGCCTGCACCGCCATTCTTGGTCTCGTTCAGCATCGCGGCGAGTAAGACCAGCCCCCACCCCAGCCCAATCACAAGCAAGAAGACGGCCCACCATGGCATGAACTTTGGGCGGGCTGCGCGAAGGCCCAGCACAACAAGTGGTAGGGCAGCCACACTAATGAGACAGGCAAGTTGAAGCAGATCATTCATGAGGGACAACCCTTTGCTTTGCGAGAGATGGTCGGGTTTCGGCTAACGCGGGCGATCAGCGGCTCGCAGCCATACGCGATCCACACCGCCCAATTTTATTGCGAGTCCGCTGCATCGCGTTGTTCGCCGCGACGCGACTGCTAGGCGTTGCACTGCTCACGGCACTCTTCGGTCTTTAATTGCGACTCAAGGGCCTGGACGCGCTCTTGCAAGATCCACACTTTGCGGCAAAGGTAATGGAGTGGCGGGATGGTAATGAAGCAAAGCGGCACCCAAATCCCCCAGAACACCGCCGGACGACTGCCCAACAATGCGTCACTAACGCCAAGAGCGATATCTATGAAGGCTCCGCCCATGGCGAACAGCAATGTGATCAGCAATACGGTCCGATCAGAGCGTTTCGCAAATGACCGGATGGTCTCCTGGCAGGGGTCGGTTATTGGTTTCGTTGTCATCGCTTTTTTGGTCGCGGTAGAGATAGGCCGAACTCTGTTTTCCGAATTGTCCGGCGAACGATGGCGATCAGCGGGCGGAAATGGCGCGAGTGATCTTGATTTAAGGAAAAAATCGGAACGCCATTTCCGCTCCGTTGCATCGCGTGGTTATCCGTTTCGGATTTCCTGTCGACGTGTATTCACTCCATGTATGAAGCGCTCACAAGCGAGGTTAGAAGGTGATGACTAAGATTACCCCGCCAATCACGACTGTGACGAGGAGACAGAGAAGCATCTGTGCGACAAACTTAAGTCCTTCGGACTTGATGCGGTCAAGTTGTGAAAATGCGAAGTAAAGCGACGCCCCCCCAAGCCACAGTACAAAGTAGCCGACCAAGAGGCCTATCCATGATTCTCCAACGAGAAGCCAAATCTTGCGAAACCGAAGAACGAAGATCGCAGCGCAAATAACGGCCCATGTGCCGAGCCAACTGGCCGTTTTGACGAGTCGAGATGCTGATGGAGCGCTCGCAAGTTGGTTGGATTGGTTTTGGTCAGTTGTCATATTGTGGCTGTGAGATGTGATGGTTGAGAAAGGATAACTTGTATTTCTCTCGTTCCACAGAAACACATTCTTGTGTCGGCATAACCCCGGAAGCCTAGGTGTGTGGGGATTGGCAAGTCAAGCATGCGATTAGGGTTAGCGACACGGTCGCGGCGGGGAAGGTGCGTGTTCTGCTGCTGGAGGGCGGCATAATCCCGGTCCCGGAAGGCCGTCGGCCGGGCTCCGAATCAGTGGGCCGCCACGATTAAGTACATGGGCGTAGATCATCGTCGTGCGTACGTCGTTGTGCCCCAGCAACTCCTGGACGGTACGGATGTCATAGCCGCCTTCCAACAAGTGCGTGGCGAAAGAGTGCCGAAGCGTATGGCAGGTTGCCCGTTTCACGATGCCGGCGTCACGGGCAGCTTTGGTTACCGCTCGCTGGACGGTACTTTCATGGATGTGATGACGGTAGTGTCTGCCATCGACGCGGTCGCGGTAGTCTCGCTCTGCCGGGAATACCCACTGCCACCCCCAGGCGGTCTCCAAGGCAGGATATTTACGGGCCAGTGCTGTCGGTAGCTGCACACGGCCGCTGCCAAGTTCGACTCTGCGGGCATGCTCGGTCTGCCATTTCCTCAATGAGGTCGCCAGTTCAGGTACCAGGCACTGGGGAATCACGCTGACTCGATCCTTGTTGCCCTTCGCCTCCCGGATGACGATCTCTCGGCGCTCGAAATCCAGATCCTTGACTCGCAAGCGAAGCGCCTCCATGAGCCGTAGGCCCGCGCCATAGAGAAGCGTTGCAATTATTGCCGGCTGGCCAATCAGTCTGGCAAGCAGATCGGTCACTTCCTCATGACTGAGGACGGAGGGGAGTCGTTTTGGCTTGCGCGGTGGGCACAAAGTGCGCAGCAAATTCATCGCGGATCAGGCTCGCGAAGGAGGATCGGTTTCCGGAGACGGCGGCGGCACGGTAGCCTCGGAGCATGGCGAGCCTGCTGCCCTCAGCGACCGACCACACCCGCGTTGCCATTCTCGGCGCCGGCTTCGGCGGCTTGGGGATGGCGATTCAACTGCTCGAGACCGGCCGCAGCGAATTCACGATCTTCGAAAAGGCAGCCGGAGTGGGGGGCACCTGGCGGGAAAATACCTACCCGGGTTGTGCCTGCGATATCGCCTCCCACCTCTACTCCTTTTCATTCGAACAGGATTCGGGCTGGTCGCGAACCTACGCCCCGCAGCCGGAGATCCTTCGCTATCTGGAGCGGGTGACCGCCAAGCACAGCCTCACCGACCGCATCCGGTTCAACACGGAGATTATGCGGCTCGACTGGGACAACGCCGAGCGACGCTGGCAGCTCACCGCCACCGACGGCCGCACGTTCACGGCCGACATCATCGTGGCCGGCGTGGGCGGCCTGCATGTGCCGCGGATTCCGGAACTGCCGGGGCTTGAGACGTTTGCGGGCCCGGCCTTTCACTCCGCCCGCTGGCGGCACGACGTCGACTTCGCCGGCAAACGGGTGGCCGTGATCGGCACGGGCGCCAGTGCAATCCAGATCATTCCTGCGATCGCCCCGCAGGTGAAGCGGCTGCTGGTCTGCCAGCGGACGCCCCCGTGGGTCTTGCCGCGGCACGACCGGAAGGTCTCCCGCTGGGCGCGATGGGCCTTCGACCATGTCCCCGGCATGCAGCGGCTGTGGCGGACACTCCTCTATATGGAGTCGGAGACAATCGCGATCGGCTTCACGCTCTGGCCATGGCTCCTGGGGAGCTGGCAGCGGGAGTCGCTGGCTCATCTGGCCCGGCATATCAAGGATCCCGCCCTCCGCGCTGCGGTCACGCCGCAGTACACGATGGGCTGCAAGCGGGTGCTCCTCTCCGACGATTACTACCCGGCGCTCGCCCGTGACAATGTGGATGTGACCACCGAGAAGATCATCGCGATCCGCCCGCAGGGAATCGTGACGGCGGATTGCGTGGAGCGACCGGCGGACGTGCTCGTGCTGGCCACCGGCTTCCGCACGTTCAATCCGGCTACCGAGATCGACATCCGTGGCCGGGGCGGCCGCCGACTCGCCGACGACTGGGCCACAGGCCCCGAGGCCTACAACGGCCTCATGGTGGCGGGCTACCCGAACCTCTTCCTGCTGATGGGCCCCAACTCCGGCCTCGGCCACAACTCGATCGTGTTTATGCTCGAGGCGCAGGTCCGCTACGTAAGCTCCTGCCTCGACCTGCTCGAAGCCGGCCGGCTTCCCGAGATCGATGTGCGGCCCGATGTGCAGCATCAGTTCAATAAATGGATCCAGCGGCGGTTTCTGCGGACTGTGTGGGGCTCCACCGCTGGCGCGGGCTCGACCGCCTCGTCGTGGCGACGGCCCTGTACCACCTGGTATCGCGATCCGGCCGGCCGACTTTCGGCGCTCTGGCCTGGATTTTCCGCGTCGTACTGGTGGAGGCTGCGGCGGGCCGACCTGCGCGACTTCGTCGGCGGGGCAGCGACGCACGGCAGGGTCCGTTGACTGGCACCTATACCGACGTATATTATCAAGGTCATGTCAATCGCCGAACAACGACGCCTGACACCCGCCGAGTATCTCGGCCTCTACCCGCTTGGAATTTCGGGGCCGGTGGCGGAGATCTATCCCAACGTGGAGTTTCCGCCTGCCCCAACGCAAGCCGAAAGCCTACCCGCGGAGCGGCGGCCCGGCTGACCGCAGCCCATCCCAAGTCATCGGCTGCCCAGCGCAGTCTGGAGCGGGAAACGCCGCCTGCAACGATCGTTTATGGAATTTCCTGTTATTCACCCAGTGCCACGGCCCTTGCTCGCGGCGACGCTCGATGAGCCACCGCGGCTGACGGCGCGCACACTCGAGGGCCTCGAGTGGCTGCTGGCCAAGGAACTCGAGGCGATCGGGGCGGATGATCTGCGGGTCGGCCGACGGACGATCGAGTTTTCAGCCCCTCGCGGCAGGGAACGGGAAACGCTTTACCGCGTCGTGCTCGAAAGCCGCACGGCGATTCGTGTGCTCGAGCCGCTCGGAAGGTTTCGAGTCGATTCGTCGGAGTCGCTCTACCGTGCGATTCAGGAGCTTGACTGGACCGAGCAGCTGAAGACATCGGACACACTTCGCGTCGACGCCGTCATCCATGACACGTTTCTCACCCACTCGCTTTACGCGGCGCAGGTCGTGAAGGATGCGGTTGTCGATCAGCTTCGCACCCCCAGCGGGAAACGGCCGAGCGTCCAACTGCGGGGGGCGACGCTGCGGCTTGCGCTCCATCTGGTCGGGAACGTTGCGACGATCTTCCGCGATGCCGCCGGCCGATCGCTCCACCAGCGGGGCTGGCGGATGGGCGATGTGGAGGCACCACTCTCCGAGGTGCTCGCCGCCGGCATCCTCGGCATCGCCGGATGGTGGCGACCGGGCCATCCAGACGGCGACTGCTCAGGCGAATCGCTGCTCGATCCCCTGTGCGGCTCGGGCACACTTGTGATCGAGGCGGCCACGATAGCAGCGGGCATGGCCCCGGGGCTGTGGCGGGCCCGGCGCAAGGGCCATGGCTTGTTTCGGTTTCGCGATTGCGACAAGGCTTTAGCCGCCCGGCTCGTGGCGGAACTCGAGGCCCGCGGTAAGCCTCCGGCCGGCTCGTTTTCCGCCAGCGACCTCGACCAGCAGGCTGTCGCTGCCGCGCGGGCCAATGCCGAGGCGGCCGGCGTGGCGGCGCATGTGGTCATCGCGCAGCATCACTTTGAGGAGGTGCGGCCCACGGGGAAGGCCGGCCTCGTGGTCACCAATCCCCCGTATGGCGAACGGCTGCCCTTGCCGCGGGCGGCGGCACTGTACCGCCGCATTGGCGACTGGCTCGTGCAGCAGTGCGGCGGCTGGCGGGCGGCGATTCTCGCCCCCGACACGCCCGCCACGAAACACCTCGGCCTCCGCACCACCCATCGCGTGCCAATTCACAACGGCCCGATCGCCTGCCGCCTTCTCGAGGTCGATATCCGGCCGCGACACTGCATCCCGCCACCGCCGGCAGCAGGCCAGGAGGAGGCAGGCTTCCCTGCCAACGAGGCCAGAGACGTCGCGCCCCTCGCCGGGCGTCAGCGTGCCCGGGCCACCGACGAACAGATCGGTGACTTCCGGAGGCGGCTGGCGAAGCGGTTCAAACACCTCTCCAAGTGGGCCCGCCGCCAGGGGATCGAGGCCTTTCGTGTCTATGATCGTGACATTCCCGAGGTGCCGCTTGTCATCGACTGGTATGTCGGCTGGCTCCATGCGGCCGAATACGAGCGACCGCATGAACGCACCGAGATCGAACACGAGGTGTGGCTCTCGCGAATGATCGAGGCCGCGGCAGCCGAGTTGGGAGTGCCGCCGAATCAGGCCTTTCTCAAGGCCCGCCGCCGCCAGCGGGTGGGCGGGCAGTATGAGAAGGTCGGCCAGCAGCAGACGCTGCTTACGGTGCAGGAAGGAGGGCTGGCCTTCGAGGTCAATCTCTCCGACTATCTCGATACGGGGCTCTTCCTCGATCACCGGCAGACGCGGGCGTTGGTCCGCAATGAAGCCGATGGCAAACGCTTCCTAAATCTCTTCAGTTACACAGGCAGCTTTTCGGTTTATGCGGCGGCCGGCGGGGCCGCCGAAACAACGAGCGTCGATCTTTCCAACACCTATCTCGACTGGACGCGGACCAACCTCGCCGCCAACGGCTTCAAGAATGCGGGCCGCCATCGCACGATTCGCGACGAGGCCCGCGGCTTTCTCGAGCACCGTGCGCGGCGGGGCGAGCCCCCGTTTGATCTGGTCGTCGTCGATCCCCCCACCTTCTCCCGATCGGCGAAGAGCGACACGCCCTGGGATGTCGAACGCGACCACGGGGAACTCCTGGAGTTGGTCGCAAAGAATCTCGCTCCCGGGGGCATCGTCTATTTCTCAACGAATTTTCGCCGCTTTCATCTGGCTGAAGAACAGGTGGCAGCCAGTTACACGATCCGCGAGATCACCCGGCAGACGATTCCCGAAGACTTCCGCAACGAGCGGATCCACCGGGCCTGGCGGCTGGTGACGCGATGAGACGGTTTGACGCCGGGAAAACGCGGGCCGTACATTCCGGGCATGAATGCACGGATTTGTGCGGCTCCGATGGTGGCCGCCATGCTGATGGCGGTCTTCGGCTGCCGGCCGGCCGATCCGGGGGTGGTCCGGATCGTATCGAGCCTGCCGCGAACCGGCCCCGCCAAGCAGCAGACCGACTCGATTGTGCGTGGGATCCGCATGGCGATCGATGAGGCAGGCGGCCACGTCGGCCCGTTTCGCGTCGAGTATCTCGATCTCGACGATTCAACGGTCGCTGCCGGCCAGTGGACCAGTGAGGCCGAGGCGGCCAACGCCCGGCGGGCCTTGCAGGATCCTGACGTGGTCGCCTGTATCGGGCCACTCAACTCGGGGGCTGCGAAGGTGTCGATGCCGATCCTCAATTTCGGTGACCTGCTGATGGTGTCGCCGGCCGCCACCGCCGTCGGCCTCACCAAGCCCCGCCTCGGTGAGCCGGGCGAGCCCGAGGTCTATCGCCCCGTGGGGCGGATCAACTTCGTGCGGGTGGTGCCAGCCGACGACCTGCAGGGCCCCCTCTCGGCGGAGTGGGTACGGCGGCAGGGCATCCGAAAGGTCTACGTGCTTGACGATGGTCAGGTGTATGGCAAGGGTATTGCCGATCTGTTTGCCGACCGCTGCCGGGAGATCGGAATCGAGGTGCTCGGCCATGATGCGATCGATGCCCGGGCACAGGAGTTCAAGTCGCTCATGGCCCGCATCAAGTCGTCGCAGCCCGACCTCGTCTATTTCGGCGGTACGGTGCAGAGCAAGGGGGGACAGTTGGCCAAGGACATGTTTAGCGCAGGGATCGATGCGGTGCTGCTGGTGCCCGATGGCTGTCAGGCGCAGGCCTTCATCGATTCGGCGGGTGCGGCGGTTCTCGACGGCCGCTGCTTCGTCACCTTCGGTGGGTTGCCACCCGAGCGACTCACCGGCAAGGGAGCGGCCTTCGTCGACCGCTATCGCCGCGAGTGGGGTGAATCGCCCGATGGGTATGCCGTGTATGGGTACGAGGCGGCGGGCGTCGTGCTGCGGGCGATCCGCGATGCAGGAGTGAAGGATCGGCTGGCGATCACGTCTGCCGCGTTGGCAATCGGTGATTACGACGGGGCGCTGGGCCACTGGGGATTCGATGAAAATGGCGATACGACCCTCGGCGTGCTCACGGTGAGCGTGGTGCGGGAAGGTCGCTTCGAGTTTGCGGAGACGATCAGGACAAGCGACATGGCCGCGGAATCGCCGGCCGAGTAGCAACACCGCCGAGGAGAGCACGCTGTGTTGGCCCTGTTTTTGCTGCAGCAATGCCTGATCGGTCTCACCAACGGTGGCCTGATCGCGCTGGTGGCCCTCGGCTACACGATGGTCTACGGGGTGCTGCGGTTTATCAACTTCGCCCATGGCGACCTGATCATGCTCGGCGCCTGCGCGGCGCTGGGGCTGGTGGCGCCGTTGGGGCTGGCGGCCACGGGAGGGCCGCCGTCACTGGCCACCTGGCTTGGTGTCGTCGCCATGGTGCTCCTCTGCGGGCTCTTCTGTGGCGGGCTCAATGTGGCGGTCGACCGATTCGTCTATCGGCCGCTTCGTGAGGCTCCGACCCTGGCCCCATTGGTCTCGGCGATCGGTGTGTCGTTTATTTTCATGAATATCGGACTGGCATGGATCGGTCCGGCCGACCGTGGGTTTCCCCAGGTAGTGCCGGCGGCGAGCCTGCTGCCGGGCAACGTGGTGCAGTTTGGCTGGAAAGATCTGCTCGTGATGGTGGTGGCCATGCCGTTGATCGTCGGCATCATGCTGCTCATGCGGACGACACGGCTTGGCAAGGCGGTGCGAGCCGTGGCCCAGGATCGCACCGCAGCGGCACTGATGGGGATCGACGTCGACCGCATGGTGGCGACGACCTTCTTTCTCGCCGGGTTTCTTGGCGGCGCTGCCAGCGTGATTGCCGGTCTCTATACCAACACCATCAGCTACCAGATGGGATTCCAGAACGGTCTCTACGCCATGACAGCCGCGGTGCTCGGCGGGCTGGGCAGCATTCGCGGCGCGGTGGCGGGGGGATTGATGGTGGGCCTGGTGCGGGCGCTCTCGACGGCCTACGCGGGCGAACGGTGGGCCGGGGCGATCGTGTTCGCCGTGCTGATCGTGGTGCTCGCCTTTCGGCCGGAAGGGCTGCTCGGCCACCGTGCGAAGGAGAAGGTCTAATGGCTGCACTATGGAACTGGATCGGCCAGCGGTGGGAGGTGGTGGCGCTGGCCCTGCTGGCGATCGCGCCCCTCTTCGTGCCCGCCCTTGGCGGTGCTCTCGGTGGGCAGGTCACGACGCTCTTCATCTACTGCATCCTGGCCCTGGGCCTGAATGTGATGGTCGGCTACACGGGCCTGCTCCATCTCGGGATCGCCGCCTTCTTCGGGATCGGTGCCTTCATGGTGGCGATCCTGACGGTGCCCCTCTTTCCCTTCCAGATCGGCTGGCTGGTGGCAACTGCCGTGAGCATTGCCGTGACCGCCGGCGTCGGCTTCGCGCTCGGTGGCCCCGTGCTCAGGCTTCGTGGTGACGCCCTGGCAATCGTCACGCTTGCATTCGGGGAGGTGGTGAAAGTGACGCTCCGCAATCTCGAACAGGTGACCGGGGGTATGAAGGGGCTCAATCCCGTGCCGCCGCCGGGTGCCGGCGTGACCGTGGCCGGCACCGATCTCGGCCGCGCCTTCGCGGTCGATCCCCGCTGGTTCTACTACCTCGTCCTCGCCGCGTTGGCGGGGGTGGTGTGGGCGATGCGGCGGCTGGAAAGCTCCCGTCTGGGGCGGGCGTGGGCGGCGGTGCGGGAAGATGAGCCGGCCGCCGCGGCACTGGGGATTTCGGCGACCCAGGTGAAGCTGTCGGCCTTCGCGATGTCGGCGGCGGTGGCCGCCTTGGCCGGATGTCTCTATGCCGCAACGCTGTCGACCACCGCCGATCCGAATGCCTATGACTTCAATCGCTCGATCCTGGTGCTCTGTGCCGTGATCCTCGGTGGGCTCGGCAGCATTCCGGGCACGCTTCTGGGCGTGGCGATCCTGGTTGGCTTCGACACCGTGCTCATCCCGGCGGCCGACTCGCTCATCCAACAGCTCAGCGGCGCTGCGGATCGCTCGAGCCTCCTCAGCCTCGCGAGTTGGCGGCTGGCGATCTTCGGCCTGGCGCTCGTGCTGGTGATGCGGTATCGCCCGGCGGGCCTGATTCCCTCGCGACGGCTGGCGGCCGAATGGGGGCACGGCAGGCGATGAGGACCAGACCCGTGGCATCGGCCGCTGATATTCCGCTGCTCGATATCGACCGCGTGTCGATGCGATTCGGTGGCCTCGTCGCCGTGTCGGATCTTGATCTCGATGTGCCGGAGGGACAGGTCGTGTCGCTCATCGGGCCCGACGGCGCCGGCAAGACGACCGTCTGCAACTGCGTGAGCGGGATCTGTTCGCCGACGAGTGGATCGGTGCGGTTTCACGGGCATCGGCTCACGCAGACGTTTGGCCCACGGGTGTTCTGGATGGCGATGGGCATCGGGCTCTTGGTCGGGCTGCTCACAGCCGCCGCCGCCGTCGATGTCGACCGTCTCTGGCTGGCCGTCGTGAAGCGGGGCATGGTGCTCGACGAGCCGTTCACGTTCGACACGGCCCGGCGGCGGCTGCGGAGTTATTTTCGTGGCGAATTGGCGATCGATCAGCTTGCCGGGAAATGGCGGGTGGTGACCGCCAACGGCCGGGATGTGCTCGCGATCCGGCGCGACTACGCCGATGCCGTGTCATTGCGGAATCAGCTCCAGGCCGCCGTGACCGCCCGCCGGGCGGGGCCGGGCACGATCCCCGATGCTTCCGATATGGCCGATGCGGCAAGCCCTTCCCAGCCGCAGGCCAGTCTGCCCGACGAGGTGCTCGACCGGCTGGCCGCCGGCAAGGCTCGGGTGCGGATCCGCGGCTGGGCCGGCCTCGTCGCGGGCTGGGTTCTTGGGGCCGCCGGCACCATCGCCATCTGGAGGCGCGGCCGGCGCTCTCCCCACGCGGTCGCCCGTGCCGGCATCGCCAGAACGTTTCAGCAGCCGCGGCTCTTTCCTGAGATGACCGTGCTCGAAAATGTACTGGTGGGCCTCGATCGCACGATCCCGGGAGGCGCCATCGCGCTGCTGCTCGGCACCCGCCGCCATCGTCGCGGCGAAGAAGAGGCACGCCGCCGCGCCCAGGAGGCGCTGGCCTTCGTGGGGCTCGAGGGAGACGCCGAGCGGATCGCCGGCGGCCTGTCGCTGGCAGGCCGTCGACGGCTGGAGATCGCCCGGGCCCTCGCCACCGGAGCCACGCTCATCCTGCTTGATGAACCGACGGCAGGTTTGGAGGCCGAGGAAGTCGATGCCGTGATCGACCTGATCGGGCAGATCAAGCAGCGGGGCTCGGCAGTGCTCGTCACCGGCGACAGCATCGACCCGCTGGCCAGGATCAGCGACGGCATGGCGGTGCTCGAGCAGGGGGTGAAGATCGCCGAAGGATCACCGGCCGAGATGAAACGCCACCGGCGGGTGATCGAAATCACCACGGGAGTCTCGTCCTGAGGATCATGCGATGCCGCTGTTGGTAGTCGATCAGATCGATGTGGCATACGGCCCCATCATGGCGGTTGCAGCTGCCTCGTTTGAGGTTGCCGAAGGCGAGATCGTCTCGATTCACGGAGACAGTGGCGCCGGCAAGTCGACCCTTCTGGCGGCCATCTCCGGACTCGTGCCGACGCAGGCCGGGGAGGTGCGGTACCGACGCCGCTCGATCACCGGGCTCCCTCCGCACGCCATCATGCGGCTTGGGATCGGCCACTGCCCACAGGGCCGGCGGCTCTTTTCCCGGATGACGGTACGGGAAAACCTCGAACTCGGCGGCTACACTCAGCGGGACGCCTGGCAGCTGCGGCGCGACATCTCGGAGGCATGCGAACTGTTTCCCATTTTGGGAACCCGCATGAGCCGGCCTGCGACGGCCCTCTCGGCGGCGGAACAGCAGATGCTGGCGGTCGCCCGGGCCATGGTGGGGCGGCCGCGGCTGCTGCTGCTCGACGAGCCGTCGATGGGTATGCCGCAGCCGATTGCCCGGCAGCTCTTCGACGTGATCGGGTCGCTGACGGCCCGGGGCATCGCTGCCGTGGTGGTCGAGCAGGTGGGCTGCGTGGGAATGGTGCCGGCGGGGCGGCGGTGGCTCATGGAGCAGGGGCGTCTCCGGCCGTTGTAGGACAGGTCTCCCGATCTGTCGTGGTAGCGAAGGCGGACAAGACATTGAGATGCGCCGGCGACGGGGCATCGACAGCCCCGAGCCTCCCTCGTTTGGAGATGTCTCACTCCTCCATTTCTCTTTTTTCTTTCAGCCTGTTGTCTCGTTGCTTTCGCGGCCAGCGACGAGGTCGAGGATGGCGGCGCCGAAGTCGGCGAGGCGTTTTTCGCCGATGCCTTTGCAGCGGAGCAGGGCGGCTGGGGAGGTGGGCTTTTCACGGGCGATCGAGCGGAGGGACTTGTCGTCGAAGATTGTCCATGCGGGCTTGCCGCGGGCGTCGGCCACCCGGCGGCGCCAGGTTCGCAGCCGCTCGAAGAGGTCGCGGTCGACGCCACTCCAGTCGTCGGCATCGGCCTTCGCCGTCTTGGCGCGGCCGGCCCGCGGCTGAAGCAGCACCACCTGCCGCTCGCCCCGCAGCACCTCCCACGACCGGGCGTTGAGCGTCACCACCGGCCGATCACCGCCGCTGCGGGAGAGCAGTTCCTGATCGAGCAGCTGATGAACGAGGTTTTCGGTGGCCCGCTGGTCGATCATCGGGAGCAGGCCATAGGTGGAGAGGCGGTTGTGGCCATGCCGCATGATTCCCTCCGTCTTCGCGCCCCGCAGGACCTCGCAGACATGCCGCACACCAAACCGCTCACCGACCCGCGCCACACAGGAAATGATCTTTTGCGCCGTGACCGTGGAATCGGGCAGGCTTTCGGTCTCGCCCAGGCAGACATCGCAGGCCTCGCAGGTGGGCTGCTCATAGGCCTGCCCGAAATACTCCGAGAGCGCGGCATGGCGGCAGCGGGCGGCCTGAGCGTAGCGTCGCATCGCATGGAGATGCTCCACCGTCGAGGAGAGCAGCTGCCCGGCCTCGTCGGGCTCGAGATCCGATTCGTCGATGCTCTTGCGGACAAGTGACTCCCAGCTGAAGACATCGGCCGACGAATAGAGCAACACGCACTGGGCGGCGAGCCCGTCGCGGCCGGCACGCCCCGTCTCCTGCTGATAGGCCTCGAGGCTCTTGGGCAGCGACGTGTGAAGCACGAGGCGAACATTGGAGCGGTCGATCCCCATGCCAAAGGCGACGGTTGCCACCACCACGTCGATCGTCTCGCGGGCAAACGCCTCCTGGGTGGCATGCCGTTGGCTGGCATCGAGGCCGGCATGATAGGGCTGCGCCAGGATTCCTTCGGCAGCCAGCCGGGCGGCCAGATCTTCGGTCTCCCGCCGTGAGAGACAGTAGACGATTGACGCCTCGCCCCGATGGCGGCCGAGAATCTCGAGCGTCTGCCCGATGCGGTCGGTGCGGGGAACGACGCGATAAATCAGGTTTGGGCGATCGAAGGTGCCGACGAGCACCTCGGGGTCGCGGAGGTGCAACTGGGCGGCAATGTCTTTGCGAACCCGCGGCGTGGCCGTCGCCGTGAAGGCATGAAAGCTCGCCGTGGGAAACCGCTCCCGCAGCATGGCGAGCTGGCGGTATTCCGGACGGAAGTCGTGGCCCCAGTGGCTGATGCAATGGGCCTCGTCGATGGCGAATCGCTTCACGCCCACGCGGGCCAGCAGGTCGAGCAGGCCGGTGTTGACCAGTCGCTCGGGTGCCGCAAACAGCAGCCGCAACTCCCCCGCCACCAGACGATCACGGATCTGTTGCCGCTCTGCCTGCTCCATGCCGGCGTAGAGAGCCCCTGCGGGATAGCCGATCGCCTCCAGCGAATCGACCTGGTCTTTCATCAAGGCGACGAGCGGTGAGATCACGACATCGGTCGTGTCGCCCACCAGCGGCGGCAGTTGGTAGCAGAGGCTCTTGCCGCCGCCGGTCGGCATCACCACCACCGAATCGCGGCCGGAAAGTGCCGCAGTGATCGCCTCCGCCTGCAAGGGGCGGAGCGTGTCGAAGCCCCACCAGCGGCAGAGGATCTCGGTGACGTCCATGACAGACGGGAGGATACCAGACGCCTGGTAACGCCACGATGGCACGGCTCGAGGCAGGGGCGGTATCAGGTGATCACGCCATCTCCATCGCCTTCGATGTCCAGCCAATAGGCCATTGCCAGGGTGGACATGGTTCGCAGGACGTTCGGCTCACCGGTTTCGTTCGCCAAGCGGGGCAATGGGATCGAAAATACATTGCCGACGCCATCCAAGCCCCCCACGATGGACCAATCACCGGTGGCATCGAGGCGATGCATCCGTCCGCTGGAGTGTTCGGCAAAAAATATGTTTCGACCACCGATGGTCGCAGCTTCGAAGATGGCCCACGAAGAGAATGACGTGCCGACGGGGAGAGACTCGTGCGTGACCGGGTGGCCGTTTACACTCAAAAAACCATCCGCATAAACGGCCAACGTCGGTTGAATCGGCGTAGTGACATCCCAGAGTGAGCCGGTGGCGGCTGCGAACACGGCCCGATAGCGATGTGCCGACTCGAGAGGTTGGTCCATGCGATGGAGTTTCGCGAAGTCGCCCCACTGCGAAAGCCCCGGCTGACCCGTGAACTGGAAGTCGAGGTAGAGGTCCATCCCGGCGGCGTCGAGCCCTTTCAGATAGTCACGGTAGATATCGCCCATTCCGGGGTCGTTTGTCGCGGCGTGGAACACCGTCTGGTACGACTCCCCGCGGCCGTCGAGGTGAGGCCCGCCTTCATAGGCAAGGAGCTGGATGGTCCGGCCGAGCCGGGACGACCACTCTTGGGCGAGCTGCTCGTGATTGGCGGTCCAGGCCACGCTGGTGGCAAGATTGATCCTCGTGTCGGCGAGAACCTGATCGACGGAGGTGCCATCTGAATAGGTTGCTCGCTGCTCGTCGGTGGGAGTGATGTAGGGGGCGATCGCAATTGCATCGAACGATCCCTCCATCGCCTCGGCAATCTGGGCAGTTACCCAGTCAACGGCGGCCCAGCCGGCCGCAACGCGAACCAGCCGGTCGGACTGGCCGGCAAATACGTCCGACCAGATCGCCATGTCACGCTTTGCCTCGCGGCCGGCGATGATCCAGTGGGCAAGATCCGGATCGAGCCCGGTGTTTTCGGGCATGCCCCTTTGGGCGTCGATCCAGTGCGAGGCTTCGAAGCCCCAACCGAAGTTCCAGACTTCGTTGGCCCATTCGACGTAGACCGTTCGTCCGGGCTCGAGGTGTTCGCGAACGTAGATGGCGAAGTTCCTGACGAACTCGTCATCCGCCTTGTGCGGCATGTTAAACCACGGATTGGCATCGAGATCGTTTGCAAGTCGAACCATGTATTCCACCGATATGCCGTTGACGAGCGGTTCGCTGAGGGTTCCATTTGGCCCGGAGCCCTGGCGGATGTCGGCGGCGTCGCGGCGGTCGGTCCACGAGCGAATGTCGGACGAGTTGGTCTCCTGCATCGCCATGAAGCGGATCGTCTTGAATGGGGCGAGTCGCTCGAGAAAAACCGGGTGGAAGGGGGAGGCTGAACCGCCCTTATCCCACCGCTGCTCGGCAAATCGCCGGCCGTTCCAGTCGGGCATCCAAACATTGAAGTCACGGGCCGGGTCGGCGGGATTGATCGACTCGATGAGCATGAAGATACCGTCGTCACTCGGGGTGACGAGCAGGTCGGCAAAATTCCGACCTGCCGCGGTGCGACCAGTCGCGATCACACGGGCGTCAAAGCCGAACGAGATGGTGCCCTCGCCATCCCACTCCGCGCGGTATGTGCCCGCCGCGTAGCCGCCATCCAGTCCACGAAACATCAATGTGCCGGCCCGCTGCTGGATGGTATGGCCGGCCGCGTTGGTCCATGTCGTGAGGTGAGAGATGTTGCCGTCGGTGTCGAGCGTGAGCGGCGGGGTCGAGGGATCGTCCCACGTCGTCCCCCACGTGGTTGTGTCGAAGGCCAGGGCGATCCAAGGGCGGGATGCCCGGAAGGCGTCGGTGAATGTCCAGGCCGGCGACCAGTCCACAATGTTCTCGAGATTCATCCCGATCTGCATGTGGCCGGTGTCCGCGGCCAGTTGGTGCCGGTGTTCGAGGGACTCGAATCCGAGAGAAATGGCCGCCGGTAAGCGACGCTTTCGCCGGCCCCTTCTGGTTGGATAGCTGTCGGGTGCGTTGCATTTTGCGGCGAGTGTTGCGTTTTCTCGCATCCCGATTGGTTCCTGTTGCCGGTGAAACGAACCTCCTTCGTGCGGTCCATCGCCAATGCCCACACCGCTGCAATTTCCGTGCCCGGAGCCTATTTCCTGAATGGAGATCGCGCCGCCACTCTCGCCGCCAGCCGGGTGGGAGAATTGTTCGTGGCCCCATAGGATGACGTGATGTTCTGGATTGCCTGGAAGATGCTGATCGGGAATCGGGCGAAGTACCTGGGGATCGTCTTTGGGGTCGTGTTTGCCGCGCTGTTGATCGCGCAGCAGGCGTCAATCTTTTGTGGGCTGATGTCGCTGACGATCAGTCAGATCTATGACACCGCCGGACCCGATATCTGGGTGATGGATGAAAACGTCCAGTTTGTCGATGACATCAAGCCGCTTTCCGATACCGAACTCTTTCGGGTGAAGGGCGTGCCCGGTGTCGACTGGGCGGTGCGGTTTTATAAGGGGATAGCCCGAGCGCGGCTTGAGGAGGGGACGTATGAGCAGATGATCCTGCTCGGGCTTGATGATGCGACGCTCGTCGGTGCACCGCAGCAGGTTTTTTTGGGGTCGATCGCCGACCTGCGGCGGCCCGATGCCGTGATCATCGACGATGCCGGCTACAAACGGATCTGGCCGGGGGAACCCTACCGGCTCGGCCGCTCCTTCGAGATGAATGACCGCCGCGCCGTGATCGTGGGCATCACGAAGGCCAGCCGCACGTTTCAGAGTTTTCCGATCATCTACACGCGGTATAGCCAGGCCGTGCTCTTCGCGCCGCCGGAGCGGAAGGTGCTCTCCTTCGTGCTGGCCGACGCCCAGCCGGGGCTCGATCCGGAAGAAGTCTGCCGGCGGATCACCGAGCGGACAGGCCTGCAGGCGGTCACGCAGGAACAATTCACCTGGAAGACGATCTGGTATTACCTCAAGAAGACCGGCATCCCGGTCAACTTCGGGATCACGGTCTTCCTGGGTTTTCTCGTCGGCACCGCCATCGCTGGTCAGACATTTTATCTGTTCACGGTGGAAAATATCCGCCAGTTCGGCGCCCTGAAGGCGATGGGCACGAGCAACTGGATGATCCTGCTGATGGTGCTCTCGCAGGCGATCCAGGTGGGCGTGGTCGGATATGGCGTGGGAGTGGGCCTGGCGGCACTGTTTGGCTTCTGGTCGCGGGCGGCGACAAGGCTTTCGTTCTTCATGCCATGGCAGGTTCTGGCAATCACGGGTGTGGCGGTGTTTGTGATCGTGCTCCTGGCGAGTCTGCTCTCGGTGCGGAAGGTACTCGTCGTCGATCCGGCAATCGTCTTTCGGGGAGGCTGAGCGATGGCCGCACGACATGTGGATGACAACCGCCCTGCCGACGACATGGCCGTGCGGGTCCGCGGCGTCACGAAGGAATTCGGCAGCGGCGGCTCGCTCACGCGGGCGTTGCGGGGCGTCGATCTCGACGTGCCCTATGGCGAGATGTTGATGCTCGTCGGCCCCAGCGGCTGCGGCAAGACGACGCTCGTCTCCATTGTGGCCGGAACGCTCGAGGCGACCGCTGGCAACGTGCAGGTGCTCGGCCACGACCTTGTGGGCATGAGCAACGGCCGTAAGGTGCGGTTTCGTCGGGAGAACGTCGGCTTCATCTTCCAGGCCTACAACCTGCTGCCATCGCTCACGGCCGTGGAGAATGCCGCGGTGCCCCTGCTCATCGCCGGCTGGCGGCGGGCCCATGCCGTCGAAGTGGCAGCCGACATTCTGGAGCGGCTGGGGCTGGGGGATCGCCTGGCAAACCTGCCGAGTGAACTTTCCGGTGGCCAGCAGCAACGGGTGGCCATCGCCCGGGCGCTCGTGCATGAGCCGCGGCTCTTGGTCTGCGACGAGCCGACCAGCGCCCTCGATGCCGCCAACGGCCGAATCACGATGGAGTTGATACAGCAGGTGGCCGTGCAGCCTGACCGGGCAGTGATCGTTGTCACGCATGACTCGCGAGTGTATTCCTTCGCCGACCGGATCGCGTCGATGGAAGACGGTCGGATCGAGTCCGTGGAGAGCGACCCCACGAGCCGACAACGGTCTGAGCGATGTCTGTGAAGCATCCTTGACGGAAGGGATTCCGGAAAAAGAATGGACGGCATGCAAAGCGTGCCTCCCCCGTCCCGTCTCGGTGTTTGGCTGATTGGTGCCAAGGGAGGCGTTGCGACGACCGTGATGACGGGTCTGGCGGCCCTCCAGCGCGGGGCGATCGATCCGGTGGGGCTGATCACGGCCACCGAGCCATTTGCCCACCTCGGGCTGGTCGGGTTTTCCGACATCGTGGTAGGGGGCCATGACATCCGTGCGGGCAGCCTCGCCGACGAGGCGCGACGGATGTGGACCGAGAGCCGGGCGATCACGCCGGAGTTGCTCGACGGTGCCGCCGGATTCTTTGCCGACGTGGAGCGTCGCCTTCGGCCGGGCACGCTCGTGGCGGCGGGCGATCGCATTCGCAGCCTTGCCGACCGTGTCACCGCCAACGTAGTGGAGACGCCGCGGCAGGCGATTGACCGGGTGCGATCCGACCTCGAGGCCTTTCAGCAGGCGGAGGATCTCGAGCATGTGATCGTCATCAATGTCGCCTCGACCGAGCCGCCTCCGTTGTTGCCAATCCCTGACCACTTCGCCGCCGTCGAACCGCTCCTCGACGATGCCGAGGCGTGCCCGCTTCCGGCCAGCAGTCTCTACTTTCTGGCCGCCGCTGAGGCCGGTACTTCATTCATTAATTTCACGCCCTCGACCGGTGGCACGCCCGCCTGCCTGCAGCAGGTTGCCCTCGACCGTCACATCGCCCATGCCGGCTGCGACGGCAAGACAGGCGAGACGCTCCTCAAGAGCGTACTTGCGCCGATGTTTGCCGCCCGCAATCTCGAGGTGATGAGCTGGGTGGGGCACAACATTTTCGGCAACATGGATGGCAAGGTGCTCGACGATCCACGGAACAAGGCGGCCAAGGTGCGGAGTAAGGATCACCTCCTGGCGGCCATCCTCGGCTATCCGCCCCAGACGCATGTCTCGATCGAATACATCGAGAGCCTGGGCGACTGGAAGACGGCATGGGATCACATCCATTTCCGTGGCTTCCTCGGCACGCCGATGACGATGCAATTCACCTGGCAGGGCTGCGATTCGATCTTGGCGGCGCCGCTCGTGCTCGATCTGGTACGGCTCGTGGACCGGGCCCGACGCGGGGGTGAATATGGCGCCCTGGAGTGGCTCGCATGTTTCTTCAAAAGCCCACTGAATGTAGCCGAGCAGGACTTCTCAAAACAGTTCGCCATGCTGCGGGACTGGGCTGCTCAGGGAACGAACACTGGCCGCTGAATGGAGTGTAGCCCTTCATTGGCAGAACCGCGGACGCGGTGCGCTGTCTCCAGGGCGCGAAGAGGGCGCCTTTGCTTGGTTTGCGGGTGCGTTATCGATGACGTTTATTGACCGGTGAAAAGTTGATTTACGAGCAGCAACACCAAATCCCCGTTGCGTTGCGACGCCAGACGATGATTTTTTATTAAACCGCAATAGGTCACACTTCATTGTTCAAGGTCATCAACTGCTCAGTCTGGAGTTGAAAGGTGGGAGGTACGAGTGTGCGTGGTCTGACTCTCAATATCTGCGTGTGTGTGTTGGTGTTGGTTGAAACGGGGGCTGTGTGTGCATCACGCGAGATAAAAACATTTTCGCTTGCGTCCTACAAGCCTCCATTGAATGGGAGAGATGATGCAACGGAGGCGTTCGGCAAACTGTTTGCCGACGTTGAGGCTGCGGGTGGCGGGCATGTCATCATTCCACCCGGGCGATACTTCTTGGCAGGAGAAAAGCCGATCACGCTTGCCAGTAACACGCACGTCGCTGCTGATGGCGCGGTGTTCACGCTCCCGGAAACACTCGGCGACGGGAGCCGCATCGTACTCTTTACCGGCGAGGACATCTGCGACTTCTCGTGGCGAGGAGGCGACTTCCGCGGACGGTGCTTTGACCCGACGATCGAATTCAATACTTGGGAGCCGAATGCCAACACGCGGGTGATCCTGATCACCACCACTCGCGGTGGGACGACCCGCCGCCTCCGCTTTCGTGATATCACGTCGGCTGGGATGGCGGGTGCGGTCGTGACCGTCGTTGGCGTTGCCAAGCCGGGATCAGAGCGTGAGGTTACCAACTACGCCACCGACGTGACGCTGGAGGACTGCACACTTCTCGACTCCGGCAAGTTTATGTGGGACTACGGCTACCTGTGGCAGATCACGGTCTGGCCGGAGGAGCACACTGATCACGAGCGGGCACTAGCGGCACGGTACTTCACGTCCTCCCTGATCCGGTCCGGGATTCGGTGCGATGACAAGGGCAACCGAGTGAGATTTGATAACCCCACCCAACCACTGCCGGTTGCTAGAACTGCGGAGCCAAAAGACGCTCTGGTCTTCTTCGGAGACACGTTACCGACGAACGTGATTCGGGGGAGACAGTACTTCATCGTCGAGAGTGAAAGGGAGTACATCAAGGTTGCCGAAAAGCCCGGCGGCAGGCCGATCGTGTTCGATGGCAGTTTTGGACCGCAGGCGAAGATCATCCACGATCACTTTCGCGCTTTCCTCGCCCTGTACTCGCCACGTGGGAGCGGACCTGGTAAGGGGGCGATCGACCTTGTCGCCTGCAAGGATGTTCGGGTGAGTGGCTGCAGGCTCAGCGCCCGTGGAGACACCATGCACATCCAGAAGTGCCAAAACGTCGTGTTCGACGGCAACCAGATCCTCGGCTCCCGGATGGGGGCGTTTTTCCTGGCTGAGTACTGCAAGAATGCGACAATCATTGGCAACACGGTGGACGGAACCAATGGTTCACGGGTGATGAGTGTGGAGAAGTCATGTGCCGACGTGACCATTAGTGGAAACACGTTTCGGGGTGGTGGCCGGGGCAGTTGGATCAACCAACCGAAAAACCTCGTGCTCTCGAACAACGTCTTTGTCAACAACACCACGAAGTGTGAGCGTGACCCGAAGCGTGGCCGCAAGACCTTCATCACCGGGGACTATGAGTCGTATCCGGAACTGTATTTCACACTGCATGAGGCGGACGGGAAGTATGGGGCCGTTGTCGTGACTGGGAACGTTTTCGCCACCGGCCCGGAGTGTGGACCGGCCATCACGTTTGCCCCCAATGGCACGGGCATCATTGTGCGAGACAATGTTGTGAGCGGGGGTGGCCGCGAGGTCACCGTACACCCCAAGTGCAAGGACGTACTCATTCACGACAACATCGGTGTGACGCAGCCGGTTTCTACAAACGCCAAAGCAGAAACTCCGGCGGATCCACCGGAAAAGCATTGATGAATTGGGTGGCTTTTGGCTTCATGGTGGGATTCGTCCTTGCCTCATGGTCATAGTCAGATGAGCACTTATCTGAGTACGATTTCGTTATGTCAGGCATCCCATCGGATACAAACGCAGTGAGCGTAGCACCAAGCCGTCGCATGAAGCGAAACCGCACCATCGGTGATGTGATCACGCAGTTGGTGCTGCCTGTGGTCGCATTGTTGCTGTTGGCCTTTGCCGGGTGGTATGTCTGGTCGACGCGCCGAGTACCTCGCAACCCACCACCACCGATTCAGCCGGCGCGGAGCCCGTTTCCGGATGCTGTGGCTGCCGCCGGCGTGGTTGAAGCGCAAACGGAAAACATCGCCGTCGGCTCGGCGACCCCGGGTGTGGTCGTGCAGGTGGATGTGACAGTGGGCGACGAGGTAACGCCTGGCACACCGCTCTTTCGGCTTGATGATCGTGACCTGTTGGCCGAGTTGGCCGTGCGGCGGGCAGCACTAGCGACGGCCAAGAGTGAACTGACCCGTCTTGAGGCCGAGCCTCGTAAGGAGAAGGTGCCGGTGCTTGTTGCACAGGTCAATGAGGCGAAAGCGACGGTGGCCCGCGAGACCGACGCCCTGAAACGGGCTGAGGACACATTTGCCCGCAAGGTGACCACCGAACAGGAACTCATCGCCCGCCGCGAAGCGTTGGCCGCTGCGCAAGCAAATCTGGAGCGGACCGAGGCCGACCTCAATCTTCTCAAATCCGGTTCATGGGAATACGACCGCGACATCGCCCGAGCTGGTGTTGGCCGAGCCGAGGCCGAGGCGGCAAAGATCGAGACAGAGCTCGATCGGCTCATCGTTCGGGCGCTCGTGGCCGGTCAGGTGCTGCAGGTCAACGTGCGGCCCGGGGAATTTGTCGGTGCCCCGCCAGGGCAGCCGCTGATCGTGCTGGGCAACATCGAGAAACTGCATGTGAGGGTCGATATCGACGAGTTTGACATTCCGCGATTTACCAAAACTGCCAAGGCTACCGCCGTGCCGCGTGGCAGCCTCCAGCAACGGTATCCGCTGGAGTTTGTCCGTGTGGAGCCCTTTGTGGTGCCGAAAAAGTCGCTTACTGGCGACACCACTGAGCGGGTCGATACCCGGGTGCTCCAGGTCATCTATTCGTGTGATCCTTCCGGCCGGCCGCCGCTCTTCGTGGGTCAGCAGGTCGAGGTCTATCTCGAGGCGGCAGTAACTGCCGCAGTTAGTCCCTGACAATTTTCACAGACACATTGTGAAAAACGTCTTGCCCCCCTCGGCAACTGTTGAAACACTCCCAACGCCCCCACGGTTTTTCCAGGTGGTGCCGCGCATGCAGCAAACAGTCCGATCCAGGGTATGCCACGGCCTCACCGTGATCGCGATCCTGCTCTGCGCGATTTCCCCGGTAGTCCTTGCTCGGGCGGCGGAGTCAGGCCGCAACGGCAGCCTGTTTCTTGCCGGACACAACGGGGAGCGACTCTGGAACCAGACGTTGACAACTGTGCAGACTGAATGGCCGATCGTACACGTCGAGCCTCCTGACTTTCTCAGCGAGCCTCCACGGCCTGGACGAATCGAGTCCGCATGGGTTGAGCCAATGAGTGAGAGAGGGACAGTGACGCAGTGGCCACCGAGGCGGCAGCGAGTGGTGGTGCGAGTTGTGCCTGCTCCCGATGGCGCCTGGATCGATGCCGCCGTGCAAACGCAGTCGCTCTCGGCACTTGAGACGGATGCCGGCCCGTCTCTTGTGGGTGGCTGGCAGACTGATACCGCCGGAGTGTCAGAGGACATCACGGTGAAGTTGGCTGCTCAGATGACACCGGTTGAGCCGCCGGCCTATTCATTGCCAGCGCTTTCCATGGAATCGTTTTCCGGTCAGCCACTCCCCCTTCCTCCAGTTGATGAGCGCCCATGGATCGGAAGTCGCCATCCGCGAGCATCGCGGGCCTGGCATCAAGTCGCGCAAGACTATCGCAACTTCTACTCCTGTGAAAGCTTGACCTGTCTTGCGGGAGCCTTCGGCGCCGGCGCGATCATGGCGAACACTGGATTCGACCAGACCATGCAAGATGCTTGGATGACTGGTGTTCAGCCCACGGGCTTGGGAACATTCTTTTCTGGTTGTAAGAACATCGGGGAAGGCCGATACGCACTTCCGGTATTCGGTGTGGCCTATGCGACCGGACTGGTCTTTGAAAACGCTCCCGTTGCCGATGTTGTTGGCGAATGGGGAGGGCGATCACTACGCATGTTCGCCGTTGGCGCTCCACCGGTTTATGCGCTGCAATTGGCGACTGGTGCATCTCGGCCGCGGGATTACTCGGGGGGCAGTTCGTGGTCTCCGTTCAACGATGACAATGGTGTCAGCGGTCATGCCTTCGTGGGAGCGATTCCTTTCTTGGCCGCCGCTGACATGGTGGAAAGCCCGCTACTGAAGGGCACCCTCTATGTTTGTTCGACATTTGTGGGGTTTTCACGAATGACGGACAACGCCCATTACCCGTCGCAGGTGTTTCTTGGCTGGTATCTTGCCTGGGCCAGTTCCCGGGCCATCAACCATACTGAGATGCAGTTTGCCGGCTATGAGGTGCGGGTGGTGCCGCTACCCATGGCGGATCAGGGCGGCCTCGCCGTCGAGACCCGTTGGTGAGCCGCCGGGCATGTGCTGCGCTGCCGGGCGTGGATGAACCCTCCGCTTCCGGGCGAGGATACGCCAACTCGCGTCGGATTCACCTGGGCCCGGCTCGTTCCAGCGACAGCATCGACCTGACGAGGCTGGGATCGATGTTGGCAACGAGTTCGACGTGGCCGATGCTGTCGGGGAGGATAAAGCGAAGCTGGCCGGCGAGAGATTTCTTGTCGCGGGCCATGATCGCCAAAAGATCGTCGGTCGAGGCGGTGAGCGTAGGAACAGTCCGCGGCAGTTGGCAAGCAGCCAGCAGGGCATCCTGACGAGCCACGATGTCGCTGCTGATGCGGCCGAGTTGCTCCGCGAGGCGGGCAGCGCACGCCATGCCGATCGACACTGCCTCACCATGGAGCAGCGTGCCGTAGCCGGCCGCCGTCTCGAAGGCATGCGCGAAGGTGTGGCCGTAGTTGAGAACGGCCCGCAGGCCAGTCTCTTCCCGTTCGTCCGCACTGACGACCTGTGCCTTCAGGGCTGCCGAGCGCTCTACCGCGTGCACTAGCGCCTGTGGTTCACGGGCCACAAGGTCGGCCGCATGAGCCTCCAGCCACGCGAAGAACTCCGCGTCGAGGATCATGCCATACTTCACCACCTCAGCCAGGCCGCTTGTGAACTCGCGGTCGGGCAGGGAGGCGAGCGTGTCGATATCGGCAACCACGCCACTCGGCTGCCAGAAGCAGCCGACGAGGTTTTTGCCGCCCGCAAGATTAATGCCTGTCTTGCCACCGATCGCGCTATCAACCTGGGCGACGAGTGTGGTCGGTACTTGCCACACAGGCAGGCCACGGGCAAACGTGGCGGCGACGAAGCCGGCCAGATCACCCACCACTCCGCCGCCAACCGCAACAACATGTGTCTGGCGATCGGTGGCATT
Organism: Candidatus Kuenenia sp.; assembly: GCA_038144795.1. Lineage (GTDB taxonomy): Bacteria > Planctomycetota > Planctomycetia > Pirellulales > UBA1268 > CACORA01. The sequence goes on along the minus strand of JAYQOK010000002.1, from coordinate 8,112 downwards.
TACGGCCAACGCATTCCACAGGCGGCCCGCCTCGGCGAGCGACTTCGAGGCCTCGCCGGAGGGTACGGCCACCGCTGTCGTGTCGATTCCGGAGGCGGTAAGTGAAGCCATCACGGCGGCGGCATGGGGTGCCACGGCCGCATCGCTGATCACGACTGCTCGGCGACCCCCTCGTTGGGCCACAGCAACGCCGATCTCGCCGATGACGCCGGCGCCGATCTGAACGTCATACGACCGGTTGGCCGCAGCAACTCCGGTAAGTTGAACATGAATCGTGGGCACGGTCAGGCCACACTCACCCGTTCGAGGTCGGTGGGCGTGACGGTGATCACGCGGGCAAAGCCGGTATGCTGCCGCACATAGTCGAGGTCAGCCGCCTCCGTCGGGCTGGCGTGGAGCAGGGCCTCCACCCGGGCCTTGTCGGCTGCTGACCAGTCCTCGCAATCGTTGGGCCAGACGGTGTGATACTCGACGACGAGTGCTTCGCGGTAGGGGTCAAGGGCATTGGGCATCGGTGGAAAGGCTCCTCGGTGGGCTCCAAAGTGATCCGAACGCCGGGGCGGCACTCGTGGCCGGTGCCGTCTGGCCGGCTCATGGAGTATACATGCGGCATGGCTCATGCATCGGCCGCCGCACCGTTTCGTCCCGGCTCCCTGATCGTCGTCGGCATCCTGCTCCTCGGCATTGCGGCCGCGACGGCAGCACTTTCCTACCAGCGGATGCAGACCCACCGCTGCCTCGATTTTTACGGTCCCGAGGCGGCGCGGCAGGTGGCGAAAGCACCGCGGGTGGAACTGTGGCAGCTAGCCCCTGCCGGCCGGCCCGGGCGGCTTGTGGCTACCGGCCGACACGACGTCACCTTCGCCAAGGGGATCGTGCACCTCCGCCGTGGGCTCGTCGAAGATGTCGGTTTCCGTTGGAGTGAGGCTGGTTTGGCAGGGCGGCTCCCGGAGGCGGCGTGGGACTATGCGCTCGTGTTCAGCAACCCCACCCTCGATGGTCGTACGACTATTGTCATCGATCTCGAGGGCGACGGTGGCTGGCTGGCGGTGCAGGGACAGGCCGGCCGTGTCGCCCTGGGCCGGCTGGGTAGTGGGCTGGCAGCGTGGATTGCGGCCACGATTCCGGCCGCTGACATGGCAGAACCCCGGTGAAATCGGCCTATGGCCGGCCGCGGCCGCCTCCTATCCTCCTGCCATGCGCGCCATCGCCGTAGCCAATCAGAAGGGCGGGGTCGGCAAGACCACGACCTCCGTCAACCTCGCGGTGGGGCTGGCCCGCGCCGGTCGCCGTGTGCTGCTGATCGACCTCGACTCTCAGGCCCATGCCACGCTCCATGTGGGTGTGATGCCGGGCTCACATCAGGTTTCGGCGTACGACGTCTTGGTCCGCGGCGAATCGCTCGAGGTCGCAACCGTCGCCGCCAGCGACAACTTGTGGGTCGTACCGGCACACATCGATCTTTCGGCCGTTGAAATGGCGCTGGCCAGCACTGCCGGCCGGGAATCGATTCTCTCTCAACGCATCGCCGCCAATCCGCGGTGCTCAGGGATGGCTCCTGATGCTTATGAATATCTTGTGATCGACTGCCCACCGTCACTCGGTCTGCTGTCGCTCAACGCCATGGCTGCCGTGGATGAAGTGCTTTTGCCACTGCAGCCCCACTTTCTGGCACTGCATGGCCTCAGCAAACTTCTTGAGACGATCGAGATGGTGGCGGATCATGTGAATCCACGGTTGCAACTACTTGGCGTGGTATTGTGTATGTTTGAGGCAGGTACTCGGCTGGCTGCCGAAATAGGGCGTGATGTTGAAAACTTTTTCGCGTCAACAGTCAATCGCCATCCGGCGTGGGAGCACGCGCGACTGTTTGACAGTCGAATACGCCGCAATATCCGCCTTGCTGAGGCTCCCAGTTTTGGGCAGGCAATCTTTGACTATGCCGCCGACTCCCATGGGGCAGCAGACTACGCCGCATTGGCGGCGGAAGTAGATCGGCTCGTGGTGGCTGGTCGGAAAACCGTTCGCTGCGTGGCTTGAAGCATCGTCTGGCGATGGTGATCAACACATTCGAGTGCGGAGTGTAATTCCGGGGTCCACCAGTACGAAGAAGCACAAGGATCGACGCCGACGAGGATGCCAGTGTCGTCGAAATCCTCAGCCGAGAGCAGTCGAGTGTCCGCGGCTGTGGCGACCGGGTTAGACACTTCACCGAAAGAACCCGGAGCGTAGCGAGTGGAAGCGGGCATACATACCGCGTTTAACGTTCGTTCGTCGTTGCCCACCATGTCACGGTGACGCTGCGGACACTAACGGGATTCTGTTTCGACCTGCGACCTGACGGGAGTCCAGTTTTGTGAAAAAAATCAGGTCACAGAAGGATTGTGCTTTGCAAAAGCTGGGCAAGCAAATCAGGGCCTAAAAAACGCAGATGCCGCACTGTTTTCGGCCTAACCCAGCTTTTTTGTATCATCCATTGCAGTTGTAGGCCTTATGAAAAATATGGATTTCTGCATGAACAACCTTGGTCGAGGATCGCTGCGCACCGTTTGCCCCCTCATCGTGATGGTCCTGTTGGCGGTCACTCCGTTCAATAGGGAAACCTCCGGAGCGCCGCCGGGATATCGGTCTCTCGCGCCTGGAGCGCTGACGGTGATTACGGCCGACACGTCTGCGGAAGACACGCTTCGGCGACGCGACCTGAGCGAGGTTACGGTGCTTCAGGCCGACATGGCGTGGACTCCAAAACAAGCAAAACTCGCCACAACCCTTGTTGAGCGAGCCAAACAGCGCGATTTTCAATTCGATGTGTGGTGTCTTGAGTTTGCCTTCAAGATGCCCCGACTCATCGCGGTGAACGTTCCGGGGGTCGATGCTGCCGGGCAACTGACGCTGAGTCGGAAGCGGTGCTGGTATCTCGTGTACCGGGTTAAGAACGTCGGCTGGCGGCGGACTGTCGTTGATCAGGAGAAGGGAACACAACTCACGAGCGAGACATTCGACGGCCCGATCCGATTCATGCCCCATTTCGTGCTGGAAAGCCTTGAAGGACTCTCGGACGAAGAAGGCATTTCGGCCTATCGTGCCTATCTCGACCGGCTTGTACCGTCTGCCATGCCGGCGATCCGTCAGCGTGAGGATCCGGCACGACGATTCCTCGATAGCGCATCGATGGCTGAAGAGGAACTGGCACCCGGCGAAGAGCGGTGGGGGGTCGCAGTATGGGAAGATGTTGACCCACGTATCGACTATTTCTCGATCTATGTACGCGGCTTGACCAACGCCATTGACTGGAAGCCCCGAGACGACCGTCGCGCAGATGACCCAACAACACTTTCACGGGATACGCTCAAGTCACTCCGTCTCGATTTTTGGCGGCCAGGCGACACTCGCGATGAGGTCGAGGAAGAGATGAACATTGGGTACGCCGGCATCTTCGAGCGCACGGCTCTGGGAGTGGAAGTACTCAACGCGTTTCGTCGCCCCGAACTCACGGCTGCAAACCCCGTCGAAGGGCTCGCCACGCTCACCATAGACTGGGCTGATCTCGTCGAACCGTCCGGTGGAGCGGGTGTCAGAATTCTTCCGCTGACCACGATTTTGCGAGCAGCGGCAGACCTCCCCGTGGCTGAGCAACCGGCAGTTCTTCGCGCCGTGGTTGGTGATTTGGGCGTTGCCTACCTCGATGAACTCCTTGATCTTGTGCCGAAGCAGCAGGATGTGTCGCCTCTGGTTGCGCTGGCCAGTGTGCTCGAGGATGTGGCCCAGGTGCCCGACGCTGCCACCCGTCGCCAGAAATTGACGTCAATTTTCGGCGCTGCCGCCCGTCGAGTGGATTGGCTGGCCCGCGAGACGATTCTCGCCCGGCAGGTGGTGGCACTGGATGCCACCAATATCGACCCTCAAACGCTAGCAGGCACCGGTCCGCAGCAGGCCTTCGAAATCATAGTCGACCGCTTGCAGCAAATCGCGGACCAGGCGACCCGGCAGCGGCTGATTGAAGGCCTCTTCGGCCCCCGGGGGGCCGCCCTGTATGCCGAGGCCACGAAACAGCATGAGGGCATTGACCATGCATGGGTTTTCCGATACGAAATTGATTAGAGATCGAGTGTTTTTCCGGGCGCAGTCCGTGGGGCGGCTCTGGAGCGAGGAGTGACGCGATGGCTCATAAAAAAGGTCAGGGTTCCAGCCGCAACGGCCGCGATTCAAACGCGCAGCGTCGTGGTGTGAAGAAGTACGCCGGCGAGAAGGTGGTGGCTGGCAACATCCTCGTTCGTCAGGTCGGCACGAAGTTTCATCCCGGTCGCAATGTCGGTATGGGAAGTGACTACACGCTCTTCGCCCTTGTCGATGGCGTCGTTGGTTTTGATCGTGAGGGCCGTCGCATCAACGTGATCGCCTGAGTGATTGCCCAGTGCGTCGCGTTTCCCTTCGTGGTTCTTTTCTCCCTCGTTGAGTCCGATTGAGCGGATCGCGTGTTCGTCGACCGCGTGCAAATCGAGGCGATGGCCGGCAACGGGGGCCGCGGCTGCCTGAGCTTCCGGAGGGAGAAATATGTTCCGCTCGGTGGGCCGGATGGTGGTGATGGCGGTGATGGTGGCAGCATCATCCTGCGGGCCGAGGCGGGCGTTGATTCGCTCGCGCCGCTGGCTCATCGTCGGCAGTGGCGGGCCGAATCGGGCACGGCTGGCGGACCGGCCAACTGTCATGGGCGATCGGCTGCCGATCTGGTGCTGCGGGTGCCTCCAGGCACTATCGTGATCGATCAAGCGACCGGGCTCGTGCTCAAGGATCTGGCTCGCGTCGGCGAGCAGATCGTTGCCGCGCAGGGTGGGGCAGGAGGCAAGGGCAACCAGCACTTCAAGACATCGACGAACCGGGCGCCTCGTGAAACGACCCCCGGAGGCCGCGGCGAGGTGCGGTCGCTCACGCTGGAACTCAAGGTCATTGCCGATGTCGGTCTCGTCGGCAAGCCCAACGCCGGTAAGAGCACGCTCCTCTCCCGGCTCTCGCGGGCCCGCCCCGCCATCGCCGACTATGCGTTTACCACCAAGTCGCCGATGCTCGGCATGGTGGCCGTGTCGCCCGATCGCAGCTTTGTGTTGGCCGACCTTCCCGGGCTGATTGAAGGCGCGCACGCCGGTGTTGGGCTGGGGCATGAGTTTCTGCGGCATGTCGAGCGAGCTGGGATTCTGGTGCATGTCGTCGAACCACTCCCAATGGACGGCAGCGACCCGCTGGCCAACTACCGGGCGATTCGTGAGGAACTGGTCCGCTACGATCCCGCGCTCGGTAGCCGGCCGGAGATTGTCGTTGTCAGCAAGGCCGAACTGCCGGACGCCGAAGACGTGCGGCAGCGGCTCGCCGCCGCGGTGGGCCACGAAGTGATCGCCGTAAGCGCCGTGACTGGGCAGGGGCTTGATCGGCTGCTGAAGGCGGTGGTGGCCCTGCTCGATGCCCGCACGCCATAATTTCATCATGGCCACTCCCGCACTGCCCCGTCCTCCGATCTGCCTCGGCGACACCGTGCTGCTTGCCGATGTCGGCAACTCCCGAATCAAGCTCGGCGTGGTGGCCGATCACGGCGACGGCACCAGGCTTCCGGTGATCACGAAGCGCCGGGATCTGGTGAGCCGCTCCTTTCGCCCCGACACGCTTGAGCAGTGGCTGCATGCCGCCGCGCCAGGGCCGGCCGTGATTCTCGTGGCGAGCGTGCATGATGCCGCCGCGACACGGCTGGAGGCGGCGATCGCGGCCGTGTCGGCCACCCAGCATCGGCCACTGCGGCAGCGGCGGGTCGGCCATGCCGATATGCCGCTGGTGATTGCCCTGCCAGAGCCCCATCGGGTCGGTATCGATCGGCTCGCCGGCGCCGCCGCCGCGCGGCTCTTGAAGTTGGCCGATCGGCCGGTGATCATCGTCGACTGCGGCACGGCGGCCACCGTCGACCTCGTGTCGGCTGCCGGGGAATTTCTCGGCGGGGCGATCCTGCCGGGGCCGGCGCTCATGACAAAAGCCCTGGCTGAGGGGACGAGCCGGCTGCCCGAGGTGGCGGCGCTCGAGCAGGGGATCGTGCCGGCGATGCCCGGCCGGTCGACACCGGAGGCGATCGCGGCGGGCGTCGGCTATGGAATGCGGGGAGCGGTGACCTGCCTTGTCGAGGAGGCCCGGGCTGTCTTTCGTGACGGGCCGGCGCCGCAGGTGATTCTCACTGGCGGCTGGCGGGCGGCCGTTCGCGACGCTGTGCCCGAAGCGATCGACGTGGCCGATCTCGTCCTCTGCGGCATCGCCCTGGCCGCCGAAAGCGCGTGTCGGCGGTAACGGGTAGGACAGGCTTTAGCCTGTCGTCTGGTCCGCTACACTAAAGTGGTTTCCAGCCCTACTGGCGATTGCCACTCGATGTCGAAACCCACTGACCCGGCCCGTGACCTCGCCCTCACCGCCGCCCGCGTGGTCGAGGAGACCCGGGGCTCCGATATTGTCGTGCTCGACCTGCGGAAGGTGACCGACGTGTTCGATTACTTCGTGATCGCCACCGGTTCGAGCCGCCGCCAGATGCACGCCATGGCCGACGAGGTGAAGCACACGGTTCGTCGCGAACTGCACGACGAGCCGCGGAGTGTGGAGGGCTATGACGACAGCCACTGGATCGTGATGGACTATGGCGACGTGGTCGTGCACCTCTTCGATGTCGAGTCGCGGGCCTACTGGGATCTGGAAAACCTGTGGGCCGACGCCGGCCGCGTCGGGATTCCGACCGTCGGAGCGACGGCCGGATGAGTGACGACGATAGTTCTGGCGAGGCCGGCCCGCAGGCACCGGCTGGCGTCAATTTTCGCTCGGCCCTGCGGCGGATGTTTGCGGCAGCCCTCGAGCGGCTTTCCGCAGACGGGATCGTGGCGATCGAGGCCGACGAACTGTCCGGCCTCGTCGAGCAGGTCCGCGAGACGGCCGACGCCAGGTTTGGCGACTACTCGGGCACCATGGCGATGGCCCTGGCCAAGCGGGCCGGCCTTAAGCCACGGGATGTGGCCGCGGCGATCATCGAGCGACTCGACGTGGGCGATCTGTTCGAGTCGCCAACCGAGCCGGTCGGCCCGGGCTTCATCAACCTGCGTATTCGTGACGACGCCTTGGCTCGCGGGGTGGTAGCCGCCTGTCGTGATCCGCGGCTCGGTGTGCCGCCGGTCGAGTCTCCAGAAACAATCGTCATCGACTTCTCCTCGCCTAACGTTGCCAAGCCGATGCACGTGGGGCATATCCGCTCGACCGTGATCGGCGATGCCTTGGCACGAATCCTCCGCTTCCGCGGCCACCATGTGATCACCGACAACCATCTCGGCGACTGGGGCACGCAGTTCGGCATGATCCTCTGGGGCTGGAAGCGCCTCCGAAGCGAGGAAGCTTTTGCCGCCGATCCGACGGTCGAACTGGGCCGCCTCTACCGGCTTGTACGCAAACTTGCCGACGCCAAGCCGGAGGAACTCGAGAAAGACCAGGAGGCGGCGGAACTCGCTACACGGTATCCCGACGTGGGCCGCGAGGTGCTTCTTGAAACAGCCAAACTTCACGAGGGAAATCCGGAAAACCGGACCCTGTGGGAGCAGTTCATGCCCGTCTGCCGGGCAGAGATTGACCGGCTCTATGCCCGGCTGCATGTGACCTTCGATCATTGGCTGGGCGAGAGCTTCTTTCAGCCGCTGTTGGCGGGCGTGGTAGACGATCTCTTGGCTACGGGGCTGGCCCAGGAAAGCCGCGCGGCGATCGGCGTCTTTTTGCATGGTGAGGACAAGCCGCCGTTTCTCGTCCGCAAGGCCGACGGGGCTTTTCTCTACGCGACAACCGATCTGGCCACGATCCAGTGGCGGGTAGAGCAATGGAAGCCCGACCGCATCCTCTATGTGGTCGATCACCGGCAGGGGCAGCACTTCGAGCAGCTCTTTGAGACGGCCCGCCGCTGGGGGCTGCCCGGCCTCGACCGGGTCGAGCTTGTCCATGTCGCCTTTGGCACGGTGCTCGGAGAAGACAACCGGCCTTTTAAGACACGGGCCGGTGATACCGTGGGCCTCGAGGCCCTGCTCGATGAGGGCGTGGAGCGGGCGCTCGGCGTGG
>JAYQOK010000001.1:0-83322 GCA_038144795.1 Candidatus Kuenenia sp. | reverse complement strand
CCATGGGGGCGTGCGCGGGATCGATGAAGCCAGCAGTGTAGGGGTCGCCCCAGGTACGGTTGCCCGTGGGATACATCAGCGAGAGGTTGGCGGGGATGGCTTCGTCGGCTGGCCCGAGCACCTTGGACACCCACGAGCCCATCATCGGCCAACCGCCAGCAGGTGTGGTTTCACGACGCGTGCGACCGGTCATACACTGGTAGCAGTCGTGAGCACCCTCTGAGCCAACCACAGAGCGGATGATGGCAAACTTGTCCATCATGGTGGCCATCCGTGGGAAGAGTTCGCAGATGTCGATCCCAGGCACGTTGGTGCGGATCGGCGAAAACTCGCCGCGAATCTCCGCGGGTGCTTCAGGCTTGAGGTCAAACAGGTCGAGATGCGAAGGGCCGCCCGGTAAAAAGACGTTGATGATTGCCTTGTGCGAAATGCCAGAGCCAGCCTGAGCCTCGGCGGCCAGCAGTTGGGGGAGCGAAAGCCCACCGGCGGCCATACCACCAATCTTCAAGAAACTTCGTCGTGAGAGGCCGTCGCAGTGCGGGATGTGCCGGTCGTGGCGACCAAGAATCGTCAGCATGTCAGCATCCTCAGAAGACTTGCGTTGGGGGGAGGACGGGCGGATCGCGCCCCGGACCTTTTCTGGTTATCGACGGCCTCCCCGCCAAGCTCTTAATCTAACTCATCGTAGGGCGGGGCTGGTAGGCAAATGCATGCCGTTTTTAGAGGGGAAACATGACACGAACCCTTGTTTGTGGCCTGATGATGGCGATCGCAGCCTGGCCGGTGTGGGCAGAAAGCGTGCGATTGCCGGCGATTCAAGACAACTCGATCGTGATGGTTGATGGCGAGTGGTCGGTGAACGCCGGTCAGGCTAGTCGCCTGCGGATCAAAGGCAACCAGCACATCGTGGCGATGGGGTTTGACCTTTCGCAGATCGAAGGGCGGCTGGTCACCCACGCTGAGTTGGTGTGCCATGCCGATGCGGAGTCGCTCGCTGGAGTGACAATTTCAACGATCGCAGTCCCCTGGGATGAGATGGCGTCGACCGGTCTGACGGCAGGCCTGAATGGCGTTGATGGCTGGGGTGTTGGTGGAGTTCGTTTTCCCGCCGTGGCGGGTGGGAACGCCTTTACGATGACGCAGGACGTCGTCATGGAGTGTCGAGATGGTGTGTACCGATTGCCGGTCCCGGCCGACATGGTGCACGCAATGGCCGCGGGCCTCGCGTACGGCCTTGCCATTCATGAGCACGATGCCGATTACGGTCGCAATCCCACGATTTTTTCTCGGGAGCAGTCGGGGAAGGCCCCCTTCCTGCTGGTTGAGTGCGAGGAAGGCCACGACCGTGCCCCCATTCCTGTTGCCACGGGACGTGTGGTGGCAGTTGACCAGTCATCGGCAGCGTTGCGGCTGCAGGCGCCTGTGGACGGCTTTGGGTATGAGGTGTTGGTTGGCGGTGCTCGCGTTGGCGCCCACAACGTGCCGTTGGTGAAGCGCGGTCACGAGCAGGTGGTGCACCTTCGTGATCTTCCCGAGGCGGTCATGCGGCCGGGCAGTGTGGTGGAAGTGGTCACGCTCAATCGAACAGGGCAGCGGTCGTCGTCTGCTGTGTTTCGCTGCGAGGCGTTTCACAAAGAGCCGCTCGTCGAACTCGCCAAGCCTGGTTTGCGACCAGCCGTGCGGGCCCTCGATGGGCTAGGAGTGATCCCCACGACGGATGCGTACGACCGTGCTGGACAGCCGGTGGGAGACCTTCCTGCTGACTATCGGACGCACAACGCGCTCTACGACGGCCAGCAGATTTCGCTGACCGCTGCTGCTGGCGAAGTGGTGGGCTTTCAGGTGCTTGCGCGGGGGGAGGGGAACGTTGGCGTTCGCTGCCGCCTCGATGATCTTGGTTGGAGAGCCGATCTCTTTCAGGCGGTGTATGTGCCGGTGGGGAGTCGGCTGGTCCCTGACCCGCTGTTGCCGCTGGCGGCAACAATCCCGCTGACGCGCGACGCCGACCAGGCGGTGGTGATCGACATTTACGTGCCCTTCGACGCGGCTGCTGGAACGTATCCCGGTCGGGTGGAGCTCTCGGATGGCCGAGAGATTCCGCTTGCGCTTGAGGTGCTGCCGCTGCGGCTTCCGAAGAAGGCGTCGTTTCTCTGCGAAATGAATAGCTACGGGCTGCCTGACCGCGTGGACGACTTCTATGCCCTGCAGCAAGTGGCCTACGACCATCGCGTGCACGCCAACATTCTTCATTACTCGCATCACACAGCGGCAGCAGGCGCACGCAAGAGCAAACTCGACATGCGGCTGAAGTCTGGGCGTCGGATGGATAATATACGCTACGACGCGATCGAGCCGGGGGCCAAGGAAGGCTTCTGGGACGATTTCGCGGAAGCCTTTGGCCCGTATCTCGACGGCTCCTGTTTTCAGAATGGCCACCGCGGGCCCATTCCCGCCCCAGGCTTCTACTTGACGTTCCATGAAAGTTGGCCGCTCAACTGCCGCCCTTTCTTTAATGGCAATCCCGACGCGTATCGAGCCTTTGCCGAACATCCCCTCTACGCCGAAACGTTTGTAAACGTGCTGGCCGACTTCGCTCGGGAAGCCAAGCGACGCGGCTGGAATGAGGCGGGGTTTCAGGTGTATCTCAACAACAAGGGCTCGCTGCATGAAGAGACCAAGGCGCCCTGGATCCTCGATGAGCCGGCTTCGTTTTGGGACTACCGGGCGCTGCAGTACTTCAGCGAACTCACCGATCGAGGGCGGGAAGCGTCGAGCGAGGTGTCCATTGACTACCGGATTGACATCTCGCGGCCCGAGTACTGCCGCGGGCAACTCGATGGGCGATCTGACTTCTGGGTCGTGTCGTCGTCTGCCTTTCAGAACTACCGCCGCCTCGTCACTGATCGCATGCAGCAAGACGGGGTGAAGGTGTGGGTGTATGGCACCACCAATCCGGTCGGTGAGAGCAACCGTCAGGTGGTCGCGTGGGCTCTCGACGCGTGGCAGCACGGTGCGGCTGGTCTCGTGCCCTGGCAGACCGTCGACAAAACGGGGCAGGCGCTGAGGCAGGCCGATCAGCTTGGGCTGTTCATTTTTGACACCGTGGCGGACGGGCAGGTTGTGGTGCGGCATTCGCTGCGGTTGAAGGCCTATCGAGAGGCCGAGCAGCTGATCGAATACCTCACGCTTCTTGAGCAGCGCCGGAAGTGCTCACGAAGTCAGATGCGGGGGCTTGTGCAGCAATCGGCGTCGCTCGCGGGAAGCGTCCGCAGCCGCGATGAGGCCGACGCCGGCACAAGTTCGTATGCGTCAACGGAGTTGGTGGGGATCGACCAACTGCGGCACGCCGTGATCGACCTCTTACGATGAGAGCAACATGTCGACGCTTAATTGCGGAAACGGTTGCTTAGGAGAAATGCCTTAAGCATTCCCTGCAGGGGAAAGGCGTCGGCTGCGGTGGCGTCAAGAATGTCTTCGATGGCGACGCGGTCGGCAGGCGTGAGAGGGCGGGCAAGCGCGAACCGCACGAAGTGCTCGGTGAAGCCCCGGGCCAGGGCCCGGCTCCTGAGCTGGCACCGATCGAGGGCTCCCTCCCTTGACCGCCAACGCAGCCAGGCCGCCAGCTGCCTGCATCACCGCACGCCGTCGCGAGACCTGTATCCGATGCCCTTCCTCGTTCGGTGCCGTTTCCGTGCCCCAACACGCTCCACGCGGTTCCCCCTGAGCGTTGCCAACCGGTATACCAGAGGCAACCTTCTCGACACCAGCACCACGTGGACTCGCTTCCAATGGACACCCACGTCAACCTGTGCCTGCTCTTGCTCATGATGGCCATGGCGTTTCAACATGCTCCTGCCGCCACCCCGGGCGACCAGCCCGCTGACGAAGCAGCGCACGGTGCCTTACCTGAAACAGGCTCCACGTCGCCCGAACTTGCAAGTTTTGACGACCTGATGCGGTCGTTTCTCGAAGAGCACTCGATTCCTGGGGCCGCCTTGGCTGTGGCGAAGGATGGCCGCGTCATCTACGCACGCGGGTTTGGCTACGCCGATGTTGAGCAACGGCAGCCCGTGGAGCCGGGCTCGCTTTTTCGCATCGCCAGTGTGTCAAAACCGATCACGGCGATGGCCGTGATGCGGCTTGTCGAGCAAGGCAAACTGCACCTCGACTCGCCTGTGTTTGATCAGCTCCCACACACGCCACACCTGCCTGCGGGGCAGGCCGAGGATCCTCGCCTTCGTGAGATCACAATCCGTCAGCTCCTGCAGCACACGGCCGGCTGGGACCGCGATATGTCCATCGACCCCATGTTTCACTCGGTGGCGATCGCTTCGAGCCTTGAGACGGTCGCTCCCGCGGAACCGGATGACGTCATCCGGTTCATGATGGGCTGGCCACTCGACTTCGCTCCCGGTGCTCGCCATGCCTATTCCAACTTTGGCTACTGCCTGCTGGGCCGCCTCCTCGAACAGGCCACGGGCGTTGGCTACGAGGAACACGTTCGCCGCGACATGCTTGCGCCCCTGGGGATCACAACGATGCGGATCGGCAAGACGCTCGAACACGAGCGGAGTGATCATGAGGTGCGGTACTACCTGCCGCGCGATCGCTTCGCGGTTTCCGTGGTCGGGGATCACCCCGGCGTGAAAGTGCCGAGGCCCTATGGAGCCTGGTACCTCGAGGCTATGGACTCCCATGGCGGCTGGATTGCCTCCGCGGAAGACCTCGTGCGGTTTGGGTCGGCAGTTGCGCACAGGGAGCAGTCGCAGTTTCTTTCGACCGCGAGCATCGAGGCCATCGACGCCGTGCCTGCCGGGCCGGCCGGGCATGATGTGGACGGGAAGCCCAAGGCAGCCTACTACGGCTTGGGCTGGATGGTTCGCCCGGTGAACGGGTCTGGCGGCGTGAACCGCTGGCACAACGGGCGTTTTGACGGGGCGTCATCGCTGCTCGTGCTGCGGCACGACGGTCTCTGCTGGGCAGTGCTCTTCAACACCTCGGCCACCCCGGATGGCGATTCACCAGCAGGCAAGATCGACTCACTTCTGCATCGTGCCGCGGATGCGGTCGAGCACTGGCCTGCGCCCAGCGAAGGCGCTCAATACTAAGCCGCCTCTCCGCGTGTGGCCGGGCTTCGCCGCGCGAGCAGGAGTGTCGCCGTCACGAGGCTTGCCGCGAGGACCGCCCCCTGCAGCACCGACACGCGGCCGAAGAATTGGCCGAGTGACACGAGGCCCACCATGGCCGCGGTTCCACAGCCGATGACCACACCGCGGTGCGTCACATCCTGCAATCGCCACCCCAGCAGCCCTACAGACAGGGCGAGCGGCAGCGACGTGAGCCCCCCCTTAAGCCAGCCTCCCACCACCATCAGCGTTCCCGTGGCAATCAAGGCGATCGCAATCGCGGCGCCCACGCCCCGCTGGGCACGCTCCCGCGGCAGCACCTGCCACACCACCGTAGCCGCCACACACCACAAGCCCAGAAGCAGCCAGTCCACCTCACCACGCAGGTGCACCGAACCCCACAGCAGTCCGGCCCCGAGCAACCACGAGGCGACGAGCCGCAGCAGCACTTCCACGCTCGATACGCTTCTGGACGGCCAGCGTCGGCAGACGACGGCAGACCCTACCTCGACGAGGCAGGCGGCGGGCCAGACGATCAACAGAAACCGGTCCATGCCGCTGCTTGGGGGCACCTTGGGAAGCAGCAGCACCGCGTTGCCAAAGGCCAGCCCCATGGCCACGAGCCCAGCGGCGGCGACCACGAGCACCGCGATCGCCGCCGCGAGCAACCGAATCATTTCTTTTCGCCCGCACAGTCGATGATAATCACCGCCTCATCACCGATGTTGCCGATCGCCTGCGGGTCGAAGTTGAAGTCGCTCCGCTTCAGGCGAAGTTCGGTCGCAAAGCCCACTCGCTTGGCTCCCATCTTCTCAACTTCCTCGCCCCCCATGAACGGGAAGGTGATTTCCTTGGTGACACCGTGCATCGTGAAGTCGCCGGTCACTTCGTATCCGCCGGCAACAGCTTTGACCTTCGTGCTTTGAAACTCGATGGTGGGAAACTGCTTCGTGTCGAAGTAGTCAGGCTGGCGAAGGTGCTCGTCTCGCTTCTCGTTGGCGGTGTCGACGCTGTCGACGTTGATCGTGAGTTGGAAGGTCGACTTGGCAGGGTCTTTCCGGTCGAGGCTAAAACTTCCGGAGACGTCATTAAAGCGGCCGTGAATCCAGCTGATATCCAGAAACCGGGCCTTGAAGCTCACGGACGAGTGCACGAGGTCATACTGATACACATCAGCTGCTTGGCTGAATGAAGACGTGGCCACAACCGCTGCGGCGAGAACCGCTGCAAAAACACAACGCATACAAACAACTCCTATGGAAGGCGAGGACCTCCACCCTGGCTTCCAGGCACCGGAACGCAGAGATCCCCTGAAGATGAAGATGATACCTCATGCACACGCGGTCGTTGCCAGCCTCGCCATCGCAATCACCACGCTCCTGCACGTTCAGCCGGCCTACGCAGAATCCACGCTTGAAGGCCGGCCGGTCGTAATCCTTCACCGGCAGGGAGACCACAACTGCCACACCTTCCGGATTCCGGGAATCGCCAAGACTCCCGAGGGCACACTGCTTGCGGTCTACGACATGCGATACAACAGCCGCCGCGATCTTCAGGGCCATATCGATATCGGCCTCTCACGATCCACTGACGGCGGCCGCACCTGGGAGCCCCCAAGGCCCATCATGGACACGGGCACGCATGACGGGCTGCCCGAAGATCAAAACGGCTGCTCGGACCCCAACATTCTCGTCGACACGCTCACGGGTGAGATCCTTGTCACCGCCTGCTGGACCCATGGAAAACCGGGCACGCATCAGTGGCGTGAGAAGGGGAGCGAGCCAGGCCTCTCCCTTAAGCGATCGACCCAGTTCATGGCGGTGCGTTCGCACGATGATGGCCAGACGTGGTCGCAGCCCGAGAACTGGACCGCCTCCCTCAAAGATCCCTCGTGGTATCTCTTCGCGCCCGCCCCGGGCAACGGCATCACCCTCCAAGATGGCACGCTCGTGATGCCGACGCAGGGACGCGATGCGACCGGCCTCCCTTTTTCAAACCTGATGTGGAGCCGCGACCACGGTGCCACCTGGACGCTGGCACCGGCCTCAAGAACCGACACCACGGAGTGCGCCGTCGCCGAACTGTCCGACGGCAGCCTGATGCTCAATATGCGAGACAACCGCAATCGGAACGACACGAGCGCCACCAACGGGCGAGCCGTGAGCACGACCGCCGACTTGGGAACAACCTGGCAGGTGCACCCGACCGACCACCAGGCCTTGCCCGAACCCGTCTGCATGGCGAGCCTGATTTCCCACCGGCTTCCCGATGGTCGCCACGTGCTGTTTTTCTCCAACCCGGCAAGCCGGATGAAGCGGTCTACGATGACTGTTCGCGCAAGCCTCGATGACGGATGCACCTGGCCTCCATCGCATCAACTGCTCCTTGACCGCAACGGGGGAGCGTACAGCTCGCTCGTTATGAGCGACGACACGACGCTCGGCATTCTCTTTGAGTCGTCGCTCGCCGACCTGGTGTTCGAGCGGATTCCTCTCAGCGACCTTGGGCTTTAGCAGACGCCGTTGACCACGTTTCGCAAAGGGAGCCCGAGCAGTGCTCGCCGGCAGGCTTCGGTGCCCTTGGTCCGCATGTCGAGCAGGCCTTCCACCGAATAAAACGCCGCGTGAGGATTGATGATCAGTCGCTCATAGGCAGGATGCGAGCGATCGCGCCAGGCGACCAGCAGCGGGTCATCGGCCGCCGGTGGCTCACCCACGAGCACATCGATTGCGGCACCGCCGAGGTGCCCGCTCGCGAGCGCGTCGGGCAGCGCCGACGTGTCCACCACACCACCACGTGCGGTGTTGACCACAAACGCACCGCGAGGGAGGAGTCGCAACGACTCCGTGTTGACCATATGCTTCGTTTCGTCGGTCAGCGGGCAGTGCAAGCTGATCACATGGCTCGTGGCAAAGAGTTCATCCACTGACTCGTAGCGCCGCATTCCGAGCGCCTTGTCGTAGCCATCTGGCTTGTAGGGATCGTAGAAGCCCGCCTGCATGCCCAGCGCCTTGGCTCGGAGCGCGACGGCCGTGCCGATCCGCCCTAACCCCACAATCCCAAGCTGCCGACCACGTAAGCGAAAAATCGGCCCTGCCACGGAATACATCCACGGGTCTGGCTGTTCGCGCATCCGCACGTTGTAGAGATTCACGCCGCGGACGAGCGCCAGCATCATGCCAATCGCCGAATCAGCCACTTCCTCGGTCCCGTAGTCGGGCACGTTGGCAACCTTGATGCCTCGCGTGGCAGCATAGACATGATCGACGTTGTCGATCCCCGCGCCGCACCGCACGATCAAGCGACAGCAGGTCAAGCGTTGGATCGTCTCCTGCGTAACGGCCAGGTTGTGGTACATCATGATTGCTGCGGCATCTTCGATCCGGCCCACGAGATCACGCTCGCTATATCCGTCAAGTGCTTCGACCTCTGCCACACCCGCCAGCCCCTCGCGCTCGGGTTGAAGATCATCGTTGAGAAAATCGGTGATCACGACGCGATGCATTCGTCTACCCTCCTTGTCGGCTCCTCTGGTCAATTGGTCGACCTGCTGCCACGATGGTACCCGCCGATGGTCTCATGGCACTCCTTCCAGAATGCGAGACGATGATGTCCCTGACTCACAGTGACCTGCTCAAGCTCAAGCGTTGGAACACCCCGACCATCTACAACGGTTGGGAGCAGATCACGTTGCATGACGTTACCAGCACGGCGTGGAACGAGGAAGAAACACGCGACTTCATGCCGCAGATGGGCCCCATGGTGGGCCGCGCAGTCACGCTTGTGATCGAACCATCCAACGTGGCTCACAAGGCGCGGCCAGGCGTCTGGGGCGACTACCGCAGCTATGTGGCCTCTGTTGAAGGTCCGACAATTGTGGTCGTCCAAGACCTCGACAAGCCGCGGACCGTCGGCTCGTTTTGGGGCGAGGTGAATGCCAACGTGCACGGGGCGCTCGGCTGCGTCGGCACGATCACAGACGGAGCCATTCGCGACCTCGACGAAATGACCAACGCCGGCTTCAAGGCGATTGCCCGACGGCTCTGTGTGGGGCATGCCCACGTGGCGCCAGTGCAATGGGGCGAACCCGTGACCGTCTTTGGAAGGCGGATCGAGCCCGGGCAGCTGATCCACGCAGACAAGCACGGCTTCCTCGCCATCCCACCAGAAGACGAGCCGCGACTCCTCGAAGCCGCCACTTTCATGGACGCCAACGAGTGCAACACGATCATCGCCGCCGCACGTGGCAGCGCAGGGCAGAACCGGGAGGCAACGCTCGCCAGCCTCAGTGAAGCCTCCCGCCGCTTTGGCGATGCCGCCCGCGAACGCTTCGCCCGGAAAGGCGAGTGGTCGTAGGCCGCGTTTCCGTCAGTTGGCCAAGTCCACGCGGACAAGCTTCATGATCCGCCCCGACACGTTCCAGTCCTGCACGTAGAGATTGTCGTCGGCATCCCGGAAGGAGCCGTGCGTACCGCTAAAAACCCCTTTAATCCACTCGGCCTGCGGCACGTTGAAACTCCCACAACGTGCCGGATTAGGGTTGTGACCAAGCACCGCCATGATCGTGTTGTTCTTGTTGAGGATCACAACTCGGCCGTGCAGGTCGGGCACGGAACGTAGTCGTCCTGGACCGCGGCAGATCGTGGCAAGCCTCGTACGATCCGGGTCGACAATGGCCCGGAATATATCTTAAGGAGCTTGGATCTGTGGGCCTACTTCAATGGCGTGAAGCTCGACTTCAGCAGGCCAGGAAAGCCCACGGATAATGCGGTGATAGAGTCGTTCAACGTCAGGCTTCGAGATGAGTGCTTGAACCAGCACTGGTTCTTGTCGCTCGATGAAGCACGAGCCGTGACAGAAGCATGGAGGGAGGACTACAATCGCGTCCGTCCGCATGGTGCTTTGGGCAACCGGACGCCGTCGGAGTTCGCGCGGCCGGTAGCTTGGCATGCCCAGCTACCGGCCCTGCATGGCTAACAAACCGGCTGGTACCAAGTTGGGGGCAGCGTCACACTTGTGACGTCGAAAGTTTCGAACGCACAATTGGCCGAACTGCAAAACGAGAAGATTGAACCGTTTAAACAAGGGGCCTACTCACATGACAAGCCTATTCCCGACAACATTGCCCGATCCAAGGACGCCGGGGTTTGTGTTGGGTTACTGGCGGCCTTGGGACGCGAACTCCGATATTCTCACCAGCTACCTGGACTACACAAGAGATGCTTCCCTAGCGAAGTACGCAGCCAATGTGGTTGGGCAGTACATATTACAAGCAGGAAAAGAGCATGTTCGGGCCATAAATCAGTTATCAAACCGCTTGTCATCGCAGCTGTCGTCGATTGATAGCAAATTATCGCGACTAAACCGCAACATGGAACTTGTCCTCGAGCAGCAGCGGTTGAGCAACGTTCTCCTAGAGAATGTCGCGGAACTCTTGCGTGTGCCTGACAGCGAGAAGGAGCGCCAGCACACAATCGAGATGGGAATCAAGTTCTTCGTCAACGCGGTGAGAGACCCCGACTTATATTTAGATGCATTGGAGATGCTGCTCAAGGCGGAGTCTATGATGAAGCAGGACTACTTCGTGCTGCATCGCATTGGTTGTATTTACTTGCATGTAGAGAAGTGCCTCGACCCAGCCAAAGCTCTAGACTACTTCTCGCGAGCTGCAAAGTACGCAAGCGTCGAAAGTGACCCCAAAGCGGTTCGGCTTGCAAACATACTTATAGTCGGACGCGGTCGTGTAAATTCGGCAATCGCGGAATCGACGGATGCAATACGCTCGCTGGCGGCGGAAGCGTATGAGGAGGCTGCTTTTGCTGCATATGTTATCGGTAAGGACGAGCAGGCGGTGGGGCATCAATCAAGATGCCTAGAGCTCAACCCCACGCCCCGAGTTAGATTAACGTTATCTAAATACCAGATGCGCGCCGGACAGAAAGCGGAGTCGCTGCAGAGCCTCGATCAATCAATCGGTGACGCCCCACTCAAGTTAGCGACCGTTTTTAGAGAGATCGATCTGATCAACGAACCCGACGTATTGAAGATCATTGAGAAACACGGCGACACATATCGGTCCGTATGCAACTTACTGGCTCATAGAGATGAAATCGTAAGGCAGTTGCTCGAAGATCTGAGAAGCCGATTAAACAAATTGCGAGAAAGAGACGGCTTTTACGGGTCTATCAATGCATCCACAACAACACAAGAAGTGCTCAGGTCTTCAGGAGCCCATTCGCTTACGCCAGCGATGCCACCAGTAGTTTTAAAAAAGGACTCCACGTCCTCCATTGGTCGCCTTTTCGGCAGAGAACAATCAGTTAGCCTTGGCGTTCCCGGAATCGATTTCCTGCCGAATGACCAACCGGGTCTATCCCTCGCCGTGCTCGGGTTAGTGAATGGTCAAAAGGTCAGATTTTTTAGTCGTGAAGATGTTTCTTTATTCAAAAACCAATGTATTGAGATGGACAGGCTGAGTTGTGAACTCAGTGAGTTTTTGAACAAGTATTGTCAAATGAAAACAAATCGCTTGGAAAGCTCGGTTGAGTTTGTTGAGTACATTCTTTGTGCTCTTTATGGGTATGCACAGACCCAACTCGCAGAGATCTCGCCCAGAACTGGGCAATGGCGAACATGTGGAAGGTGGGGGGTTTTTGGCTTCGAGGAGGCAGCTGAGTTTTATTCCTATCTTGCACAGATACAAGCCAGTCCCGAAAAGCATAAGGTCTTTGCTGCAAGAAATCAAAAAATGATCGGCAGAAGGGATCCCCGTTGGAGTGCCGATTTAGAAAGAGGAGAGGCGCAAGTCGCATATCAGGAATTCAATAGAGCTCTTCGCAGCCTTCCAGCGGGCCAGTTTTTTTTGGACGTGGAGCTAGCATGCGATCAGGTTACCGAAGAGATTTACTATGTGCAGGAGGGGTTTGCTTGGAAGGCGGAACATGGACTCTTTGGGCAGAGGGAACGGTCTTTTATTAAGTTATGGAGTAAATCCGCGGAGCAGGCCCAGCAGCTCGATGAAGCATTAGAGAGCAAAGCGAGGGCGAGGCACTTTTTGTTGTTTGTAGACGCGTTGACACTTCTCGCAGCGGTTGACGGCCGGCTTGATTCCGTTGAGATTACAGCGATTTCAGGTATTCTTGCCAAATTCGGAATGTCGACTGATAGTGAATTGCTCAGAGTATCTGTCGAGCAGTCTGTCGCGGAGATTCGGGCCACAGGTGTAACTGCATTTGCGAATACGGTACGGAATCGGCTAATCCCTCTTCGAAATGCAAAGGTTTGCGATGATTTGCTGAATGCGATGGCATGCCTAGCAGACCTCGACGGCGCAGTCCATAAGAATGAGGCGCGTTTAATTGATTGGTTCAAAAAACAACTTGGGAAAGGGGCCTCGTGAGTGATTTATTCCACTGGGGAACTCGTAAAAGACGGAGCGATTGGGGCTGTGGCAGGCGTTCGACCTTACTATCAACTCGGCTGGTACCAAGTCCGGCTCGCCGATCTCGCGCCGCCGCCGTGGAAGCACCGGCATCGCTACCATGGCGTCTTCGCGCCGAATCACCGGCTGCGAAAAGCCGTCACGGCGTTCGCGATCGGCAATGTCGGCAAGCGGCCTGACACCGCTGCTGGCGGACATGCCGGCACTGCGCATGCGGTGGAAGGATGCTGCGACGCGAATCAAAAGCCCCGCTCGCACGACACCTCACGGATCGCATGAGCGAAACTGATGGCTCGGATGGGCGAGGAGTTTCGGCTGGAGTGCCGAGCGTGTGGCGGCGACATCCGGCTCATCGCGTTCATCACGGAGCCAGGGCCGTTCCGGAAGATTCTCACGCACCTGGGCGAACCACTTGAGGCATGGGGTGCTCCGCTTAGGCGACGTCGTAGACTTCGATGCGGCCGAAGTCGGCGATCCGCCCGTCTTTGTCTTTCTCGGGCTGGCCTTGGCCTCCGACCAGGATCATCTTTTGCCCGTCGGCCGTGAACAGAATCTCGGTGACACGGTATCCCGATTTGATGCTGCCTACTTTGCCGCCGTCGCTGATGCCAAACATCCCGACGTTCAGGTTCCCGCCTCGCAGCCTACCGCCCATCGCAAACCAACTGCCATCGGGATGGACCGCCAAGGCCTCCATCAGGCCTTCTCCCGCGTCGCCTTCGTGGGTCTGATCGTCTTTGGTAGGAGGGTTGGCTCGCCAGTTCCACCGCTGCCAAAGTTGCTTACCATTGCCCGCCATCGGATCGTGCATTGGCCCCATGCCGCACATCAGAAGGGCGGAATCGTCGGGGGTGAAACGTAGGGCGAAGATGCCGCCGAGGTAGCAGTGGCTCTTGATGATGCCCCAACTGGTGAAGTCGGGCGTGGTCCAGGTGGCCACCTGCTCACCGCTGCGAGCATTCCAGATGCGGATCTCTCCCATCAAATTTCCGGCGGCGACGAACTGGCCGTCGTTGCTGAAGGCGACAGCCTGAACGGAGGGCACGTGCGGCAGACTGTGAAGCATTTTGCCACTGGCAACGTCTACGATCCTGACCGAAGGCTCCCGCTCTGGCGCCGGCTCATACTTGTACCCGCCGGCGAGATACTGTCCGGTGACCGATGCCACAAGCGACTCATCCGGCGAGACCGCCATGTCCCACGACCAGAAGTCGTGAAGCGTGAGCGACCGCACGCGCTCGTCCGTCGCCAGGTCATACCAGTGCAGCATCCCGTCGTAACCGGCGGAGAGATACTGGCCACGCTGTGGCAACATGGCGATCGAACTCACGTAGCTTGTGTGTTGACCAACTTTTCGGTGACGTTGCTCGTCAAGGTTGACGCGGTAGACGCCGTCAAGACACCCGGCCAGGAGCTCTGTTTCATTGATCCGAGCCGCTGCCAGCACGGCGGTTGGCAGCTTGAAGTCTTTGACTCGGTTTGGGCTGGATGGAGGCATCGGTGTGAAGGGCATCAGCCCGCAGTGAGGAGAGACGTGATCGGCTCGGCGTTGCCTTCCACGCGATGGAAGGTCGGCAGGTCGCCCAGATCGTATTTAGCCTTGGGATCGATCCCGAGGGCCGTAAAGAAGGTGGCAAATAGTTGGCGGTTGTTGACGGGGTCGCTGGCGACATCAAACCCACGTTCATCGGTGGCACCGTGCACCACGCCCCCCCGGATGCCGCCCCCCGCCATCGCCATGCTCCAGGCGGTCGCGAAGTGGTCGCGGCCTCGCGCGTCGTTGAGCCAGGGGGTACGGCCAAACTCGCCCATCGCGATCACCAAGGTGTCGTCGAGCATGCCACGTTGCTCAAGGTCGCTCACCAATTGATAGATCACGTTGTCGAGTTCCGGCACCAGCATCTGGTGCATTTCATGCTGGAAGACATGGTTGTCCCAAGGCATCCCGTTGGCCACCATCACAAACGTCGACCCGTTTTCGATCAGGTTGCGGGCCAGAAGCGCGTACTGGGCGAAGGCCCCTGGTCCGTAGCGGCGGCGATCGTCATCGGGAAGGCGTTCGATATCAAACAGCGGTGCGCAACTCATGAGCCCCTTCACGCGGGCGAAAGCAGCGTTGTATCCAGCCGCCGCGGCGCTCGCCTGATCGTTCTCAAACTTACGGCTGAGGAAGGCACGCAAGGCTTCGCGGTCGGCGTGGTCTGTCTCCGTGATCGATTCCGGGCGGAGGATGTGGGGAATCGAGTACTCGCCGCCAGCCCGCACAGGGCCGTATTCCGCACCAAGCCAGCCCGCCCAGTTACCGGCCTTAAACGACTTGAACTCGTTCCCCTCCGGGCACGGGTCGAGCAGCACAAACTGCGGAACGGGGCTGTCAAGTTGACCGAGTTGCTGGGTGACGACTGATCCGAGGATCGGGCGGGTGAACGGAGGGCGAGGTCCATCTCCGCGAGTGAGCACGTCGATACCCTGGAAGTGTTCGCTCGGCTCGGTCTTCATCGAACGGATGATCGCCAGTTTGTCGAGAATGCCTGCGCACTGCGGCATCAACTCACTGATGTGCACACCAGGAATCACCGTGGGGATCGATGCAAAGGGGCCTGCGGTTTCTGTGCCCGGCTTCGGGTCCCACGTTTCAAACTGGCTGGGGGCTCCGCAGAGCCAAAGAAGGATGCATTTCTTGCCGTGGCGTTTGACCTCCTCAGCCATCGCCTTAGCCGAAAAGAGGGCGGAAAAACTTCCCATCGAGACTGCGCCGGCGGCAAGCGAGCCTTCGAGGAAAAGGCGGCGATGCATGCCGTGCTCAGGACTGCCGCAGTCGCGACGCGCACGAGACGAACGTGGCTGGTGAGGGCGGGTCGGCATCAGTGCAGGTTTAGTGGTGAAAGCGAAACTCGGCCGAGGTGACGATCGCCCAGGCGACGTGGCTCAGCCTCGCGAGGTTTGCGGTCGGCGCATCTTGGGAAGCCGCGGGCTGATCCTGCCCCGCGAGAAACGCGGCAATTGTCGCCGTCTCCTCGCGGGAGGGGGCCCGACCCAGCGTGGCCAGGAAAAGGCTGCGTATCGCGTCGTCTGCGGAGGGAAGGGCGGCGATGGTGGCGAGGGCATGCGGCGGTTGCAAGCCTTGTTGAATCACTTCCTCGAGGGCGGAACCGTTCGAGAGAAAGAGGGGCTCCGAAATGCCTGTCACGCTCTCGTCGGGCAACACGTCGGGCATTGCCCGTCTGATGGAGTCGAGCACCTGAGGCGGGGTTTCGCTTGTGCCCACCAGGGCGAGGTGAACGCTGCGGGAGAACTGCTCGGCGGAGAGCGGCCGCTCGAGATACCAGGCAAACGTTGCAGGGTCTTCAAAGCCATCAGGTTTCCGAGCCGACCGCTGGTAGGCCCGGGTCGATGCGATCGCCTGGAGCGTGCGGCGGATATCGTGGCCATGTGCGCGGAAGTCATCCGTCAACAGGTCGAGCAGCTCGGGGTGCGACACGCTGTGCGCGGAATCCATTTCGTCGAAGGGATGCACCAATCCCCGCCCCATGAGCATCGCCCAGAGGCGGTTGACCATCGCGCGGGCAAGGAGCGGATGGTCGCGGATGACGTCTTCCACAAACCGCTCGCGGCGAGAGAAGATCGGTTGGCGCGGTTCACCTTCGCGGCTCGCGGGTTCGTAGAGTTCGTCGGAGTCGGTTTGCTCGGCGTCTGCCGCAGGGCGACTTTCTTCGACCGTGTCGGCCTCAAGGAAACGCAGCAGGTTGGGAGAACTCGTCCCTTCGATGTCCGCAAACTCTGAAAACCCTCCGATCGCAGACTCTACTATGCGTGGGCCGCTCCCGGTCATCTCGTTCTTGCCGCGATTGAAAAACGCCACAAGCCCCCAGTAGTCGGCTTGCTCCACCTCGGCGGCCGTCATCGAATCGTGGCACTGGGCACACTCGATGCGGAAGCCAAAGAATGCGGGGGCGACTGCCTCGGCAATCTTCTGGTAGTCATTGTTCCGTTCGTAGAGGAACCACGTGGCAGCATCGTCTTCAGGCGTGGCAGGGCGGGCGAGCAGCATCGTCTCCGCCATGTCGTTCCACGGACGGTTGTCGCGGAAAGCTGCCTCCAGCCAGCGCCGCCAGCCATGTTCGTGGCGTTCTTGTGTCCGCCTGCCCGAGGCTCGCCCCATCAGCAGCACATCAAACACGTCCGCCATGTGCTGAGCGTGGTCTTCGGAGGCGAGCAGGGTCGTGATTAGCACGCGGCGGCGGTCACTCGAGGAGTCGGCAAGAAAGGCGGCCCGTTCGGCAGTGGAGGGGATGCGGCCCGCAAGGTCGAGATACACCCGGCGGACAAAGGCTTCGTCGGAGATGTCGTCTGCTGGGGTGATGCCGGCGTTTGACCAGGCCTGCTCGAGCATTTCGTCGATGGCCGCGGAAAGTTCCGCAGGCTGAGTCGAGGGCTCTGGGGAATCCGGGGCATGCTCGTCAGCCCATCCGAGCGATGCCGTGGAGAGTGCAAGAAACCCCACGACGGCGAATGCCCACGCGGTCGGGGTGCACTCGGAGGTGTGTCGACGCGTCCTGAAATTCGCAAGAATGGTGTGGGCGATCGCCGTGCACTCCAAAAGCCGTACCACCACGGCAACCTGGATCCCTCGAGGGGGTGCCGTTAGGCACCCTCACCTCCACGCTAGTATACCGCCCAGGATGCGAGGACTATTCCAACGCAGGCCGAAGGAACCAGCCGCTGACGCCAAAGGTCAGCGTTTCGACCTTTTCCCACGGCTCTCCGGAGATCTGTTCAATGGCCCACAGGCAGGCTACGCTGCCTCGCAACTGGCGGGAGATCAAGAAAAATGCTCAAGATCCTCAAATTCATTTGGATTGGATGTCTCGGCTTACTTGGTGCTGCGGTTGGTGCCATCCTGCTCGGTGAACTGAAATCGGTCCCCCTGTCCATTGCCGGGGCTGTTGTCGGACTGGTGATCGGCGGGCTGCTTGGGAAGTACATTCCCTGGTACGAATGGTTTGTCTGAACCAAAACATGACGGCTCAGCGGGAATCTGCCTGCCGGATCCCTAGCGTGTAGTCATGCTGAGCAGGTCACTATTCCAGATTCATACGGGTCGCACCAGTAAACGAACGCGTACACACGGAGGAACGCTCACAAAGACTGTTCACGTACGTGTAGCGGTTCGCCGCCGGCATCCGCTCATCCTTGCGGCCCCGCAGGTCTGACGGCACTGAAACCCGCACCCATGATGCCCCGATCGACCAGAGGAGGAGCCACGAGTTTCAGGAACGCTTTTCGGGGCTAGGAAGAACGGGCCAACTGCTCAAGCAACTGTCGCTGATACTTGGCAGCAGTCAAAAGAACCCAGAGAGAACGCCTGTGGAGTCAGCGAACGAATCCACAGGCACACCCATCCGCTGAGCAACCCCGAGGAGAAAGTTGGACAGCGGCGGATGGTTATTCTCATCGAAGGCAACGTGTTGCCCGTGCGCGATTCCGAGTTTATCACCACCCGCCACTAGGAGCGGCAGGTTTTTCGGGGAATGTTCGCCCCCTTTGCCCGAATTCATACCGCTACCATAGACGACTACCGTGCGGTCAAGCATCGAGCCATCAGCTTCGGTTGTCTGTTTAAGCATGCCGAGAAAACGCTCCAGTCGCTTGAGGAAAAACCGATCGATAATGCCAAGTTTTTTCAACATGTCGGCGTCCCCGCCATGGTGAGATAGCTCATGATGGTTCTCACCACCGCCACCATAACCACCCGCTTCACGGGACCACTCAAAGGTAATCACTCGAGTCGAATCAGTAATAAAGGCAAGGTAAACCAACTCCAACATGACATCGATCCACATAGGTCGGTCGTGTGCATTCCCTGGCTTGCTGTCGAGTTGGAGACCTTTTTCTGAAATCTGTGGCTTGGGGCGATCGATCCACTGCTCCATACGCTCCACTGATTGTTCGGTACTACGAATACTTGAGAGGTATTCTTCGACTTTCTGACGATCGGCCGAGCCGAGTCGCTTCTGCAATGCTTTCGCATCCCCAGCAACCGCATCAAGAATGCTGCGGCGTTCGGCGTAGCGAGCAAGCAGCGCCTGCTTGTCAGCAGCTGATTCAGGAACAAACAGCCGCTGAAAAATTCGTCGCGGTGAATTTTCCGCTGGAAGAGGCGTGCCATTCTGATCGAAAGACAGCGTGTGGGAATGGCCGGCAGCGCCCGTCCCAGATTGATCGGAGAACTGGAGTGATGCAAATCTTGTATGCGGACCATGGTGCTTCGCCACGACCTGATCAATTGACTGACTGTTGGTATAGTCGCTGCCCGGCTTTGCAGTGAGATCGGCGGCCGTCAACCAGGTATCCGCACCGCTGTGGCCTCCTTTTGACGCTGGATGGCCAAGACCTGTCAGTACACTAAAGCGATCACGAAATGGCTCCAGGGCGGCAAGCGTTGGCGAGAGTTGGTAGTTTTTGCCCGCAGCATCCGGCACCCACTCCACAATATTTACGCCATTGGGCACGTAGCAACAGACCATTCTCGGCTGAGGCTGGCCTGACTCAGGAAGTGGCACAAATGTTGACGGCGCAGAGCAGGCGGAGGGAAGCATCGCATCAAGAAACGGTAGCGATAGCGATGCACCGGCGGCACGGAGGACATGTCGTCGAGACAGTCGGCGGCCACGAAATGGGAGATGCTTATTCATGGGCATTTTTCCGAAAATGATTGAGAACAAACTCACTTTGTGAGGAACACATCGCTTGTCACAATCGCTTTGATTAACCGCCTCACGGTTGGCGCACCACCACTCGACGGATCAGACATATTAGCCACGAGTGAATTGACGACAGCCCGGTCCGCCATTCCGAGTTCGCGCCCCAGAGCATAGGTGAGCATATGGGAGGCCAGCGAATTCAGAAACTCATCTTCGCGAGCAAGCATCGCTCCCTGCAATCCATGGACACCAACAATGTCAGTACCATCTGGCATCTTCGATGAGGCGTCGATCAGAGGATCGTCTTTGCCAATGCGGCCCTTGTAGCCAAACCCTTCGCGATCCCGCCACTCTCCGCAGGCATTGTAGTTTTCCAGGGCAAAGCCCAGTGGATCAATCTTGCTATGACAGCGAGCACACTGGGCGAGTTCACGATGAATCTCGAGTCGCTGGCGAACGGTGGCCTTGTCGACACCAGGCACCTTTGGGGAAATCTCACCGGCGTTCGCAACCGGAAGCCCAGGATCAGTGTTTAAAAGCGTTTTGAGAATCCAAGTGCCTCGCTTCACCGGTGACGTACGAGTTCCATTGCTCGTAATGACTAAAATCGACGCTTGCGTGACAATCCCCCCACGATGGATACCGTCAGGTACCTCAACCCTTCGAAAGGCATCACCGCGCACGCCGGGAATCCCGTAAAAACGCGCCATCCGCTCATTGACCGTCACAAACTCACTCTGGATCATCTTTCGGGCATCAAGGTTGTGATCGACAAACGCTCGAAAAAATGATTCTGACTCACCCACAATCGACACCTCAAGATGCCTGTCGTATCGTGGGAAGAGGTCTTTCGCTGGTGGATTGACACCGACCTCACGAAGACCCAACCACTGTCCGGCAAAGTTATGGATGAACTGACCACTTCGTTCATCCTCCAGCATGCGATCTACTTCTGCCTCAAGCCTTTTACCACTGTCCTTAGACGTGAGTTGCCCTGAATCGGCCCGCTGCCGCAATTCGCAATCAGGCTGCGTTGACCAGAGGAAATACGCTAAGCGTGTTGCGATGGCATGGTCGTCCAGTTGCTGTCCAGCCTCACCTGGCAACGTCTCAGCCAAGAAGAGAAAACTGGGGCTCACCAGCACCGCCACCAGTGGTCGCTTAATCGATTGAATGAAGGACAGCCCTGCCTGCCGGGCGCTTTTAAATAATTGCAACTTATCAGTGATTTCCTCCTGGGTGACAGGCCTGCGATAAGCCTCGGACATAAATCGCTTGAGTACATGGCCTGCGTGCGATACTTCGTCTTCCGGCGTGTCAATGCCGGCCTGATGCGGAAACAAGATCTTGGCTTGAGAGGGAGGTGGCCAGCTCTCGTAGATCGGCCCCTCGACTTCAATCCAGTCAACAAGCGCCTCCGGCCTCGCAAAATGGTCACTTGTCTGAAACCAAAAGTTTTCTAGGACAGACGGTATTGAGTAGTCATACACCAATCCCACTCCAGCGGTTTCCGTGGTGAACCGAGCAGTGAATTCGTAGATCATTGGCTCTGACTCGGGTGCATCGACATCAAACTCGGCAATGGTATTCGGCTGCGAGCCAAGTTGAAGCTTGAGCTTGAGCCGCGGAGGACCGTAGTCATACATCCGATCAGTACGCAAAGTTTCCAAGTCGTCATTCATTCGCTGCTGATTCTGCTGCGTACGGTCAGGGTTTTTTTCATTCTCTTTCTTCATTCGCTCCCGGAGAAACACTTCAGCCGAGGCCACAACGGCTGCACGATCAGGGACCCGCCCTGCAGCCCGCACTCGGATCGTGTAGAGCCCTGAAACCGGCACCCGAAAATCCCTCGCCCCACAGCCCCGGTCCCAACTCTCGTGGTGCATTACGACAAAGGGTCCTTCGTGCTTGTTCTTGCCACTCTGCACAATGGGATTGTTCTTGGGATCCAGTCGAACACGATTGCGATCACTACTGTCTGGCTCAGGATCAAACCGCCATCGAACCATTTCCGGTTGCTCGCCTTCCACAAGTGCACGATCAAGAATTGTTTCGGCGGCATTCAAATAGAGCTCAATGTGCAAGGGAGAAATTGTGAGTGCCCTTCCGTTGTTATCAAACCCGCCTGCTGGAGGATCTTGGGGAAAGCCTTCGGTATCGAAGTCAACACTACAAAGGTCGCGAATCGTATTGCGGTATTCCGTTCGGTTTAAGCGACGAATGACCGCCGACTGCTCACGACTCGCAAGTTCTGCCGCCACCGTCTGACGAGTAATCCAGTCCACGACTGCACCTGCCTCGCCTGAATCGGGTTGTGGCTTGTCCTCTGGTGGCATCTCGTGAGAGGAGATGACGTTGAGAATTTCTCGCCATCTCTCTCGATTTGGTTCGGCAGAGAAATCTGGGGAGAGATCTCGTTTTGCAATCGAAAAGTCGCCCTCGGCTGAATCTCCGACATGACATTCCGCACAGTACTTTCCGAAAAAGGGAACGACGGTTTCGTAATACCCCTGCTCATCAGCCGTTTCAGACTTTTGCTCTGTTGCCATGGCCAGAGCCGACAGCCAGACAACACCCACCACAACCGTCTCCAAAATCGCACACAATATGATTTCCAAAAGCCGAATGCAGTTTTGTTGCGATTTCATAACGGGCTCGAAAGTTTTAGACGCGATCTCAGTACTTGACCTTGCGCTCTCTTCAATCACAGGGCACCTTGCGCTCCACTCACTCACAAATCCAGCCTGCCATGGCATTCTAGCGACCGCCTGCAGGCCGGAAACTGGTTCCTAGTGCGGCTATTTCATTGCCACTGGGTCCTCCGAGCGATACTTTGGAAACTAGGTCAGATGCAGAATACCAAAGCGTTTAGACCGTTAACCGGAAGCGAGTGCGGAATCACACGTGCCTGAGTTATCTTTTCCCAACACAACAATATCTCATTGGCGTGACATGTCACCCAAAGAAGAGATGAATGGTTGGAGCGATTGCCGGAGTCTCAATGATCAGCGTCATTGGAGTTTTTACTTAGCCAATTTATTGACACATGGCCCGGGTGGCGAACCACTCGAGCCGCCTCCCGTCTCTTCCGCTCGTGGCCCGCCGAACGACTGGGGTGAGCTCGTGCAGGTCCATGACGACCGGGCAATCTTTCAAGCGTCGCCCGACGAGTTGGTCGTGATCGATATTCACAGCCTCTGAGCGGCGTCGGACAGGAGGCGTCGAAGCCACGGGAACGGCCGACTGTAATGCGGTCTGCACCGACGCGAGAAAAACGCCATTGTAGAGGGGAAGCCACGCGTTTCGGAAACACTTTTTGGGGCCAGGAAGAACAGGGCAACGGTTCATGAGCTGCTCATGAGCTGCTCATGAGCTAGGCAGTCGTTGCGGAGGTGCCATTGACCGGGCTATCCGTTATCCGTTATCCAATTTTTCAAGAGGTCTTTGTTCATGGGAGTTTCATGATGCAAATTCGCGATTCCTTCCGGCCTGTTCGCCACCTGATGTGTGTTGTCGCCATGGGCTGCACGGTCGTGCTGGCCGCTTCATCTCCGTCTTCTGCAGTGGCAGCTGAGAAAGACTCTGGCTGGGTGCACTGGTTTGGAAACGGCAGCCTCGAAGGCTTTCAAATCGTCAGCGGCACCGCCACCTACGAAATCAAAGACGGCGTGCTGATCGGCACCACTGCCGACGGAAGCCCGAACACGTTTCTTGCCACCGCGAAGCCCGTCGGCGACTTTGAACTGACCTTCGAAGTGCTCGTCGATGACGAACTGAACTCGGGCGTGCAGGTGCGAAGCCACCTCTCGAAGGAAGGCGACGGGCCGGAAGAAGGCGCCCAGAACGCCCTGCCACCCGGACGTCTCTTCGGACCACAGTGTGAAATCGCAATCAATGGCACCGCGGGTGACTTTTGGGACGAGGCACGTCGCGGCAACTGGTGGAGCGAACTCACACAGACGCAAGGCATTCGCACCGATGCGGCCAAGGCCGCGTTTGTCAAAGGCGAGTGGAATGCATACCGGATTGTTGTCCAAGGCGATCACTACCGCAGTTGGATCAACGACGTCCCCACCGCCGACTTCCATCAGCCACACGATCCTGAGGGCCACATTGGCTTTCAGGTGCACGGCATTGCCAAAGGAACGGGCCCCTACTCTGTCCGCTGGCGGAAGGTAATGTTTCGCGAACTTGCAAAGTAGTTGTTGCGGCGACAGCGAATGCTTCGCACGACACGTCACGGATTGCCTGAGCGAAGCTCATGGCCCGGGTGGCGAACCACTCGAGCCGCCGCCCGTCTCTTCCGCTCGTGGCCCGCCGATCGACTGGGGTGAGCTCGTGCAGGTCCACGACGACCGGGCAATCTTTCAAGCATCGCCCGACGAGTTGGCCGTGATCAATATTCACAGCCTCTGAGCGGCGTCGGACATGAGGCGTCGAAGCCAGGCGATCGGCGTCCAAGGGGCTCTCAGCCTTACAATAGGTGCGGAATCCGTGGGAAATTCGCTCAAACGAGCACGGGGAACTACGCTGGATCCCGATTGGCGTGAGTTGGGACCGGCGGGGCCATAGGGCGACGTTCATGGAAAATCGAATCTTCGGGAAGGGTTTGGCGGCGGGCCTCGTGGCGATGCTTCTTGCGGTGTCTCTCGCGTGGGCCCAAGAAGAGCAGCCGGTTTCGGACGCACCGGCCGACGCCCAAGCGGATGCTTCCGCAGAGGCGTCTGGCCTGCCGCCGCTGCGCGAGCAGACGATCTACATTCCTTACCGCAAGCTGCGGGGCTTCTTTGAGGAAGATGGCCGAGGCGTTTTCATCCCCTACGAAAAGTTTCAGGAACTCTGGAAGAAGGCCCGCCTTGCGGATGAGCCGCAGCCCGACGCCCCGCCGCCCGTGGGCGCGGTGATCACCGAGATCGAGAGCGAGGCGACGGTTGAGGCGGATGTCGTGCGGGTGCGGGCTGAGGTTTCGATCGAACTCCTTGGAAAGGGGTGGCACGAGATTCCCTTGCGGCTCGCCGATGCTGCTGTCCGTTCCGCCACGCTGGACGCCAAGGCCGCGCGGGTGGTGGTGGCCGGCGACGGCAGTTCGATGCTGCTCGTCGAGCATGAAGGTGACGCTCCCCGCACGCTTACCCTCTCACTTGACTACTCCAAGGCCTATGCCAAGTCTCCTGGTCAGAACTCGGTTTCATTTGAGTCGCCCCGAGCGGCCGTCAACCGTTGGCGGATTCGCGTGCCGCAGTCGGGAGTGACGGTCAACGTGCAGCCGATGCTCGCGGCGGCCGAAGTGCCTCCGGAGGGGGGCGATGGTGAGCCTCCGCGTGAAGACGAGACAGTTGTGCTTGCGTTTGTCGGGCCGGCGGCGAGTGTTCGCATCGACTGGACGCCGAAGGCGGAAGGGGCGTCGGGGATGGCGGCGGTCGCCAGCGTGCAGTCGCGGCAAGAGGTCACCGTGGATGAAGGGCTCCTGCGGACGCGTGCAGAACTGACCTACGACGTCAGCCGAGCCGAGTTGCCGCAGCTGGTCGTCGACGTGCCTGCCGGTCAGAAGATCACGCGGGTGGCCGATGCCAACGTACGGCAGTGGGATGTGGCTGAGGTCGATGGACTGCAAAGGATCACGGTGGATTTGTTTGAGCCGGTGCGTGATCAGCAGCAGCTCTCGGTCGAGCTGGAGCAGATTCTCGATGAGGCGAGCCGCTCGCATCTTTCCATTCCAAGCGTGCAGGCGGTTGGCGTGAGCCGGCAGCAGGGGGTGGTCGTGGTGCGGCTGACGGACGAACTCCGTGGCGAGGCAGCGGTCACCGAGGGGCTGCTGCAACTGGATGCGACTGAGTTGCCAGAACCGGTTCGCGCCATTCCGTGGGACTTTGCCTACCGTGCGGCGACGATGCCGTTTGCGCTCGAGCTCGACATCGAGGCGGTGCAACCGAGGATCGAGGCGCAGCAACTCATCGAAGCGTACGTGGAACCCAATCAACTCGTGCTCGATGTGGCCACGATCTTTGGCATCGAAGACGCGGGCGTGTTCCAGCTGGAGATGGCCGTTCCGTCGGGTTATGAGGTGCGCCGGGTACAGGGGCGACAGCTGGGTGAGAGCCAGCCCGTCAACGTCGACACCTTCCACCTCGCCGACGACGCGAGCGGCCGGCTTTCGATCAATCTAGCGAGCAAGGCGCTTGGCCGGGTCGGGCTGGTGGTGACGCTCATCAAGCCCCTCGACGATCCCAATCTGCTTGCAGCCACGGGACAGACGAGCACTCTCGAGCTCCCTCTGCTCACCATCGTCACCCCGGTGCGCCGCACCAGCGGTCGGCTCGTGGTGCTCGGGCCCGAGAGTTTGCAGCTGACACCGACGAGTCGCTCGAAGTTGCAAGATGTCGCGGTGGTCGATGCTCGTAGCGAGGTGCCGAGTATTCGTGACGGCCGCGCGCCCGGCCTGCGGGAAGTGATGGCATTTGCCTATGCCCAAGACGCCGCCAGCCTCACTCTCTCGGCGGAGCGACGTCGCCCGCAGGTGACTGCCAGGCAGTTGCTCGCTGTCGACGTCGACTCGGGCGTGGTGACCTCCAAGGCGACGTTCACGTTTGATGTGGCCTACAGTCCAGTCAGTTCGCTGCGGATCGACCTGCCTGCGGAAGTTGCGGCGATTGCACGCATGCCCGTGAACTCGGGCATCACCAAGCGAGCACTTGAGCCGCAGCCCGAAGACGTGGCCGAGGGAGACGTGGCCCTGGAGTTTACGGGCGAGGGAGAACTGCTTGGCCAGGTGATGGTGCCGTTGACCTGGGAAGAGGTCGTGCCTGAACTCGCCGTTGGGGAGAGCGGAGAATATCCGCTGCCTGTCCTTACCCCGCGTGGCGTGGATCGCGCCTGGGGGCAGATCCTGGTGAGCAAAGCGGAGACCCTCGATGTCCGGCCCGCCCCAGGATTCAGTGGACTGCGGCCGATCGATCCCCAGCATGACTTGATGCCTGGGGCGAACGGGGCTGATGTGGCTCGGGCGTTTGAGTTTACCGACGCCTGGGGGCTGACGGTCACCGCCACTCGGTATGAACTTGAGGAAGTGAAGCGGGCGAGTATCGAACGTGCTGTGGTGCGGATGGTGGTCACCCGCAGCGACGAGATCACCGTGCAGGCCATCTATCGGGTGCGAAGTGTGCTGCAGCGGTTGGCCGTGACGTTGCCAGTTGGCAGCCAGTTCGACATGGACATGCTCACCATTAATGGGCAGCCACAGCCGCTTGAACGAGGCGAAGGGGAGCAACTGTTTATTCCGCTGATTGCCCAGGGACATGATCAGCCGTGTCTCGTGGAAATGCGCTACACGCTCCCTGGCACCTACGACCAACTCGATCTTCCGGTCTTTCCAGAACAGAGTGGTGTGGCCACCGAGCCAGCCGTTCAGAAGGTGTCGCTGGTGGTTGCGCTGCCGGATGAACTGGCCGTACTCGACACCCGTGGGCCTTGGACCAACGAGCAGAAAGACTTTTTTGCGCAGCTCAACGGGCTTCCATGGAGAACGGGCGACGACAGCGACTTGCTCGTCTGGGTGAGCGAGGGCGTGGCGGTTGACCAGGGGAGGCTGCGGTCCTTCGCGACGGACGGACGGTCGTATCGCTTTACCGCCCTGCGGCCGAGTCCACCACCAGAGGGTTCCCTGAAGATCATCGCCGTTGACGAGCGGTTGGTGACCGGGGGCGTGTTGGCAGGGCTCACGCTGATTGGGCTGGTGTTTATGCGATCGCGGTTCTCCACGAAACTCGCAGTGCTCGTGCTGCTCGCAAGCGGGCTGGTGGCGATGGGCATCCTCGTTCCCATGCTGGCCATGCAGATCATCGATCAGTATTTCGCGGTGGGGTTGGGCGGAGTTGGGCTGCTGTGGCTCGTGGGAGCCGCCACGCGTTGTCGCCCGCGAAAGACGGCCTCGCCGCCCGCGGCCAAGCCCGGCGCTGCCGCGGATGGCCCACCCCTTGAACTCGATGCTTCGGTGCCGCTTCTCGACCAGTTCGCGAGCAACAAAGGAGGCAACGATGCGTAGCCTTCTTCTGTGGCGCGTGTTGCTCGCATGCTGCTTCGGTGCGGTGCTCGGGCAGGCGATGGCCGATGAGTCGCAGCCGGTGCGAGAGATCTTTGTGCCGTATGCCGATCTCGACTTGCTGCTCGACGGGCGCGCCGAGCGGGTGTTTGTCAGTCGCGAGGAGTATCAAGACCTCCTCGCCCGCGCGAAGCCTGCCGAGCCCGAGGCGCCGGTGCCGCGCGACACGCTGCTCGTGTCGGCGGACTATCAGATCCGGATGGCCGGCGAACGGGCGTTTCTGCAAGGCTCCTTGGAGGTTGAGGTGCTCGCACCCGGGCTCCATGCCGTGCCGCTCGACCTTGATCGCGTGGGGCTGCTCTCCGCGTCCCTCGACGGGGCGGTCGCCGTGCTCGGTCGCGGCGAGGATGGGGGCTTGCGGCTCTTTGTGGAAGGCGTGGGTCGTCACGCGTTGACGCTTGAAGGAACGACCCGCATTGAGGCCTCGGCGGCACAGCAGGCGGTCTCCTTCCGTGTGCCGACTCCGGCTGCGACGCAGCTGCGGCTCACCGTTCCTGGCAATGTGGAAATGCGGAGCCCTGCCCTGTCGCGGTCGTTTGACGAAGCCGCAGGAGCGACGTCGTTTGAACTGCCAGTGGCACGGGGCGACCAGAGCCTTGTGATGTCGCTGAACAATCGCACGACGGCGAGCCA
Organism: Candidatus Kuenenia sp.; assembly: GCA_038144795.1. GTDB lineage: Bacteria > Planctomycetota > Planctomycetia > Pirellulales > UBA1268 > CACORA01. The sequence goes on along the minus strand of JAYQOK010000001.1, from coordinate 55,320 downwards.
GCGGGTGGTTGAGGCGAGCAGTGTGATCGTCGATGAGGTCACCCAGGCTGCGGAACGGCTGCACGCCACGCTCACGATGCGGGTGCTGCGGGGAGCGGTGACGCAGTTTCGGTTTCGGCTCCCAGATGGGCTTGAGGTCACGGATGTCTCGGCTGCGCAGGTGAGCCGTTGGGTGGTTGTGCAGCCAGACGATGGAGAGGGGCGGGTCCTCGAAGTGCAGCTCCACGAGCCGCTGATGGACTCGGTCACACTGGGGATCACGGCGGCGTCCACCAACGCAGGGGGCTCAAGTCGTCCGCTGCTTGGCGAGTGGGTGATGCCAAGAATCGAGCCACTCGATGTGGCCAGCCACACGTCGCTGCTTGGCTTGCTGCTCGATGAGCGTTTGGTCGCCGAGTCGTTTGATGCCGTCCGACTGATCCCGATCGACACAGCCGTCTTTGCGGAAGTTCTCCCGGCGAGTGTGATGCAGGCGGAGCCTCGTGCGGCAACCCTGCGAGCCGTTGGGGCGTGGCTTGCAACCGACGCGACGGCCACGGTGCGCAGCCAGCTGAAACGACCTTCTTCGGGCGTCGATGCCACGACGGCCACCCTCCTGACGCTCCGCGAGGCGGAGTTGCGACTGCGGGCGACGGTTTCGCTTTCACCACGGGTCGATCCGCTCTTTGCCGTGAAACTGCGGCTTCCGCGCGGCTGGGAGGTGACTGGCGTGACCGATGCCCAAGATGCATTGCTTGCGTTTGCCCCTGTGGTCGGCGGTGAGAAAGGGGCAAGCGGCATTCTGGTGAGGCTGCCCCACGCCGTTGCGGCTGGGGGCGAAGTGCGGCTGTCGTTGGAGGCGACGCGTGTCCCGGACGGCTGGCTCGATACCTGGGCTGAAATGCCGGTGGTGTTTCCGATGGTGAACGTCGATGGGGCGGAACGTCGCGAAGGTGCCGTTGCCATCACGGCGACAGATGATCTCGCCGTGCAACCCCAGCAGATCGCTGGGGTGATTCCGCTCGCGCGACGTGAGTTAGAAGCCTTGGGGCTGTCCGCAGACGAGGGTACGTTCGCCTATCGCCTCGATGGCGAGGAGGTTGAGGTGCGTTTTCTAGCAACTCGGAAGACACCCGCCCTGACCGCCCGTTCGTTTCACTTCTTTCGGATCGAAAACGAAGCAGTCGCCACCCATGCTGAGGTGCTCTACAACATCCAGCGTGCCGCGGCGACGAGCCTGAGTTTTTCCCTGCCGGCGAGCACCCCCAAAACAATCTCGCTGCGCGGTTTGCAGGGTGTGCAGGTCACCGAGTTCTCAAGCCGTGAGGAGGACGGACGACGGGTCTGGACGGCCAGACTTGCCGATCACACCCGCGGCCAGGCTGGTGTGGCGATCGATTTTGAAGAACCGCTCACCGTGGAGGAAGAGACGCAGATCGATCTGCCCTGTGTCGTTGCCGAAGGCGTGGCCTACCAGTCGGCGGCCGTCGCGGTCGAAGGAAACCCTGAAGTCAGCGTGTCGCTTGTGACCGAAGGGCGGCGAATCGATGTGGGAGAGCTGGTGGATGCTGAGGCTCAGGTGGGGCGGAGGCTGCTTGGCGTCTACGGGTTTTCTGGGACGGCGGCGGTGACGGCGGAGGTGGAGCGACGCCCGGGCTACGGGCTGCCCACCGCGATCACTCAGCGGGCGGCGTTGGTCACCCTTCAGGGGGCCAACGGGACGAGTCAGACCGCTGCCCGGTTTCTGCTCCGCACCAATGCGTCATTTCTCCAACTCACGTTGCCTGCGGGGGCCAACCTGTGGTCGATCACGATCGACGGTTCCCCCTCGTTGCCGCAGCGAGATGGAGAGGACTTGCTGGTCAGCCTGCCAAATACGAGTGATCAGCAGGTGCTTCGCGATGTGACCATCGTCTACGAGATGGCATCGACAACGTACGGCTGGAGTGGGCAGGTGCGCGAGGATTCGCCGCGGTTGGCGGTTCGCAGTGAGGATGGGGCAACCCGATTCGAGGTTCCGCTGGCGGATGTGGAGTGGCAGGTGGTGTTGCCAGATGGGTACCGAGTGGTCCGCAGTGATGGAAGTGTCTTTGCGGCCGCCTCGGATGATCGGCCGTGGTCGTTGACGCCGCCGCTGCGGTTGCTCGCGGAGCTTGGTGGGGGCATTGAGCCGTTGGGCGTGGCGTCACCGTTGCTCCCACAGGCAGCACGCCCCTCTCGATTGCTCCTGGCGCGGAGGAAAGATGCCGTTGCCACCGACGCAGAGGCGATTCCGCTGGCGGCCTCTGATGCTCCCGCAGCTCCGACGTCACCTGAGTTGGCGGCACTTGCTGACAAAGCGGAGCAGTTTGACCAGGACTCCGCCGCGAAGGCGAAAGAATCAGTGCTTGCCGATGGCTTTGCAGCCAATGCCCCGACAGGCATGGCTTCGGAGTCAGCGCCTGCGGATCCTGCTTCGCAGCCGGCTTCCGCTCCTCAGGCAAACGTGTACTTCGCTGAACCATCGCAGGAATCGTTTCGATGGGCCCTGGAGGGTGTCCGCAGTCTTCCCATTGAACTCGGTGAGCAAGGCCATCGCGTGACATTCGTGAGTTTGGGCGGGAGGCCTGTGCTTTCTGCGACGCTCGTGCAGGAAACTCGGCTGTTCTTTGTCGCCGCGGGGTTGGCGGTGCTGGTGGCAGCGAGTGGGGTCCTGGTCGTTGGTCGAAGTTGGCGGGCGCGGGCACGTGTGGTTGCAAGTGCGATCCTGCTCACCCTGGTCGTGCCGAGTGCCGTGGAGCTGACGATGGGCTTTCAACTGCACGAACTCTTTCAGCCTGCTTTTTTTGTCGCGGTGGTCGCGCTTCCGTGTTATGTCGCGATTGATCTCGCCGGCTGGGTGACGCGTCGTGTGCCGTGGCGAGCCGCAGCCGATGGGGGGATCGGCCTGCTGGTTGGGCTGACGCTTCTGGCCGCGGGTGAGCACGCAGCCGCGCAAGATGGGGAGCCACCCGCGGGTGACATGACGGTGGCAGAGTTTCTCGAGAAACTCGACCCACGCGAGCCTGTCTCGGTGCCTGAGAACACGGTGATTGTTCCCTACGACGGAGGTGACGCCTCAGAGGATCCCCAAGAAGACTCCGGCAAACTGCCGAGTGCCACGGCGCTCGCCGCTGCCGACAAGGTGCTGATCCCTTTTGCCGAGTATGCCAGGCTCAAGGCGATCGCTGAGGGGAATGGGCCGGAGGCTGCCCGCCCACTGCCCGCTCCGTTTGCCTTCGGCGGAGCCTCCTACACCGCGCGGCTCGTCGAAAGTGGCGAACTCGTGATCAACGGATCACTCGAGTTGGAGATCTATTCCAAAGAGACGGTTGAGGTGCCGTTGCGACTGCGCGGTGGCGTTCTTGAGCGGGCGATGCTTGATCAAAAGCCGGCCCTGCTGCGCCTTGTGGAGCCACTCCAGCAGCCAGCCGAAGAGGCTGCACAGCAAGCGGTGCTCCCGCCGCATCCAGGAGAACCGATGGTGGTGCTGATCGCCGACGGCATCGGGCGTCATCAGCTCAACCTCACGATCCGGCTCCCCCTGGAACAGCGCGGAGGCTGGCGATCGATTCGTGGCCAGCTCCCCGTCGCCCCAGCCACGCGTCTGTCGCTGCGTGTGCCGGCCGCTGAAACCGAACTCCGCGTCGTCGGTGCAGACGGGTTGATCACCCAGCAGACGAGGCAGGCTGAGGAAACCGTGGAGACCGCACTCGCGGCAGACGCGTCGATCACCGTGGAGTGGATATCGAAAGTTTCGGCAGCTCGGGTCGATGAGGCGCTCACGGCTCGGTCGCTGGCGGTCGTCGATGTCCGAGAGGATGGGGTGCACGCGGCGTGGCAGTTGGATCTCGATGTGCGGCAGGGGCAGCGAGAGGTTTTTACGCTCGATGTCCCTGAGGGCTGGTTGGTCGAAGCGGTGCAAGGGCCAAAGGTGCGCGGCTGGGAGATCAGCCGCCTCAATCGCGACGACGGGGCTGTGGCGCAGCAGATTGACGTGACGCTGCTCGAGCCGGCTTCTGGCAACGAGCAGCTGTGGGTCAGGCTTTCGCTCCCGGTCGACGTGGTGTTTGACGGCGCGAGTGCCTTGGCTCTCTCCGCCGTTGGGGTTCCGGAGGCCGTGTTGCATCAAGGCTTTCTCGTGCTGCGACGGGGCCCGCTCGTCGACCTGCGTGTCGTGAATGCTGAGGGGCTGGTTCGGGATGACCCGCCCGCCGATCGCCTTGCCACGCTCCTCGAGCGATTTCCCGACGACAGTCCGCTCACTGTTCGCTCGTTCCAGGCGTATCGCTTCGCGAACGAGCGGTTCGACCTCGCGGTCGCGGCACGGTCGCTGCAGGCGCAGTTGACCGCCAATGTGCAGACGCTCGTGCGGATCTCGGAGCGGGAGTCGACCTATGAGACTCGCCTGGCTTGCATGGTGGATGATCGTCCACTCCACCGCGTCCGTGTGGAAGTGCCTGCCGGCGTCACGGTGGATCGGGTCAGCTGCCCAGGGCTCTCCGGATGGACGCTCGTGCCCGGCGAGGACACGCAGCTTGTGATCGACCTCGTGGCGGGAGCCAAGGGGCCGTGGTCGGTAACAATCACGGGCACGCTTGAGAGTGGGCTCTCGGTGGCAGCACCTGCGTTTGTACTTCCGGAGGCGAGCCGCCAGACGAGCACGGTGGTCGTCCAGGCCGATCCGTCGATGAGTGTCGACGTGGTAGGCCTGGAGAATGCCGAGGTGATTCCGTTGCCCCGCACGTTTGACTGGCTGGCCGCGGAGCAACGAAGCCTCGCGAGGCTTGCCGTTTTCGCCCGAGGTGCGGCGTTTGCGGCGAGTTTTCGCGTGAGCCGCAGGCAGCCGATTGTCACGGCAGTTGGACTCACCAATGTGCAGGTCACGCCACGGGAGCTTGTGGAAACAGTGCTGCTTCGTTTTGAGATCGCGGAGGCGGGTATTCGCGAGTTAGTGTTTTTGCTCCCGGAAGCCCTTCAGCATGCCGACGTGCACGTGCCCCTCTTGCTCGAGAAGACTGTGGAACCGGTCGCGGAGCAGCCTGGCATGGTGCGGTTTCACGTGCGGTTGCAGGACGAGGTGATTGGCGCCTTGGCCGTCCTCGTCGAACAGACAGGACCGCTTCGCGAGGTAGCCCACGAGGCGGCGCTGCCACAGATAGAGACAGGCAGCACGCAGCACCGCTTCGTCGTTTTAGAAAACCAGGGACGTGACGAAATCGTGGTCACCGAGAGCGACGGTGTCCGCGAGGTGAGTCGCCAGCAGGCGGCTTGGCGTGACCTGGCGAGCATCCTGCCGGGGATGGCCACGCAAGCGTATCTAGTGTCGGCCGACGCCGAGGCCCCAAAGCTTTCATTCGCCCTGCGGTCGCGAAGCCTCGTTGAATCGGCGGGGGCGCGGATTGGGCTGGCCGTCACGACGCTCTCCGTCGACGGTGGTGGCGTCTACCGGGCCACTCAGGAATACCGTATCGACAATAAGACTGAGCAGTTGCTCGAAGTCGAACTTCCAGAGGGAGCCTCGCTCTGGTCTGCCGTCGTCGCGGGTGAACCGGTCAAGCCGACCGCGATGGATGCCGCCAACACGCGCCGTGTGGGCATTCCGCTGATCAAGACGCAGGCTGGCGACCTCGACTACGCGGTGGTGCTTACATATGGCGGCACGCTTGGCCCACTCGAGCAGACGGCATCGCTGCGATTCCCTTTCCTCAAAACAGTGAACATCAATGTCGAGCAGAGTCAGGTGCGGCTCTGGCTCCCAGAGACGCATCGCTGGTTTGCCTTCGATGGCACCCTGCGCATGGTCGGCGACGCTGACGAACTCACGGCCGATTTCTTGGCCTACCAAAACAAGAAGATGCAGCAGCTGATGCAGGTGGCTTCATCCGAATCGCAGGATGTATTTTCACGGGTGCGAGCACGCAGCAACGCCCTGCAGCTCGGGGAGTCGTTGCAGGGATATGTCTCGACCTTCCGGAGTTCTCGGCAATCGAGTGGTGCGAACGACCGGCTCGAACGAGAACTGATGGCCAACAGTTCGATCGTCGAAGAAGCGCAGGTGCAGGCGGGCCAGATGCCGGCCGATGCGGTCGAGGTCAACGTTGGCAATGGGACTCAGCTCTGGTCGTACTTCCAAGGCCAGAATGTGGCGCGTGGCACCAATGTGGTGAATGAACTGAACCTGAACTTCGACGCCTCGGGTCTGGCGGTCACACCCCAGTCGAAGCTTGCTGTAGACGAAAAGGGTGTCGCCGAGCAAGCCGGTGAAGCGAGTTCTCTCAACCGGCGTTGGGTGGACACCAACTGGTTTGGGCGCACCGACAGAGGGGCCGTGAACGATGCCGAACAGGCTGCCGGGGAGCGCCAGCTCGCGAAGAGCCTCGACGAACTTTCGGTAGCCGAGGCTGATCGTCGCCAGTCTGGCGTTGGCTTTGAGGATATTTAAAATAAACGCTGGGTTGGTCGCGGTGGAGAGCGAGAATTCGAAGATTCCTCGAAGCCTCAGCAGCAGCGTGTCGAACTTCGCGATCAGGTGCAGCGCTATCAACAACGACTCGCTCAGGACGTTATCGACGCTCCGATGCAGGGCGACGAGCAGAGCCAGCGACAGCTGGCCAAGTCCATCGATGGCCCCAGATCGGGTGCCCTCGGTGACGTGCGGCTCGTTGAAGAGGCTGAGCAGAAACAACTCGGTTTGGCTCGCCAGTTTGGGACCATGGGTGGTCGCGCCGGCGGTGGCTACGGCGGGATGGGCGGCATGGGTGGTGGTGCTGCCAGCGGATTTGGCAGCGGCGTCGCCCCAAGTTCCTCGACCGCGGCGGGGCTTGGCACCGCACCTCAGGCCGGCCTGGTGCTTGCCAGCCTTGACGTTTCGATCCCCACACGCGGTCGTGAGTATCTCTTCACCACCCCCCGTGGCGATCTTGTCATCACAGCGGAGGCCGTGGATGAACGGGTGGTCGACCGTGGCACGCGTCTCGGGCTTGTGTTGGCGGGGCTGCTCGTGGTCTGGCTGATCGCGAAGATTGGTCACGCACTTTGGAGCCGGCTCGGACCATGCGCCGGAGGGCTGTTGCTGATCCTGCTTGGCCTGGGGAGCATGCTGTCGTCGACGTTGCCGGTAGTCGGGGTGGCCGTGGCAGCGTGCGGGGTGGTTGCCCTCATCAGGAGTTTTCGCCGGGGCGTCGGCGCCGTGGCCGAAGGGGACGACGGATGTTGCGACGATTGAGGATGGCATGGGCTGTTGGTTGTTTGTTTGTTGGGCTGACAGCGGGTTGGTGGGCCGTTGCTGCAACTGCGGCAAGGCGGCTCACTGGTTCGGCCTAGGGCGCGGGCGGAAGTCCACGCGGCGGGGGCCATTGGGGTCGTCGAACTCACGCCGTTTGAGTTTCTGGACCAGCTGGCCGATCTCGTCCCGCTGCCGCGGGAGCATCGGCATCCCTACAACGGAGTGTTCTCGCCGAATCACCGGCTCCGGAAGCCGTCACGGCGCTGTGTGTTTCGTAGGTCCCACCATCCAACTCTTGGTTGGGGCCCTTCCTGACGCTTTGGCATGGGCACTTCCGTCCACCCTCACGGCCGAGCCCCGTTTATTCCGGTCGGGTTGCACCGCTGCAGATCACTCTGCCTGTTGATAGCCATGCCAGACCCATTCGATGGCGTGTGGCAAAAACTGTTCTTTGGCGTTGTGAATACCGTGTCCAGCATTTCTGCAAAATAGGTATTGGTACTGATATCCCTTGGCGGCCAGAACTTTTGCCATCCGGTGGTTTGCCTCAACCCAATCGTGCATCCCGTCCCGCATGACATTCGGATTGAGCAGGTCTCCATCTCCAACAGAGAGAAATATCCGTAACGGCTTCAGCGGACCCTCAGGGATCAGGGTCTTATGGAACCCCCAGGCCCCATCTGGTGTCTCAGGGTTGAATGGCCACTGCTGGTTCACAAACGTGCCGGATGTTGTGAGGACACGCCGATAGAGATCGGGGTGATACCAGGCCATGATGAATGCTGCAGATCCCCCGGAGCTTGATCCCATCACAGCTCGGCCATCGGGGTCATCTGTGAGGCTTACGCCACACTCTCTTTCAACACGCGGCAACACCTCTGACTCGATGTACTCTGCAAAGAGACCGGACATCGTGTCGTACTCTCTGCCGCGCTGATGCCCTTGGGCATCACCACCACCATTCGCCACCATTACCAGAATCATTGGAGGCACCCGATTTTGGGCAATAAGGTTGTCGAGAATTCGTGGAAGCGTTTGACTTGGTTTCCCTTTCGGTCCGTCATGACAGACCATAAACGGCGACTTGCTTCCTTTCTGGTACTGGGCGGGGACATAGACGGTTATCTGCCGGACATAATCGATCTCGCGTGTATTGACGACCAGTGTCTTCGGGTTACTTGGATCGACAGTCCCAAAAACATCCCGAGCGATCCCTGGATTGAGAAGCTTAGTGTCACGCGAGTCGATAGCGAACTGCCGGATATCACCACGTGGCACGCCAGCTCTTTCCTCGTTTTCAGGTGCCGAGACATAGTCAGGGCCAATCACAAAATTGCCTTGTTGGTCAGGCTTTGGATTTTGCCCGGGTTGCAGTACGGTGAACCGCGGCGCGGTCGCAGCGTCGTAAGGCCTCACGGGGGGCGCTGCGAATGCTGGGGGTGGTTGCACCAGCACGACACAGCACACGATGACCAAACCAATCGACAATGGCTTCATCTTCCTGCTCCCTTGAAAAAACCTGTAACGCACTGCTTCGTCAACTGATGCCTACAAGCTCAACCCAAATCAAAAAACGGCGCTCAACGAATGTACCCTGCGACTGCTAGAATTGCGGGCAATCGTCCCTCTGTACAACGTCACTATCGCAACAAACAGGAGCGAACGTGTCTCGTCCATTCCTTATTGTCGGACTGCTCATAGGTTGTCTCTCCATTTCTCAGGCCGCCGATTGGCCAGAGGCAACGACTTACACCACAGAATCAGACATTTCTTACGTGGTCAACCCAGCAGATGCTTCTTCCTATGAGCTCGAACGCTGCCGCCTCGACATCTACTATCCAAAAAACCTTGGAAACTTCGCCACGCTTATCTGGTTTCACGGCGGTGGCTTGAAGGCTGGTAACCGGTCAATTCCAAAGGAACTCCAGGAAAAGGGCCTTGCGATTGTGGGAGTCGACTATCGGTTGCATCCGAAAGTGACCTGTCCGGAGTACATCCGGGATGCCGCCGCCGCAGTTGCCTGGACTTTCCGGAATATCGCGTCTTACGGTGGTGACCCGAAAAATATTTTTGTTACGGGGCATTCTGCCGGAGGCTACTTGACCAGCATGGTGGGCATCGACAAGCGATGGCTCGCTGAACACGACATCGATGCCGATCAGATTGCCGGCTTGATTCCGCTCAGTGGCCATACCATCACGCACATGACGGTTCGTGAGGAACGGGGCATACCCGCAAAGCAGCCACTCTTGGACGAATTTGCTCCTCTGTACCACGTTCGCAACGATGCTCCTCCAATTCTCTTGATCACGGGTGATCGAGAACAGGAGATGCTGGGCCGCTATGAAGAGAACGCCTACTTCATGCGAATGCTGAAGGTGGCTGGGCACCGTGACGTTACCCTCTATGAACTGCAGGGCTATGGACACGGGATGTTCAGCCCGGCGGTCATTCCCCTCTTGCAATGGATCAAGGCAAGAGGAGGCTGAACAACTGCGGCGTCATCTGGCAGAACAGCTGACTTGTGAGCGGGAGAGTGCGAGCACCTGGAGGCCGCCGGACGCGGAGAAACTCTGCGTTGACGGCAAGAAAAACATCACTCCAGAGGGGAAGGCTGGACATTCTTGCAACTGCTGTTTGGGGCCAGGACGAAAACACGCGGCTCACGAGCCGCTCATCAGCTCCGTGATGTTTGCCGAAGTGCCATTGGCCGGGCCATCCTTTGGACGCCAGCACCAAGACCGTCGCAACAACCCGGGCGAGTGTTCCTGCGAGAATTCGGACGGCGTGGTGCACCTGGTGATTCCAGAAAGGAGCGGGAAGCCCCAACCGGGGCAATCGAGCAGGGCGATCTCAGCGGTTGAACGATAACAGACTTGTTAGCCGGCCGTTTCGGTCACTCAACTGGAACAAACACGACCGCATCGGCAATCACATGGCCGTCGGTGCCGGCGTTGCCCAGTTCGACGGTGGCAGTGTCGGTAAAAGTAAACCTGCCGAGAGAGACGAAGAGCCCGTCGATGTCTGGGGGATTTCGCTGGTTGATCTGCTTGGTGGCGATGCCACCGGTGTGCCGAATGGTGACCGGCACATTCGTGCCACGATTGGGATTGGCCGTGTAGGCCAGCCGCACTTCATATCGGCCTGACGTGAGTTTGGTTGCAAAGCTGATTGTTCGGTCGCCCTTGCTGTCATCTCCATCGTGGCGGTAGCCCTGCCCGACGAACGGTCCGACGGCACTCGACACACCCCAATCGCCGCTGCGGTCGGCAGCCTCGTCATCGACAACAATTCCCTTGATGCTTTCGACGGCGACTCCCTTGGAGCTGGTCCGGCGGCCTCCAGCGTAGTCCAGCACCTGGCCGTCGGCGGTGAGTTGGGCAGCGAGGATCTCGTAGTCGATATCCTGGACAGCGACACCGGCTTTGAGTGCCTGGGCCGCCGCGGTCGTCGCACTCTGGCCGAGGATCATGAAGACCGGTTCCATTCGGATCGAGCCGTAGGCGATGTGGGAACTGGAGACCGCGCAGACGACCAGCAGATTTTCACACTCAGCCTTTTTCGGCAGAATCGCCCCATAGTCGATCGGGTAGGGGCCACCCGGGTTGACCTGAATGTCACCTTCGTTGCGGACAAAGCCGTCCTTGTCGACGTACCGCTGCACGTTGTGCGAGTCCATGTTGTAGGACCCCATGCCGATCGACCGCTCGGTCGGAATCTTTCGCCGCAGATGGTTCTCATTGACGACCATGTCGCCAACCATCCGCCGAGCCTCACGGACGTAGATCTGATGCGGCCAGTGGCCATTGTCGGTGAACTCGTCCTTGGCGAGACCCCAGGCTCCGTACCACTGCCGAACATCCTCGGGCACCCGCGGGTCGTTGGCGAGGAAGTAGCAGTAGCCCTGCTGATACGTCCGGTGCTCGGCCAGAATCTCCCGGCGACGCTCATAGCTGGCGTCAGGATAGTCGTAGTTCATGCCGATGTTGTCAGTGGAGAACGACCCATGGTTGTTGGTGTCGGTCTTGAGGTTCGGAATCATGTCAAACTTGCCGCGGATATGTCGGGAGCCAGCCTGGAGATCGCGGAGCAGAAGTTCGTATTGAGCCGGGGCATAGCCTGGTGGCTTGGGGAATGGCACCCGGTTCTCCGGCACGCGGGTGAGGCACATTCGGAAGTTGTAGGCCTGCAGGCGATGGTCACCCTCACCCTGCACGCCGGGGCTGCCGTCGTGGACCCGGGGCAGCAGGCCGCTGGCCGGATCACCCGGCACCTTGTAGGCGGAGATGTCGTTGGTGAACTGGTGCGAGTGGGCGTGGTCGACTTGAACGCCGTTGAGTGTCTCGCCATAGACGCTATTGGCCTCGCGGCCGACGGTGTAGCTGATGCCCGCTGCTGCCATCAGGTCGCCTTCATAAGTAGCGTCAATAAACATGCGCCCCACGTATTCCTTGCCCGAGAGCATCCTGATCGAGGTGATACGGCCGTCCGTTGTTGTTACGCCGCCACCGGAGCGGTCCAGCCACTCGTCGCGGTGCACGGTGATCTCGTGGTCGCGGATGAGGTCTTCAAAGACCTGTTCGGCGATGTGTGGTTCAAAGACCCACATTGCCCGACCATTCCCATCCATGGCTGCCGTTCCCTGGCCGCGGTTGCCATAGGCATCCCGGTCCTGCCATCTCCAGGTTGCGGGCTTGTCGTAATAATCGTAGACCCGCTTGTAGAACTCGAGCGCCACGCCACCGATAACCGCCTTGTTGCCACTGTCCGTCCAGCCGAGTCCACCTGCAGAGAGCCCCCCGAGGTGCTTGTCGGGACCAACGATGATTGTGCTGAGGCCCATCTGCTTGGCCTGTACGGCGGCGGCGACCCCGGCACTGGTTGGGCCGTAGATCACGAGGTCGTAGTTGCCCACGGGTTCAGCCCAGAGAAGCCCCACCCCCGAACAGCCAATCAGGAACGTCGACAAGAAACAGGTTTGCCAATACTTCATCCGAAAAACTCCTCGGAAACAGTTTTGTGATATCAGGGCGTGATCTGTGTCTGGCTGATAGCATCCTGCAACGCTTTGGCCAGCGCCATGCGAGCAGTTTGCTGGGTCGGGGTGAGTGACTCAAGAGGCCGCACAGATTTCCTGCCGGTTTCAACCACCGGACGCATCGCTCCAGTGTCGCTGAGAATGAACTGATGATCTCGCACATGGCGACGATGTTGATCTTGGACGTAAATCCATGTTGGAATAGACGGTTTGCGGTCGGTGCCATTATCGGCTGTGAAGATAAAGACGGTGATTGTGAAGCGGATACCGTCCGGTTAACAGCTGACCACGGGAGGGTGAGCAATATGGGTTTGAGAAGCAGTGTGAAAACTGCATGCCCGCCGCGAGGAGGCGGTCGATATGGGGTGTCTGGTATGAGCGTCCGCCATAGCCGCCAATGCATTCCATCCCAAGGTCATCCGCCACCACGATGACGAAGTTCGGCTGCTCAGCAGGGTCGATCGACACCGGAGTCGTCTGTTCTGCGGCAGCTCCAAGTGAGGCCGTTCCGAGGCCGAGAACGAGTGCCAGGCAGCAACACAGTTGTCCGCGAACACAGTCAGCAGGCTGCAGGTTTTGTGGAGGCTGCCGTCGCATTATCTGAAAAGAGGGTACTGATTTTGGGCGTCGTTTCGGACGTCAAGCGACTTTTCGCGGGCTTCGTGAAGGGTTGATGGCTCCTGATGGTGCCGGAATTGGTGCCGGATTTTTGGTCGCCGCCAGCCAGTCCTCCGGCCGCACGGCGTGGTAGTGCCGCCGCCGCAGGTGGGTTGTGTTGCCGATCCAGGCATTGATGGCCTTTTCGGGAAACCCGGCTCGCTCCAGATCGTCGGAGCAGCTGGCCCGCATATTCGTGAAGAGCTTCGGCCACGGCTCAATGCCCGCCTTCACAACCAGCCGCTTGGCGTGCGTTGCCAGGTTGCTTCCATTGCGGGCTCGCGGCACGACGTACACCGCCCCGGGAGCCCGCTCGCGAAACGCCCGGTCCAGATGGGGCTGAGTGGCGGCAGTCCCTCGCGTTCGGGTGGCGTGCCTAGCGCAGGCCCGAACGGAACCAGCAGACAAAGCAGAACGAAAACCGGGTATCCAGGGGATCGCGTCATGTGCCAGGGCTATCTCAGACACCGCTTGTGATCACACGATTGACATGCCCCTCGTTCAAATCCACTCGCTCGGGGCGGCCCTTGTGCATGTAAACAACTTTTGTGTGGTCGAGCCCAAGCAGGGCCATCACCGTCGAGTGAATGTCGTGCACGTGCATCCGATCCTCAACCGCATAGAGCCCCAGGTCATCGGTGCTGCCGATCGTCTGGCCACCCTTCACGCCACCACCGGCCATCCACATGGTGAAGCCGGTGGGATTGTGGTCCCGGCCGTCCCCCTTTTCACTCATGGGTGTCCTACCAAACTCCCCGCCCCAGATGACGAGGGTCTCGTCCAGAAGGCCTCGTTGTTTGAGATCCTGAATCAATCCCGCGATGGGTTTGTCGACATTTCTGCAAAGCCGACCATGGTTCTGCTCCATCTTGGTGTGACTGTCCCACTTGCTTCCCGCACCATGATAGAGCTGAATGAAGCGGACTCCTCGCTCGACAAGCCGCCGGGCCATGAGGCACTGGCGGCCGTAGGTTTCGGTCTCCTTTTCATCGAGTCCGTAGAGCGAATTGATGTGTTCTGGCTCGCTGTCGAGATCGATGGCTTCGGGCGCCTCTGCCTGCATCCGGAACGCCAGTTCGTAGCTACGAATGCGGGCCTCAAGGTCTGTATGCGCGGCACGGTCCGCCACATGCCTCTGATTCAGCTGCTCGAGGAACTCAAGCTTTCGCTGCTGCCGGATACTCGTGGTGTCCTTCGGGTTATTGAGAAATTTGATGGGCTCGTTGCCCTGCTCGAAGAGAACGCCTTGATGGACCGCGGGAATAAAGCCGGAGCCCCAGGCCCTGGCACCATTCACAACCATCGAATTGGAGTCTTTAATCACGACAAAACTAGGCAGGCTCCGATTCTCGGTTCCGAGTCCGTAGGAGATCCACGATCCCAGTGAGGGACGGCCACCGAAGACGGCACCGGTATTCATCTGACACACGCCTCCGGCGTGATTGATGCCGTCTGACACGCATGACCGGATGACACACAGGTCATCGGCGACCTTTGCCTGATGGGGAAACCAGTCGGAGATCCAGAGGCCACTTGCTCCATGCTGTCGAAAGGTTCGGAGGCTCTTCATCAGCGGCGCAGTGGTCTCTCCCATCGGCAACACCGGAAGCTCAAAACTGTCGGGCAACCGCTGGCCGTGGAGCCTGTCGAGCTCCGGCTTGGGGTCAAACAGATCGATGTGGCTCGGACCACCTTCCATGAAGAGCCAGATCACACTCTTCGCCCGCCCGACACGGTCGGGAATGGTTGCTGACGCTGTGGAGGCTTGGCCTGCTGCGACGAGCCGCTCACCAGTGATCGCGGAGAGCGCCAGCAAGCCAAACCCGGAGCCAGCACGCGCGAGAAACTCACGACGGCTTTGGGGATGATCGATTCGGTTGCAACTCATGGGCAATCACTACAGGAGAGGCCTTCCTCAGTGCAAGTAAAGAAACTCATTGGACGTGAGCAGCGTCTGGCAGAAATCGGTCACGGCGCCGAGAACTGCCTCTGGAACACCCGAACGCTGCTGACGCTCTCGTATCCACGCTGTGTTCGGAGCGGGATGCTCACCGTCATCACCTGAAAAGTTCCAGTCCAAAAGCCGGGGCCCGCCTGTTCCACCGTGGACGAAGAGTTGGTCCGAAGGGAGCACGCCGGCACTGACCACGATCCGGCCGACCTGCCCATCCCAGAGATGCCCACGAGTCCCGTCACGACCACCGAGAATTGCCTGAAACGCCTTGGCCGCATCAAGTCCGCCCACAACCTGGTGCTCCACCGTTTCGGCTTGAAGGGTCGCCTCAGGATTCCCGAGTTCCTTCAAATAAAAGGTGACGCACCCTTTCGTCACGTCATCCTTGCTCGGCTTTGCCGAGATGGCCGCCGCAACATACATGGGCTTCTGGAGGGGAAAGCGGAGGTTCGAGACAACCACTTCATAAAACGGTTCATTCTGGAAGGTGGAGCCGGCCAGTTGCACGATGACATTCGCTGGCTGGTAGGCGGATTGTTTGCTGGTGACACCAAAGCTCCAGCCGGAGGCCTGCGGACTCCCATTCCACTGGCTGATGAGGGTGTTCACAGACGCATCGGCATAGAGCCGGTCAAGGTTCGCAACGACTTCGATGGTGAACCCATCTGCGGGGAACGAAACACCGTCGAAGGAGAGACGCTCAAAGCGACTCTCGGGCTGAATCCAGAGAGAGGTTTTCCCAAGACCAAGCCTATTACCATCCCGAAAAACCTGTGACGTCGGTCGGAGGCCGGTTTCATTCGGGTATTTGTCGACCCCCGTGTCGGAGGAGGGGACGAGCGCACTTTGTGAATGAATAAACTCGATTGCGGCAGTCATTTCTGCTGCCGCAGCCTCACGTCCGTAGGCAAGCCGATAGGCACCCTGAATCGATTCATTGTCTATCTGATGTCTGTTGCCGAGAATGCGTCGGGCAAAGGCAACTGCCCGCTGTCGTGGAAAGTCGCCGTTGACGAGCATGAGCGACTGCAGCGGAGTTGTCGTGGACAGGCGATCGGGTTCCGACGCGAACCACAGGGGTGCATCAAATCCGCCGATCATAGGATCTTTCGTGTTGCGACGTCTCTTGACGTAAACGCTTCGGTTCGTTGCAGAACCATCCACTGCAGGCCCTCCAGCAAGTGGCTTCAACTCGCCAGAGACAGCAAGCATGGAATCACGGATTTGCTCGGCATCGAGTCGCTTCGGTGGATAACGCCAGAGGAACCGGTTGCCTGCATCAGCGGCAACTTCTTTCTCACCGGGCTCTCGCCGTGCGGTCTGACGGTAGGTGCCGCTCGTCATGATGAGACGATGAAGCGGCTTCATCTTCCATCCCCCCGCAAGAAACTGTCGGGTCAACCAGTCAAGCAGTTCCGGATGGCTTGGCAGTTCACCCAAGCGGCCGAAGTCATTTGGGGTCTTGACCAGTCCTGTGGCGAAGTGGTGCTGCCAGAGACGATTGACGATGACGCGAGTGGAGAGCGGGTTGTCCTTGTTGGCGATCCAGTTGGCCAGCGCCAATCGCCGACCCGTTGTGTGTGCCGTCGGTGTGATCGTTGGAACCGGCAGGTTGAGCAATGTGAAAAAAGCAGGCTCGACGGCAACTCTGCCGCCTTTTTTTGAAAAAAAGGTTTTGGCTGCGTTCGGTCCAACGTCCGTTGCGATAAAGCCCGTCGGCAGCGGCTTGGGCTTAAGACTGTCAAACCTTGCCAAGTCTTCGGTCAGGCGCTGGTACTGCTCAAGCTTGTCTTTGTCTTTTTCAAACTTCTTTTTGAAGTCAAGCGTTCGGATCGCTGCATCGACCTGTCGCTGGACCAGCTGTGCAATCTGCTCCTCGTAGGCCGTCCGAGCCATCGGGTCTTTTGCATACATTTCCCGTACTGACTCCGGAAAGACTTTCGCAGCGTTCTCCCGGGAACTCTTGTAGTACGAACCTGTGAGCGCATCGAGCTCTTTTCGAAGGTCCTGAGTCGCCTTTTCCCACGCTGCGAGTTGGGTTTTGTAGCCGTCCCGTTCCTCCGGGGTCGCGAGGAAATGGTCTTCCGGCCACCATGTGCTGTTGAGAAAGGATTGCAGTGCGTAGTAATCCTTCTGCAGAATCGGGTCGAACTTATGGTCATGGCACTGGGCACACCCCACCCCAACGCCTAAAAAGGCTTCTCCTGTGACGTTGGTCATTTCCGTGAGAATGAGGTCCCACTGCATTTCGGCATTGCGCTGATTCCATTCGTAAACGCCGTTCCGAAGAAACGCCGTGGCAATCAAGGTTGCCGGGTCATCGGCCGCAAACTCATCGGCCGCAAGTTGCTCACGGACGAATGTGTCGTATGGTTTGTCTTCGTTGAATGAGCGAATCACATAGTCGCGATACCGAAAGGCGTCTGGCCGATAGCCGTCGGCGTTGTAGCCGTCGCTGTCGGCATAGCGGACCACATCGAGCCAATGCTGTGCCCATCGCTCGCCGTATCGCGTATCGTCGAGCAGTTGGTCCACCTCGGCGGCCACGGCGGCATCCGGAGCTTTGGCATAGGCATCTGAAAAAGACGCGAGTCGCTCGGGGTTAGGAGGCACGCCCACCAAATCGAAATGGATGCGTCGCAGTAGTTCGCTCGCCTCGGCGGCCACAGCTGGAGTGAGTCCGAGACCGTCAAGCTTCTTCAGGACAAACCGATCAAGGTCGTTTCTGATCCACGCCGATTCTCCCGCCGGCACCACAACATCAGCCAAAGGCTGCACGGCCCACCACGCCTTGTCCTTCGCGGTGAAGCCGTTTTCATCCCGCTCGACAGCGGCAGCCACATCCGCCTCTGGCCACGGGGCGCCCATCCCAATCCATCGCTCGAAGTCGCCAAGCTGTTGTGTCGACAGTGCATCGTTCTCATCGGGTGGCATGGCGTAGTCGGGATCAACGCGGCGCACAAGTTCGATCATGAATGAAGCGTCTGGTTTTCCCGGTACAAGTGCGGGTCCTGAATCACCTCCTTTCACAAGGGTGCTGATGTGATCGACTCTCAGCCCGCCGCTCACCTTCTCGTCACTGTGGCAACGGTAGCACTTCTGTGCCAGCACGGGTCGGATGCTAGTCTCAAAAAACTTCAGCGATTCGGCCGAGGCTTCTTCAACCGTCTGCCCCCGAGTCACTGGCGCAGCCGACACGCCAATCCATACGCAGGCGACGGCAAGTCGAACGAAGAAATGCATATTGGATGAAGGGCCGCCGCTGCGAAGTCGAAAAGGTCATCCGAGGGGCTGTGCAGTGCATCGAACCGAACACTGCACACGAGCGGCAACTTTGTCTCTGCCACCAGATCCCCATGAATTATGGCACATTTCTACAACCTAGTCACGTCCCGGGATCCGCTTACGGATCGCGGGAAAGCCATAAAACGACGCTTTCCACGTGGTTGCATGGTGAACAAGAGGTCTTCAGCGTCGAGCATCCTCGTGCCGGTGGCTCGAGATCGCTTCGTGAGTCTTGGAGACCGCATATCGGATCGTTCCCTGGGCAGACGGGCGTGGTTGAGCGAGCAGGCTGTGGATAAAGTCGTTTTCACCGCCCCCCGATCTGGCGTTAAAATTCGACCATCTGCCCTGAGCACCGACAGCCGGTTGCTTGGCGAGTTCCTCGGCCTTGCCCACGCGATTCCGGTTGACGCTGAACCAAGACAGACTGCAATGCGGTGTCGCAATAACTGCACCAGCCTGTCGCAGGGCGTGCAACAGGCTGGCGGATCCTGAGCTTACGGCTTCCCAGGCCAGCGGAATTCGACCGGCTCGGCGGCGGGCTGCGTCAGATCGGCCTCCGACGGCAGGTCCACGTGCACCATCATCTTTTTCAAGTCGAGGTTTTCGTTGAGTTGCCGTTCACTGACAGGCTGCGAACGCACACCGCCTTCGGGAACGTCGAGTTTGGCAGTCCACACGATCGCATTGAGCACCAGGGTGCGGAAGTTGTCGACTGCCCAGTTGCGGTGCCAGTGACCACCAGTGAACCCAACACCGCGGCCACCGTCGGGCCGCTCCACTGCCCACATCAGGGTTTGCGTGCTTTCGAGGGCCTCCTCGCCGACAGGCGTCCAGTGGATGTAACGGTTGATCCGCTCCCGTGTGGGCGTGGCAGTGAGGAGGCCGATAGCAGTTTCTGGCTCCGCCCATCGCATCCGGTAGTACCATTCGTCGTTGGCCTTGAATGTGGACACGCCTTGGGCGATCGCGTGCTCGGGAGTGGGGGTGACGGTGGCCGTCCAGTGCGGGTTGCAGGAGAAGCCCGCCTCGTAGTGGCCGCCGATCCACTTCTTGAACATCGCGCCGCGCGGGCCCGCCGGCACCTCGACGGCGTAGTGCATGCACATCAGCCCCACACCCTGTCCTGTCAGGTGGTCGATGACCTCCTCATGGCCAAAGGTGGGGTGTCGGTCATTTCCGTCGGAGTAGATCACAATCGCCGCGGCACCCTCGAGGATCGACTCGTCCTCAGGCCAGCCGTTGTGCACGACATCGACCTTGAGCGGTAGCCCGCTCTGTTCACTGAGAGCCCGTGCGAGCAGGATCGTGCCAGCGTTGAACTCATGTTGACCAGACGGGTGGCTCGGCTCGCCGGCAATCATCACGATTCGCGCGGACTCAGTGGCGGCGGCCGTGCCGGAGAGAAGCACGCCGGCGAACGCGAGGGCGGTGAACAGACGAGGTACGACCATGATGAGGCCAAGGGCTCCGAGAGTGGTGCGAACGGAGGGTGAACACCAGTAACCTACACAATCTGCCACATGCCGGCGCAGTCACGAGGGTGGTTCTCAGCTGATTTGACCAGGTGCGTGAGCCTGCGACAGTGGACAGGAGTCGTTTGAGGCACACCTCCATCACGATCGCCTTCGGCTTCCGCCCCATGTGCGCCAGTGACGATGAGCCAGAGCCACGCAGTGAGCAGCAGCCAGTTGCGGATGGGTGTGCCTGATGGATCCACGAAGCCAGCGGGGCAGGGGACGTCGACAGGGGGCCCACTCGGGCAAACGCCAACCCCTCCCGACTTTCAGTCGCTGTGGCACTGCCGCTGAAGGCGAGATAGGCTTTTCGGCAAGCCGGGACACTGGCGCTATGCCATGTTTCGGGAGTGCGCGTTTCAACCGTCCGTCGTCGACAAGGATCAAAAGCATGGCAGGCATCTCACGTCGTCATCTGTTGAAGGCGGGGTTCATCGGAGGAGTGGCCCTGGCAACGCCTGCCCGCTCCCTGTGGGCGGCCAACGCCAACGAGGAGATCAACATTGGCTTTATCAGCTGCGGCGGCCGCGCGGGTGGCCTGATGGGATCCTTTGAGAAGATTGAGGGCGTGACCATCGGCGGCCTCTGCGATCCGGACGAGCAGCGACTGCGGCTGGCCAGCAAACGCTTTCCCAAGGCTCGCACCTGGACCGATCTTCGTGACCTGCTCGAGGACGATGGAATCGACGCGGTCGTGATCGCCACCTGCAACCACTGGCACTGCCTGGCTGCGATCTGGGCGATGCAAGCCGGCAAGGATGTGTATGTAGAGAAGCCACTTTCGCACAGCCAGTGGGAAGGCGAGCAGACCGTCGCCGCTGCCCGTAAGCTCGGCCGCATCTGCCAGATCGGCACCCAGCAGCGGTCCGATCCAATGCAGGCGGAGATCAAGAAGTTTCTCCATGAGGAGAAGGCACTCGGCGAGATCCTCTCAGCGCGGGTGAACCGCTTCGGCGTGCGGGCCTCGATCGGCAAGCGGGACGCGCCGCTGGAAAGCTCCAGGGATGTGGCCTACGACCTCTGGCTTGGGCCAGCGGCGGATCGGCCGATCTACCGCGACAAGCTGCAGTACGACTGGCACTGGGATTGGAACACCGGCTCTGGTGAGATGGGGAACTGGGGTGTGCATGTGCTCGACGATGTTCGCAATGTCGTCTTTCAGGACAGTGTGGCGCTGCCCAAGCGGATTCAGGGCCTTGGCGGCCGTGTGGCCTGGATGGACGCCGGCGAAACGCCCAACGTACACATGGTGCACTTCGATACCGGTTCGATTCCGGTGAGCATTCACTTGGCCAACATCGCCGCCACGCCGGAAGGCAAGAAGAGCCCTCGTCATCCTGGTCCCGGCAGTGGCTACATCGCGTATTGCGAAGGAGGCCGCTACGAGGGGCAGCGTGGACATGGTGCGGCCTTTGATGCCGCCGGCAAGGAGATCCGCCGCTTCAAGGGAAACAACGGCGATCACGTGCATCAGAAAAACTTTATCGATGCTGTACGGGCACGTGACGCCTCGCTGCTCAACGCTGACGTGGCAGTGGGCAACGATTCGACTGGCTGGTGCAATCTTGCCAACATCGCGTTCCGGGCAGGCAGCCGCTTTCATCCCAACACAATCAAGGACGGCTTCCCGCAGATGGCCGGGCTGACGGACGAGGTGAGCACGATGCTCGCAGCCCATGGCCTCGATCTCAACGGCGGTGAGATCCTGGCAAGCCCAATCCTGGAGATCGATCAGGCGCGTGGCCAGTTCACTGGAACGGCTGCGGCCCAGGCCAATCGGTTCCTCAAGCGGGACTACCGTGAAGGCTACGTGGTTCCCTCGATGGTGTAGGCGGCTCTCTCTCTAGGAGAGCCGCCTGGGGGCAGAGCCAGAGGGCGAAACCCTAACTCCTGGGAATCCGGCGGCGAGAGGCACGAGCCATCGATTGAAGCCAGGGGCAGCAACGGTGGCTTCACGTGAAAGAAGGTTCATAGAAAGCCGTAGGAATGAAGGAGGGAAAACAACTGCACAGATTCAGCGTCGCCTTAGTGAGCAGCATCTTGCTGAGGCAGAAAGCCTCTTTTCCGCATTAGCGCTGCTGTTTCTGGATCCCGTCCTCTGAAAGCACGGTAGGCGTCGGCTGCATCGCTCGTGTTGCCGGCTGAAAACACGTGCTCCACCAGTCGGCTGGCCACGTCTGCGTCCCACGGCCCCGCCGCCTCGGTAAACGCCTCCCAGGCGTCGGCCGTCAGCACGTCTGCCCAAAGGTAGCTGTAGTAGGCCGCGGAATAGGCATCGCCCGTGAAGAGGTGGAGAAAGTGTG
Organism: Candidatus Kuenenia sp.; assembly: GCA_038144795.1. Taxonomy (GTDB): domain Bacteria; phylum Planctomycetota; class Planctomycetia; order Pirellulales; family UBA1268; genus CACORA01. The sequence goes on along the minus strand of JAYQOK010000001.1, from coordinate 33,341 downwards.
GCAGGCGGTGTCGCATCACAATCTCGCGGGGCATGCCGAACTCCGCGAGGGTGTCCCGCTCAAACGCTGCCGGATCGATCGGTGGCGTGGCCTGATGAAGCTTCATGTCGACAAGTGCACTGGCCAGAAACTCCACCGTCGCGAAGCCCTCGTTGAACGTGGCTGCAGCTTCGATCTTCTTAACAAGCGACTTTGGGATCGGCTCTCCTGTTTCAACATGCAGGGCATACCGTTCGAGGATCTCAGGTGTGGCGAGCCAGTGCTCGAGCACCTGCGAGGGAAACTCTACGTAGTCGCGGGGCACTTGCGTACCGGAAAGTGATGGATAGCCCACCCGCGACGAGAGGCCGTGCAGCGCATGCCCAAACTCATGGAAGAGCGTGGTTGCATCGGTCCACGAAATTGTGACCGCCTCCCCCTCCGGAGGTTTCGTGAAATTGCAGTTGTTTGACACAATGGCAGTCGTACCGCCATCAAAGAGCGACTGTGAACGGTAGCTACTCATCCACGCCCCCGAGCGTTTGCCTGTGCGTGCAAAGGGATCGAAGTACCACAGCCCTACGTGCGTGCCATTGGGATCGGTTACCTCCCAGACCCGCACATCGGGATGAAACACCGGCAGTCCCTTCGCCACAGGACGGAAGTGCAGGCCAAATAGTTTTGCCGCAACGAAGAACATCCCCTCCCGCAGTTTCTCCAGCTGCAGGTACGGCACAATCTCCGTCTCGTCGAGGTCGTAGTCGCGCAATCGAACTTTCTCGGCATAAAAACGGTAATCCCACGGCTCGATCGTGAGGCGTGCTCCCTCGGCATCCGCGATGGCTTGCATCGCCGCCACCTCATCGGCGGCTGTTGCCACGGCTGGCTGCCAAACCTCCTCCATGAGAGCCATCGCCCGATCCGGTGTTCGGGCCATCGCATGCTCGAGTTGCCAATGGGCGTGCGTGGAATACCCCAGCAGATTGGCTCGCTGATATCGGAGGGCGACGACCTCTTGAATGATCGGCCGCGTGTCGGTCGGGCCGGCGTGCTCGCCCCGGCCGACAAACATCCGCCAGGCCTCTTCCCGCAAGCGGCGGTCGTGTGCGAGTGTTAGTACGGGCTCGATCACCGAGCGGGTGTTGGCAATCGCCCAGCCGGCTACACCGCGTCGCACTGCCTCCTTCTTGGCAGCGGCGATGAGCGACTCTGGCAGCCCGGCCAGCCGATCACAATCCTCAACCACCACAAACTGATCGGTCTCATCGGCGAGCACGTGCTGCGAAAAGTCAGTCGTCAGCGTGGCCAGCCGACTGTTGATCTCAGCCAGTTGCATTTTCGCCGTGGTGTCGAGGGCGGCCCCCTGCCGTAAAAAGTTCGTGTAGTTCAGCCACGTCAGCCGCTGCTGCTCCGGCGTGAGCCCCGCTGTTTCGCGTGTACCGTAGACCGACTTGATGCGAGCGAAGAGCCGTTCGTTCTGCACGATCGTGTCGCCGTGTGCAGCGAGCTTCGGCGACATGTCCCGCTCTACCGCCTGTACGGCGTCGTCAGCGAGGTTGCTCGTCATCACCGAGTAGATCGTTCTCACGCGGTCGAGGCTCTGTCCCGCTCGCTCCAGCGCTACGATCGTGTTGTCGAAGTTCGCCGGGGCCGGATTGGCGGCAATTCGCTCCACTGCCGCCAGCTCGTCGGCCATCGCCGCCTCCAGCGTGGACCCTAGGATAGCCGCAGTCGCCCGATCAAAGGGTGGCACACCCCCGAACGGCCCTTGCCAGTTAGCGAGAGAGGGATCGTCGGTAGCAGAAGTAGCAGGCATGGCAGGCATCATTAAGAGCACCAACAAAAAGATCAGGGAGGACAGTCGACGGCGGCACATGCGGAAAAAGTGATGATTGTGATGGTGGCTCCAGTGGCGGTCCTGCTGTTTTTTCAAGGGATCGACGCGACCAGTTCGGCGGGCTGCCGCACGCTCGCTCCGGCGATTGTGTGGCGAATGGCTTCGTGGTGGGCTGTCATAGAGACAGTCATCGCACGGGCAGCGGAATCGGGAAGCCCTGCGGCAGCGGCACCGCTCCGCCGCCTCCTAGGCCCCCTTCTTGCTGGGCGGCCACCATTGCGGCCGCCGCCTTCAAGGCCGCGGCGTCAACCGCCAGCCGAGTGGCGACTCCCCGCTCGATTGGCTTCACAGTGACCTCAACCGCGCCGCCGCCCGCTTTGCGAGCCACCTCGGCCGCCTTCTCGGCCTGCTCGGCCTCGTCGCCTTTGCTGCGGGCCGCGGCATAGGCAAACAGGCCATCGAGTGCCGCCTGCAGGCCGGCGATCGGCCCGGCTGACGGATCGGGCTTGCCACTGGCGGCCAGCGCTGCGGCCGCCCGGGCCTTCACATCGCCACCAGCCAGCACAAACGCATACTCCGGGGCCACCGCGAGCGTGAGGTCGATCGAGTCACCAAGCTGCTCGGCTGCGGGCGAGTCGGCGAGATCGAGCGTGATCGTATGGAGCGTGGCGTTGCCGGCCGTGCCGGTGCCAAACACCACCTTCATCCCCGCCGGCAGGGCTGCATCGCCACCAAGCAGCTGCTTGAGCGTCGCCTCAAGCCCCTTGCCATCCTTGATGCGAACGCCAAGTGTTACATGAGGGAGAGGAGATTCCGCTGTGGTAGGACTGGTATCGACCGTGACCGCGGCGTCGATGCCGCCGGCCTCGAGCATCGCGGCGAGCAGGCTGCGGCCGGCTTTGCCGAGCGAGTTCGCGAGCGGCTCGTCTTCATTCTTATCGAGCGCCTCATCGATCGACTTCGTGATCCCAGCTTTCAGCTCGGGAGGCAGCGACTGGGCGACGTGGCCGCGGATCGCCGGCTTTGCGTAATTAGCCGCGGCCGGCATGCCTACGGTGAGCGTGCCCTGGGCGGCGGCAGCAACGGTGGCGGCGGCTGTCGAGCCGGCGACCTGCGACGAACTGGCCTCCACGAAGAGCTGCTCGCCCGGCAGATCGATGGCCAGCCCGAGGGCGAGCGACTCGGTGTCTTGCAGATTGGTGACGAATCCACGAACCGCCTCGGGATCGATCGGCTGGCCCTGCTCGCCGGCCGAGTTGGCGGCCTGTTCGAGGATCATCTCCAGCTGTTGCCGCAATGGCTCGGGCATCACGCTGGGAAACAGGCGGATGCCGAGCGAGAAGGGGCCGACAACCTGATTCAAAAGGGGCAGTGGGTCATCGACACCGGCAGGGCTGCCGGGGATCGCCGTCACGGCCCAGGCGCCGCCCGCGGTGGCTTTCTCCTTGAACTCAAGCGGAATTCCATTTCGGAGCGTTATGCGGCGGGCATCGCCTTCGCGTTCCACTGGCCCGAGCGTGCCTTGCAGCGATTCGAGGAGTTTGTCGAGATTTTTGACTGGCACATATCCATGCACGATCGGCATGCCGTTGGCGACGGTGACGACCGCGCCGAGTGGCCGCGTGACATCCAGCCCGGCGAGGCCTTGACCCTGTGTGGCCACCATGAGAAGCGACTCCGCGATGCCCGCCAGCCCTGGCTGGCCGACTTGGCCTCCCAGCCAGCCGAGTTGCTTCTTGAGATCGGCGTATCCATCAACAGCGACGACCCCGAGCACCGTTGGCTCGTCGGCCCGGGCGGCGGACTGGCCGGCAACGACCGTCGCCACGGCGAGAACGAAGCAGAGCAGGGGAGCAGCCGCACCGATTCCGGCGGGCGAAGCGACTCGTCGCATCGAAGAATCTCCTGGAAGCCGATCCGTCGGGGACCGTGAAGTGGTGATCGAACTCTGACGCAGTGTACCAGTAGGCTGGCAAAAACCGGTATCCTCGGGCCGCATGCAGCCGGAGTCCTTTCCCAACGACCCACAAACGCCGGCCGCTCCTGCCGAATCGCGGGAGTTGGCAGCCCGTCGACGTCGCTCGCGTTCGCCGGAGATTCGGCGGCTTCGGCTGCAGGCGCTACTTTACCTGCTCACATGCCTTACGACGTTTGCCGCCGGTGTGGTGGGCTGGGAGCCGATGCTCCTCGGCTTTGATGACGACATGCTCGCCAAGCTCTCCCAGCAGTGGTCGCGCGGCCTGACCTACATGGTGGCCGTGATGGCGGTGCTCACGGCGCACGAGGCAGGGCATTTCGTCACCGCCTGGTGGCATCGCATTCCGGCGACGCTGCCCTTCTTCCTGCCGGTGCCGGTTCTGCTCACCGGCACCCTCGGCGCCGTGATCGGTATGGAGGGCTCACGGGCCAACCGTCGGCAGCTCTTCGACATCGCGCTGGCCGGGCCGATCGCCGGGCTCGTGATTGCGGTGCCGGTGATGGCGGTGGGGATGCTCTTCGGCACCCCGAGCGACTCGAGCCCGTTTGCACTCTCGCCGCTGGCCCGCTGGATGCTCGTCACGGTGCGGCCAGACGCTGCGAACGGAATCGAGCCCAATGCCCTCTTCATGGCAGGCTGGGTGGGGCTGCTGGTGACGGGGCTCAACATGATTCCGGTGAGCCAACTCGATGGCGGCCATGTGAGCTACGCGATCTTTGGCCGGCAATCAAAGTGGGTGGCCCGCAGCGTGTTGGCCGGAGCGGTCGTCGCGATCGCGGTGCTCGGGCTCTACAACTGGATCGCGATGGTGGTGATCGTGATGCTGATGGGCACCGATCATCCACCGATCCTTCAGGACGGCCGGCCCCTCGGGCTTGTCCGCACCACGCTCGGCCTCTTTGCGCTCCTGATCCCGGTGATCACGTTCATGCCGGAGCCACTCCTGATCGAGTGAGCGACGGGCACAAAGGGCTGGAGGAGGCACACGGCTGGGCAACGATATCTTGGGGCTCAACAGTTAGCCGATCAGCTCCTCGATGACCTGGCCACCAAACTGACTGAGTTGCTTGAAACGACCAGCGTGGTAGAAGGTGAGCCGATTGTCATCAAGTCCGAGAAGCCTCAGCAGCGTCACGTGGAAGTCACGAACGTGCCGCACATCCTCAACCGCCTCGGCACCGAGTTCGTCGGTGGCTCCGATTGTGTGTCCGGCTCGACAGCCGCCGCCGGCCAGCCAGATCGTCATCGCGTTAGGGTTGTGGTCACGGCCGTAGGCGATGCCCCCCCGCACACCGTTGTCGGGCGTCCGGCCAAACTCACCGCACCAGACGACGAGCGTGCTCTCGAGGAGCCCACGCTGCTTGAGATCAGTAAGCAGGGCCGCTATCGGCTGGTCGACTGCCTCGACGAGACTGCCGTGTGCCCGCTCGATCGAGTCGTGACTGTCCCACGAGCCGTGATAGAGCTGGACAAATCGCACGCCCGTCTCCACGAGTTTGCGGGCCAGCAGGCACTTTCGACCGAAGGCATTGGTGCCGGTCTTCCCGATGCCGTAAAGATCCCGGGTCCGTTCATCTTCCCTGGAAAGGTCGAGTACCTCGGGAACCTGCATCTGCATACGAAACGCAAGTTCGTAGCTGGTCATTCGGGCTCGAAGATCATCCTGTCCAGGGTGCGACTCGGCATGCGCAGCATTGAGTTGAGAGAGAAAATCAAGATTTTTCCGCTGGTGTTCGGTCGTCACACCTGGCGGCGGTGAGAGATCGAGGATCGGCGATCCCTTCGGTCGCAGCGGCGTCCCTTGGTAACGGGCCGGGAGGTAGCCGTTGCTCCAATTCGCTGCGCCCCCCTGTGGAAAACTCAACTCCGGCAGGACAATGAAGCCGGGGAGGTCCTGGTTCTCGGAGCCGAGGCCATAGGTCACCCAAGAACCGATTGCCGGATCACCGCCAAATCGGTTCCCGCAGTTCATCTGGTACATGGCTGTGGGGTGGTTGACGCTATCGACGGTGCAGCCGCGAAAGAAACAGATCTCGTCGGCCACGCCGGCCAAGTGAGCCCAGTTCTCCGCCATGTCCGCGCCGCTCTGCCCTGCCTTGATGAAGCGAAATGGGCTCCGCACGTAATATCGCTTGCCGCTCGCCATTGCTGATTGCTTGTCATCGTCGCGGATAAACTCCTCGAGGTGCCTTTGGTCGAGTGCTGGCTTGGGGTCAAAGGTGTCGATGTGGGAGGGCCCCCCTTCCATCATCAGAAAGATGACATTCCGTGCCTTTGCTTGCGGAAAATGTCGGGATCGCGGTTCGAGCGGAGACGGCGCTGGAGACCGGTCTTCGGCGGCCAGAAGGGCTGAAAAGGCGACACTCCCCAGCGAGGCGCCGAGACCATAGAGCACGTCCCGACGCGTGGGCATGGCGGTGCGGCCGGAGGTGGTTTCAATCGACATGAAGAAACTCGTTGGAGTTGAGCAGCACAAGGCAGACATTGGCGAAGGCTCGAGTGCGTACGTCGCAGTCGGCTGGCTGGAGGTCGGGAACGAAATCGGCGTTCGCATGGAGCGTCTCAGTGAAGGTGAAGGGCACCCCCGTATTTTCTTCAATCGCCTCGCGCAGAACCGTCCGGGGCAGCTGATGACGCGGGTAGACCGCGTCTCGTTCCACTCCTTCCATCTGTCGCCAGTGTGTCAGGCAGGCCTGCATCTCGCCACCACGGGCGACTCGGCCGAAGGCGAGTGCGAAGCACCGTTCGATAGCGGCTTCGTCGCTGGAGGCTTCCCTCAAGACGCGGTTCGCGAGGGCCAGGGCTCGAGCATGTGTGGCACGACTGTTGAAGAGCGCGAAGACCTGCGGTGTCACGGTGCTCGTGTCGCGGCGTTCACAGGAAAAATCAGGGCCCGGCGCGTTGAAGACCTCCAGCCCCGGATCACGGAGCCCGCGCAGTTTGAGCGTGTAGAGTGAACGCCGATGCCGCTGCTCAGGCAGCGGGTGTGGCACCCAAGCGGCTGCAAACGTGCCCATCACCTGCCGCGGCTGCAACGCCGCCTCGAGGTTTATTTCCGGGCGGACCGGAATGCCGCCGACATCGGGATTCAATTCACCACTGGTGGCCAGCATGGCATCCCGAATCTCTTCGGCAGTCAGTCGACGCTGTCGAAAGGCCGCGTAGCCAAGCCCCAGCGGATCCTGTTCTCGAAGCCCGTCAGGATCAGGATGGAGGCTCTGGCGCCGATAGGCTGCAGACAGCATGATCCGACGGTGCATCGTTTTGAATGACCAGCCCTGCTCGACGAAGGTCGCTGCCAGCCAGTCGAGCAACTCCGGGTGGGTTGGCCGTTTGCCGGTGCCGCCAAAGTTGTTGGGGTTCCCTGCCAAAGGGACACCGAAATGCCACATCCAAATTCGGTTGACGATCACCCGGGTCGTCAGCGGGTTTTGCGAATCCGCCACCCACGACGCAAACGCCTGTCGCCGCCCAGCCATGGCATTGCCATCAGGAAATGCCGGCGGCGGGCCCTGTTGATGGAGGACGCTCAGCACTCCCGGCTCCACCCGCTGCCCTTCTGAAAAAGGATCACCCCCGACAAGGATGCAGGTCTCTTCCCGAATGCCTCGATCCAGAGGATCCGTCGGCATCCGCAGCGGCGCGTACACATTTCTGAGACTCGGCGTGACGCCGGAATAGACTGCTAGCGCGTAGGGCTCGTAGCGGTCGAATTCCCAGCGGAGTCGTTCCAGCCCCTTGCGGGCGATTCGCTCCATTCCGAACTCTGCCGGTGTCAACCCGACGAGTTTCGGCGGATAGTCGGCCTCAGGTATGCCCTGTTCTTTGAGCAGCCGACGGGCGCTGCCGAAGACATCGGAATAGCGAAGTTGCTTACGGTCCCGGCGTGTGCCATCGGTCTGCCGCTGGCGGGCCTCGGTAACGGCGGCCCGCCAGGCCGAGGGATCTTTGCCCTGTTCTTCGAACCAGAGCCCCGCGTTGTCGAGCAGCGTGTCGTCGAGCGATGCCATAGCCTGTTGATGGGCGGCCTGCGACTGCTCCAAATACTGTCGCTCTTCGAAGCCAGATCGGTTTTCTTCCGGCAGAAAAGCAGCCGCTCGCTCCGCCAACTGGGTTGTCGCGAAGACCGCCTGGATGGCGTAGTAGTCTCGCGTCGGAACCGGGTCAAACTTGTGATCATGGCAGCGGGCGCACTGCAACGCATGGCCAAGAAAGACCTCTCCAATGGCATTGGTCACATCATCCAGAAACCGTTGCCTGGCGATCTTTTCCACCTCCATGCCGGTGAGTTCCCAGGGCCCCATGCGCAAAAATCCGGTAGCAATGATCGCCTCAGGGTCGTCGGGAGCGATTTCATCCCCTGCCATCTGCTCGCGGATGAACTGGTCGAACGGCTTGTCGCTGTTGAAAGACCGCACAACATAATCGCGATACCGCCAGGCATTGCCTCGTTCGTAATCATTGGCAAAGCCGCTGGAATCCGCGTAGCGGGTCACGTCGAGCCAGTGTTGAGCCATTCGTTCCCCGTAATGCGGGCTCGCCAGCAGTCGATCGATGACATCATTGAAGGCAGGCACGTCATCGCGGGGATCAGTGACGAATGCGGCCATCTCTTCGGGGGTCGGCGGTAGGCCAGTGAGATCAAAAGTGGCCCGTCGTAGGAGTGTGCGGCGGTCGGCCCGCGGCGCGATCGTCAAGCCTGCCGGTCGGTGCATCGCGAGCAGGGCATCAACTGGGTGCTCTTCCGCCAACGCTGGCGGAATCTTGGGCTTTAAAATCGGTCGATAGCCCCAGAGCGCAGCCGGATCGTACCGGCGGTTGGTCCATACTGCGGAGAGTCCACCTGATGTCGAAACCGCAACGCCATCTTCAGCCGACCAGGCGTCGGCCCGCGTGCGTATGATCGCGGCAGCCTCGGCAGTATCCGGCCAGGGTGCCCCGGCGGCGATCCACTGCCGCAACCAGCCGACTTCACGGGCGGAGAGTTGCTCCGCCTCCTTCGGCGGCATCGGCGAGACGATCGCATTCGTTCGCTCCACCGCTCGCACCAGGGGGCTCTTATCGGGATCGCCAGGCACCACAGCGGAATCACCGCTCTCACCGCCACGCAGAAGCCCCTCCCGATTCGTCAGCGTGAAGTCTCCCTCAGGTTCGTTAGTGTTCCCGTGGCACGCGAAACACTTGGCGGCCAGGAGTGGTTCAATCCGTCGAACAAAGAGTTCGGCGCCGCCGCCAGGCTTGGTATCACGGGGATCGCTGGCGTGAACGGGGGTGAGCATGCTGCCTAAAGCCAGGCAACACCCGATCAACAGCCGATACCCTCCGCGCAGTCCGCTGCTCTTGATCATCCCGAGCGGCCTCTGGTTCTTGTGCAGTTCCATGAGCGGAGGGAGCCGATCGCCGAGGTAGAGTCCCGACCGTGCGTAGCAGTTGGTATCAAATCAGTTCGCGATCTTCATAGTTTTCCAGTTACACTATAGACCATCACGCTTGATGGCAATTTTCCGCAGCGATGTCATTGCCCTTGAGGTCTGCCGTGTTTCATAACGCATTCTGGCCGTTGACGTGTGGCGTTGTCATGATGCTCGGCCTCGGTGGGCGTTCCACCACTGCTATCGGGGCGGGTACCGATGTGGTGCGATTGCACGACGGCAGCGTCGTGCGGGGTCAGATCATTCGCAGAAAGCCCGATGGTGGGCTCTTGATGTTAGTCCGCAGGCAATGGCTGCATCAGACAGAACCCGGGCTCGCGGAGGAGGCCATCGCCAATGAACAGCATCGTTCCCGTGAGGCGCTCGAGCAACTTGCCACGCGGATTGAGGCGATACTGGGAGCGTCCAGTGATCGGTATGGCGATGTGCTCCTCGTCTTTCTCCGAATGGAGCAGGCTCGGATCGCAGACCTGCTCGATGCCCCTGCACTGCCGCAACCGCAGTTTCTCTGGCTGCCGCTTCCAGCCGGAACCATCCGAGATGTAGTTGTGGCTGACCCGGTGTGGCGAGGGCTTGTGCAGTGGGGCTGGCACGAGGATCTTCCCGACGTTGAGTCGCTCTCCCAGCAGAACCTGGCGAGGGCCTTGAAGGAAAAGTCGGTCGATATTAGCGAGCCGGCACCAACGCTCGGCGAACGTCTTCCGCCTCTACCGCAGGGTGAGGACGAGTGGGTTGCACGCATGGCGATCATCCAGGACGCGTATGGGGATCCGGTCGCGTTCCAGGGCTCTGGTGATCTCGTCGTGCGCGACGACGGAGAGGCGGCATTCGAAACCCTCTTGCCAGTGATCATAAAGATGTTCTCCGGGGGCGTGGGTGCTCTTCTTCAGGCAGATGACCAAGCAGGGCAGCAGCAGGCTGCCCTGCAGGTTTGGCGTGCGTCAGCGAGGCACCAAGCGCAGGGCGAGGGGCGGTTCCGGGCGACGCGTGTACAAACGCTGCCGGAACAGGGTCTGGTGACTGTGGAGAGTGTCTTCGAGGCGCAATTGACCGATGGGCGCTGGGTGACACTCTGGTCAGATCATGAGCAGGTCGATGCTACTCAGGTCAGGGCTGACCTTGAGGAGCGAATCGCCGCCGACCAGCGGGTCGGAAAAGCACTCAATCTGGTCAGGGCCCTTGGTGTTATCGATGAGAGGGTGGTGAGCACCGCGCTCCGCGCTGGGGCGGCCACTATGGAGGCTAAGGAGACGAGTGATCGCCGCCTGGCGGCCTTTCGCACTGAGTACACTATGCGGCTTGATGGACCGCCGCTGTTGTGGTGAGTCAGAATTCCCTTTCCGATTCCATATTATCACCATGCGTTTTTGTTCGTCTGTGTACCGGGCATCTCTGCTCCTCGTCTGTAGCGTGAGCGTGATCGGTACCATTGGCGCCGCTGAACCTTTCGAATCCTTTCTGGAGAAGCACTGCATCCGTTGCCATGGGGCCGAGGATGAGCAAGGCGATGTGCGGATTGATCGCCTCTCACGGGACTTCACATCAGCCGCCGATTCACACCTCTGGGCGGAGGTCGTTGAGCGGGTGAACTCGGGGGAGATGCCCCCGAAAACTGAACGGCAACCAACACAGGATGAGATTGCGTCATTTGTGATGAGTCTTGATGCGCTCATCAAAGAGGGGCGTGCAGCGAGGATGGCAGCGAGGCCTGCAGTATCCCATTTCCGACTGAGCCGGAAGGAATATGAAAACACAATTTATGACCTGCTTGGGGTCCGCTACGATCCGACCAAGCCGGGCGAACTGAACGAAGATACGTTGTGGCACGGATATGAGCGGATCGGCTCAGAGTTGTCGCTATCGCCGTCCCATATTGATCGGTATTACCGTGCAGCGGAGACTATCCTCAACCGTGCTTTTCCCGCTGTGTCTGGTGACGCGCGCACGGTGCGGAAGACGGCAGCCGAATTGCGTTACGGTGGAGGAGAGTCACAACAGAAGCTGCTGGATCGCTTCGGTATCAAGCGGCCGCTGCGATATCTCCTGTTTCCCGGCAGTGTTCAAAACGCGCTCTCTCCGCACTGGTTTGGAAAGATGGGGCCGGAGCACAGCGGGCTCTATAAAGTGCGAATTCAGGCAAGTGGCATCCGCCCGCCCGGTGGCCAGCCGGCTCATCTGAGCATCGGCAAGCGAACCGGCGAGGAGACAGTGGAGGGACTCATCGAGTTTGACCTAACGGCGCCGGAGGACCGTCCAGAGGTCTATGAGTTTGAGGTGTTCCTTGAAATGCCGACATCGCTCGACTTCTGCGTGGTCGCCACGAATGTGGTTGACAGAAGGCAGGGAGCGGCCTTTCGCAACGCGCTCACCAGCCGCAGCGGTCATGTCTTTACACACAGCAGTGAGACCCTGCTGCTGAATCCGAACGCCCCGCAGATGTTTGATGACAAGGGAAATGGGCTGTTTTCGACGGTCATCCTCGATTGGATCGAATGGCAGGGACCGCTGGAGACGGAGGCGGAGGTGTCGCGACGGCGGGGTGTCCTGCCGCCCGATGACGCGGCCCCCGACGGAGTCGCAGACCATCTGCAACGCTTTGCCGAACGGGCGTGGCGGCGGCCCGTTCACCTGGAGGAGGTGCAGGACTATCTGCAGTCCTACCGTGCCGAGCGGGAAGCGGGCGAAACCCTGGACGCAGCCTATCGCGTGGCACTGGAGGGCGTGCTGACCTCTCGGAATTTCATGTATCTTGTCGAGGGCGACACAGTCGACCGTGAGCAACTCACCGCCTGGGAAATTGCTTCCCGGCTTTCATATTTTCTGTGGAGTTCCATGCCTGATGACAGGCTTTTCGCGGCAGCCCGCGACAACGCGCTGAGTGGCGCGGGCCTGCAGATGGAAGTGGATCGGATGCTGGGTGACAGCCGGATCCACCGCTTCATCGATGACTTCGCACGGCAGTGGCTTCAACTGCACCGCGTAGGCATGTTCCCCCCGGACAGGAAACTCTACCCAAGCTATGACGCATGGCTTGAGACCAGCATGCGTTCCGAGCCGGTCGAGTTTTTCCGTGAGATGTTCACCGGAAATCTGCCGATCGACGGTTTCATCGACTGCGACTGGACCATGGCCAACGCCCGTCTCTGTGACTTTTATGGATTGCCGGAGCCGAAAGTTGACGGCTTCCAACGCGTGTCGCTCAAGCCGGAGGATCACCGCGGCGGCTTGCTCACGATGGGCGCGGTCCTCGGGCTCACCTCCGACGGCACCCGCCATCGCCCGGTTCATCGGGGCGTGTGGGTCAGCGAAACGATCTTTGCAAAGACACCACCGCCCCCGCCGGCCAACGTTCCTGCCATCGAGCCGAATCAGCCTCAGGGCCCCAAGGCAACCCTTCGGCAAAAACTGGAGGCACATCAGAACAATGCCAATTGTGCCGCCTGCCATGCCTCCATCGATCCACTCGGACTCGCCTGGGACAACTATGATGCCATCGGCCAATGGCGGACCCGCGAGAAAGTTGCAGCTGGTGTTGGGGAGGATCCTCTCATTGATCCTGCCGGCGTGCTGCCTGATGGCCGGGCATTCACCAATGCCAATGAGTTTAAGCGATTGCTACTCGAGGACCGTGACGCGGTCGCCCGAGCCTTTATCGAGCACCTTTGCACGTATGCGTTGCGTCGTGTACTGACCGTGGACGACCGCGACGACCTCGAGGCGATCCAGGCTGAAGCAGAAAAGAACGACTACCGTGTCCAGGACATGATCCGCGCAGTGGCCCTGTCTGATTTGATCCAAAAACGATGAGTTGATCCTACAAGGAGAATTTCGATGGGCACCTTTCTTTCGCAATCCTGGCTGCTCGACCGGCGCCATGCGCTGCGTGCCATGGGCGGCTGTATCTCGTTGCCCCTCCTCGAATGCATGGTCCCATTGCAGGGGGCTGAGAATGTTGTCACTACACCGCCCAAACGCAGCGCCTTCATCTATCTGGCCAACGGTGTTCATTCGTTGAATTACCAAATCGTCACACCGGGCAGGGACTATCAGTTCTCGCGGTCGCTGAAGCCTCTTGAGAAGCACCGTGACGTGATCACGCCGATCAGCGGACTTCATCACCCGGGGGCCCTGAGTCACCACCACAACTGCATCTCCGTCTGGCTCACGGGGGGCAAGCTTGGGCCATCTGATCGCAACACCATCTCGGTCGATCAGAAGATGGCTGAACTCACGGCGCAGCACACCCGCTACCCATCGATGGAGGTTGCCATCACGCAGGACTCCCTCGCCTGGACGGCTGATGGTGTGAGGCTGCCTGCGATGCGGCGGTGCAGCGAGATCTTCGCCTCCCTTTTCGAGGAGCCCAAAGGGGGAAAGACAGCCCAACGACGCGCCTTACGCCGCAAGGGGAGCGTGCTCGACGCCAACCTCGCGGAGGTGCGTCGTCTGGAGCAGAAAATGGGAACTACCGACAAGGGACGCCTCGACCAATATCTTTCATCCGTGCGCGACGCGGAGATTCGCACACGGCGGGCAGATGCGTGGCTCGACACACCGCTGCCCACCATCACCGAGGCTGATCGCAACCGGACGAATCGTGACATCGCCAAAACCATGGCGGGCGAATACTTCCGCACGGTCTATGACCTCATGGTGCTCGCCTTCCAGACCGATGTGACGCGGGTGGCCACCTTCAGCCTCGGCGGTGAAGGGGACGCCATCGCAATCCCGGAGATTGGCATCACCGAGTCACGACATCAACTGAGCCACCATGGCGGCGATCCGGGCTATATGGAAAAGCTCACAATGTACGACACCTTTGCGATTGAGCAGTTCGGCTATTTTCTCACCCGGCTCACCGAAACAAAGGATCTCAACGACAGGCCGCTGTTGGATACGACGATGGCACTTTTCGGGAGTGGCATGTCCTACGGCCACAGCCATGGCAACGCCAATCTGCCGCTGGTTCTCGCCGGCGGTGTTGCTCTAGGTCTGAAGCATGGTAGCCACCTTGACTTCAATCAGGGGCACTTTGAGGGCTACCAACTCGACACACCAGGGGACCACTATGCACTGTGCAGCCGTCCGGCAAACCCGGCGGCCCACATGAGCAACCTGCTCCTCCTCATGGCCCAGCGGATGGGCGTCGAGATCGACCAGTTTGGCGACAGCAACAAGGTGCTGGAGCTATGACCAGATCGTCCCGTCCATGCTGGCTCGCGGCCTCGTGCCTTGGCGTGTCGTTTCTCGCCTCATCCATCGCTGCCGCCGAGGAACCATTCCGACCGGAGGCAGGCAGGTTTCCTCCACTCGACAAAGCGCACGTCTATCGAGGTGAACTTGTCTTCGTGGACCATGCCAACCGCCGTGGCAGCATCCGCGTGCAGGGTACGGGAATGTTTTTCCGCAACGATCCGCACCCCTTCGCCATGCTTCCCTACGGAGTCATTCGCTACCACGGAGCACCGGCCGATCTCCGTGACATCCCACTGGGAACCGTCGTATACGTCAGTGCCTATCTCCCTCCGGACCCGACGATCTCCGCCGTGCCGGTGTTGCCGGTCGACAACAAGACGAAAGATGCAAACCACAATCGCGGCGCCGGGATTGCACCCGCCGAGAACCATGTCCTTCTCCTGGAAGATGAGCCCAGCCGCTGCCTCCGCGAGGGCATGGTCTGGAGGCTTCAGGAAGTGGAGTTGCAGAAGCACGGGGGCACGATCGTCGCTAGCCGTGAACCGAAGGATGGCGGCGCGGGCTTGTCGGCTGAGGAAGCAATGACCTTTGATACCGCGATTCGTGTGTGGCGCGGCCGCGAGTTGCTCCACATCGAGGATCTCGTGGCCGAAGGAGTGTGGCCGGCCAGCGGCAAGAAATCTCTTGAGGCGCAGCCTGTTCTGCTTGGCATCACCTGGAGGCCCACGCCGGACGGAATTTTTACCCGCTTTCATGTCTCCGACATCTGGCTGGATGACGTGGCGATCCAGCGAGCGGCACACAACCAGACGGAGATCCACAAGACCTTTATCCGCAGTCGTTGGCTCCCCGCCCGGATCGATGCAGTTGAGTACGGAGCGTTTGGTAGGGCGACCGTGACCGCGACCCTGTTTGGTGGCATGGCTCCTTCGCTCTATGCCGATTTTCGGAACGGGAGCCCTGCCATGATGAACGCGGTGGAGAACACCTTGAAGCACACCCACGGTGCCTATGGCCCGGCGCATATGGCCTCACGAGGAACCATTATCGACGTCATCAAGGCGCCCGGAGAGCCGCCGCTCGGCAGCAGCGGCATTCAAATCCGCTTTGAAACCGACCTCATCATCGAGGGTATCCGCATCGGTAGGACGGTGCGTGTACGCCCCGGAGATTGGCCCGTCGTCAACCTGCCGCGAGAGGAGTACCTGTCTGACGGATCAGCCGGCCTCGACGAGCGCTTTCCGACGCCCGCCATCTTTCCCAGCTATTGATCATTCCCGGGTGACCAAGTCGATCAGATTGAGCGACGACATTTTCACCGGCGGCTAGAAGCCATGGCCACCGCCCCCACCGAAGCCGCCTCCTGAAAAGCCGCCCCCTCCGGAAGAACCACCCCCGCCGAAAGCTGAGCCGCCGCTAGAACGAGGCGCCGACTGCATGGCCGCGGCTGTCACAGCGCCCATTCTCGACAGGCCGCCGGTGAGATTGGCGGTGTGAAAGGTGCCGACCGTTCCGGTTCCTGAATACCACCGTGGCGGCTCGTTGCAGATCCCTTCAAAGGCTCTCGCCCAGCGGCCTTCCACACCCAAAGCCATCGCGTAGGGAAGGTAGCGTTCGAACAGTTCGGGAGTGAGCGGCATGGTCGCCAGCCGATGGGCCTCCACCCGCGAGAGAAACTCTTCAAAGCCGAGGATCGCGGCACGGGTATCGGCTCCGCGTTTTGTGCGGGCTGGCATGATGAGGCCGAACCCGACGACCGAGAAAATCGAGGTGGCTGCCGAGACGATTGTCAGGAAAAACATAGGGCCGCGTCGCAGGGATGGCACGAAGACGCCGGCGAAGGCAACAAAAAAAACTACAAGGACGGCCCCGATCATCGCGATCGCCATGTGAGTCGAGACGACGTGGTCGGGCCGCTTCGCATAATGCCCATCCTGAACCAGTCGTTCGAAAATGGCTGAGCGGATGCCCGGCAGCTGGCTGTGAAAGCGGTTTTCCAGATCACCACTCTCTACAGTCTCAACGATGGGCTGTCCGTCGGGGGTCGTCTGTCCTGACACGAGGTGCCCCTCCGCGAACAGGCCATCTAGGAGGAGGCGTTCCGTCCTGGACAACTGCGAGCGCTGATTGGCAGGATTGGCAGGCAGGAGGAGATCGAAAGCATAGGTCGCCTTCGAGAACCAGCCCGCCGCGGCTGTCTCACGAATCTGGATCACCCGGCGCGCCGCCAGATCGACAAGCATTGCGATGAGGTCACGGGTGTCAGGTCGGTTGTCGACGAGCGTGCCTACTTCGCCGGGGCCGAGTCCAGCCGGAGGCTCATACTGCACCACGACGGGCCCCGTCACCGGATCGCGGCCGTGCCGTAGCCAGCGCCGCAGCAGCAGAGAAAACGTCACGAGTGGCACCGCGATGAGCACACCAGCGGTGAGGAAGCCTGCGAGGTTGTCGTGGATCCAGTCAAGCCACCGTGTCATCGCACTCGGTCGCGGAATGACACCTGGGTTCCAGGCAACCGCTATCGTGAGTCCCTCACGAATACCCAGCGGCCGGTCAGCTTTGATTTCGACGACATGCCTTTCAGCAGGAGGCGGTGGTGACTCCACCGCCGGGTCGAAGGTATCGGCAGGTCCATGCCGCTCGCCATCGATGCGGATCGTAACGGCCCGCTCGGTGGCGCCGTAGGCCCCCGTGAAGCCATTGGCACGCACGTTTATGAGGTCGCGGGGCAGCGTCATGCGAGCCCGAGCTGCGCGGATCGGATAGGGCCATTCATCACCAGTGACGTTCCAGAAGAGTTCATCGTGGTCGGGAAAGAACCGCACGCCGCGGCCGATCCGATAGCGGACAACGATTGTTTGCACGGTGTCGACAGCGCCGGGAATAAAGATCTTGAGATCCTCATGCGGGCCCTCGCGGGAGCGGCTCACCTTGAGCGGCACGCCTGCCTCGTTGGTCACACCCTCAAAGGTGAATCGAAGGAAAAAGCGATCACCGGTAGGCGCCCGGTATTCCACGGGCACAAGCCGATGGATGCCGTTCCACTGGCCCGTGAATCGTAGGCGAATCGTTTCGGTGATGGCGAGTGTGCCGCCATCATCAAGATCGATCGCCACGTCGAAGTCGTCGATGGCAATCGATCGTGCGAACGACTCGCGTGACTCGGCCATCGCGGTGGCGAGCAACGCCGCCAAGAGGATCACAGCGAAGTGCATCAGGTTTCGAAGCGCACGTTCGGTGCGGCCCGCTCAGTGACGTTTTCCACCTCGAAGAACTCGCGTGGCCTGGCGCCAGCGGGGCCGGCGAGAAGGTTCCAAGGAAACATTCGCACCGAGGTATTCAGGTCACGGACGGTAGCATTGTAGTAACGCCGCGCGGCCTGCAGCGTGTCTTCGATGGTCGCTAACTGCTGTTGCAAATGGGTGAACTGGTCGCTTGCCTTGAGATCGGGGTAAGCCTCCGCCAGTGCAAAGAGACTCTTGAGCGCACCGGTCAACATATTCTCCGCGGTGGCGGCATCGTGTGCAGTAGTCGCCCCCATTGCACGGCCACGGGCCTCGATGACCGTCTGCAGGGCATCTTTTTCGTAGCCCGTGTAGCCCTTCACGGCCTCGACCACGTTGGGGATGAGGTCGTGACGCCGTTTGAGTTGCACATCGATATCGCTCCATGCATTGTCAGCGCGAACGGTCATCGCAACAAGCTGGTTGTAAAGAACGATTGCCCCGACGCCGATGGCCACAATCAGACCGACGACAATCCATCCCCACGGTGTGTCTGCCACAGCGGCCACGAGGGGCGGCAGGTGGGAATCAAAACCGAACAATAGCCATGACATAGGCATCCTCCCGCTCAAAGTGTGGCACAGGCCGCCATCAACCGTCTACCTGGCGATATTCTGGTTTGCCGCCAGCGTTACTGAGCGGCCTGGTGCGGGTCGTATACTGTGATCCCGCCTTTCCCGCCAGGAATCAGCCGATGCTTGAACCGATGCGATCGCATGACGACCCCACGGAGCGGTTCACTGCGGCTGCCCGATTTTATGATTACCGGCGGGCTTCAAACCCGCTCGCCGACACGGGGGTAGCGCCAGTCCCGGGGGCGCGCTTCGCCGCCACGCTTCATGAGCAGGGGCCAACCCGCATCCTGCCCCTCGATACCAGCACGACGCTCGGCTGCGTGGGGCCAGCCACGACGCCTGGGCTGTGTGCCAACTTCATTCGAATCCACTCGGGCGACGCGATCGTCACCGACGTCAACGCGACGAGCCAACTGTTCTTCGTCATGCGAGGCACGGGGGCGACGCGGCTTGACTTCGACGGTGGGTTCAACATGCCCGCGGGCGTTGAGATTCCGTGGTGTGCGGGTGACGTCTTCACACTCCCCGCCCGGAGCACGGCAACGCATGTGGGTGGCGACGACGCAGCCCTCTACTGGGTGCATGACGAACCGCTCCTGAGGCATCTTGGCGTTCAGGCGATGACCCGGCGGTTTGGCCCCACGCTCTACCGCCACGAGGCAATCCGCGAGGCACTCGATGCCGTGGTTCGCAATCCGGAGAGCGCTCGGGCCAACCGCCTGAGTGTTCTTTTGGGCAACCATCTCTTTCCGCAGTCGATGACGGTCACGCACGTGTTATGGGCAATGTTCGGTATCCTGCCGGTGGGGGTCGTGCAACCGCCACACCGGCACCAGTCAGTGGCAGTCGATCTTGTTGTCGATGCCAAGCCGGGCTGCTACACGATGGTAGGGCCGCAGTTGGCCGCCGACGGTTCGATTGCCGATGGTGAGCGATTCGACTGGGAGCCGCACTCGGTCTTCATCACACCGCCCGGCCTGTGGCATTCGCACCACAACGAGTCAGGCCACCCGGCCCATATTCTGCCGATCCAAGATGCGGGTCTGCATACCTACCTGCGAACCCTGAGCATCCTCTTCAGCCGCCGCACGGCACGCGGTCACGATGTGGTCGAGGACGCGAACTGAATGATGAGATCAGTGATGAGCAGCCTTCGATTCGCTCTGTTCGCCGCGATTCTTCTCAGTCGTTCGGTGGCTTGCGCCGAAGGCAGGCCGAACGTCGTGCTGATCCTCGCGGACGATCTCGGTGTGTCTGACCTGGGCTGTTTTGGCAGCACCTACCATGAGACTCCCAATCTGGATCGGCTCGCTTCGCGGGGCGTTCGATTGACGAATGCGTATGCTGCCAGCCCCCTCTGCTCTCCCACCCGGGCGAGCATCCTGACCGGACAACACCCGGCGCGTATCGGCATCACCGCCCCGGTTTGTCACCTGCCGACCGTCCAGCTTGAAAAGCGTTTGTTGGTGAGTCGAAGCGCCCGCGTTCTCGTCGCCGACTCAGTAACACGGCTGGACTCCAAATACTACACGCTTGCCGAGGCGCTGAAGGATGCCGGGTATGCCACCGGTCATTTCGGGAAGTGGCATCTCGGTCACAACCTCACTGCAGACGAGGCCTATGAGCCGAAGGATCAGGGATTCGATATCGATTGGCCGCACACCCCGAAAGCGCCAGGGCCTGGTGGTGGGGGAGGCTATCTCGCACCATGGAAATTTATCCGTGATCCCTTGATCACGGATGAGGCTGGCCGCCATATCGATGAGCGCATGGCCGATGAGGCAGGCGCCTTTATCCGGGCCAACAAGGGCCGGCCGTTCTTCGTGAACTTCTGGCTGTTTTCCGTACACTCGCCATGGAACGCACGGGCAGATTCCATCGCGCATTTTTCGAAGAAAACCGATCCTGCCAACCCACAAAGAAACCCACTCTACGCCGCCATGGTGAAGAGCATGGATGCCGCGGTGGGGCGATTGCTGCACCACCTCGAGGAGTCTGGTGAGGCCGACAACACGCTGGTCGTGTTCTGGTCTGACAATGGCGGTTACGCCTACCCGCCCAAGAAGACTGACCCGGAGGGATATGCCGAGATCCCCGCGACCAGCAACCTGCCCTACCGCAGTGGCAAGGCCTCGATCTATGAAGGAGGCACACGGGAACCCGGACTCGTTGTCTGGCCCGGGAGGATCAAGGCCGGCGCCACGGCTGACTTTTTGATGCAGTCGACCGATCTCTACCCGACGCTGCTTACCATCTGTGGAGTGTCGAGAAAGCCTGGGCAGCGGGTTGACGGGGTGGACCAAGCCGCAGCCCTCATGGGCGGAGCCTCGCCCAGAACGCACGTTTTCTGTCACTTCCCGCATGGCACTGCCACCCAAGCCTCGGCGATGGATGGTTTCTACGCTTCATCGTCCCTGCGGAGAGGAGGCATGAAACTCATTCGCTTCTACGCGCGGGCTGACGATGGCTCCGATGAATTTGAACTCTACGACCTCGCCAACGATCCGGGTGAACGACACAATCTGGCCGGTGAACGTCCTGAGATGGTTACAGAACTCAGCAATCTGCTGCAGTCTCACCTCGTCGACACAGACGCCGTGATTCCGCTGCTCAACTCGGACCGCAGTACGGTAGCACCGCCCGCCGCCAGAGTTGCCATCGACAAGCCCATGGCAGCGGACGATCTCTCCGGTGGTTGGAAGAATCGCGCTGGAGTAGCGGTCGTCCGCGACGGTGCCCTCAGTGTGCAGTCCAAGGGCCCCGCCTCCTTTCTTGGTGTCAGTGTGCGGCTGGCTCCAGGCACTGCCCGCTTCTCATTCCGCGTCCGGGCGCCGCAGGCAGGCGAGGGTCGTATCGCTCTGCTCGCGACAGCCGGTGCCGCCGAGGCTCTTTCCGTGCCCTACCGGGTCGCTGGCGAATCCGTCTGGCAGACAGTGACCATCGAACTGCCCGTCAAGGAAAACGTGAGCATCCTGCGGCTCTATCTGCCATCGGGATCTGCCGCCATCGATCTTGATGACATTGTCATCGTCCCGTCGCAGGGCGGGTCACGTCGCTGGACGTTTTGACCGCTCCTCCACGCAGGCTGGCGGCTTTGTGTCACGAGACACCGCAGAACGCCAGCCGGAGACACTCAGCCTTCCGGCAACGGAAAAACGCCGGGCTAGGCTATTCATGTTCTCCGTCGATACAGGCCTCACCATCAATATTTATTTCGACATGCAGTGACATCGGATGGCAACAGACTGGACAGTCTTCGACGTAGTCTTGGTGTGAGCCGGCCGAAATATCCACTGGAACGACGATCTCTTCGCCACACGAGTCACAGATGTACGTGGCCTCAGGGTCAGCGACGGGGGTTTTGCGACGGCGTTTTTTCATGGCGGCAAAGGGAACGCGGGGGTATCGGCACGTCATTCAGTGTTCGCAGCCGTGTCCCCCGTGCGAGCAGACATGTCTACCAGCAGCTTTTTCCGCGAGTTTTGTGTAGGCGGACGGGTCGATCGCCTTCACTTGGTCAAGAAACCCGTCGAGGTCAATTCGCCGCCCCCCGCGCCACGTGCCATGGACCTTCACCAGATCGGTGAGCTTATTCACGTCGACCGCAAAGGGATCAGCGGAGAGTTCCACGAAGTCGGCGCATTTCCCGGCCTCGATTGAGCCAAGATCATGATCCCGGCCGATCTGGAAGGCGGCATTCACTGTGTGGGCCAGTAACGCGTCATGCAGCGTCACTGCCTGATTGGCGGCATGAATCCGTCCCGATGCCGTTCGCCGTGTCACCATCGCCTGCACGTTCAAAAGCGGAATCGGTGGGCTCACGCAGCCGTCGTTGTGAAACGAAACTGACGCGCCCGCCCGCACGGCATCGCCTGCCCGCACCCACTGACTGCCGATCTCCGGCGCAAACATCGTGCCGTCAAGCAGATCGCCCCAGTAGATGAACTGCGCGGGCAGAAGTGACACAGCAACCCCCATGCGGGCAGTGCGGGTGAACTGATCACCCCGTCCTGCTCCACAGTGCTCAAGCCGCCAACGGTGGTCAGTGCCCGCCAGCCGATATGACGCCAACGCCCGCTCGTAAGCGTCGAGAACAACATCAAGCCCCACGTCACCGTTGACGTGAAATGCCATCTGCCAGCCTTCCGGGGCATGCTGTGCGAGAATCGCATCGAGCTTGCTGCGGGGATAGTTGAGCATTGTCTCCCCGGCCGGGCCGAGTGGAATCTCCGCTCGCCGGGTCGTCTCGTTATCGAGATAGGGAAATGACGCGGCGATCGTGCCGACCCAGGGAGAGCCGTCTGCCCAGAGCTTGATTCCCTGCTTCCAAAGCAACTCCTCAGGGATCGGCGTCGAAAGCTTCTCGCCACACGTCGGATCAATCGACATGTGGTAGAGCGCGAGCCGCAGCGGACAATCCTTCGTTCCGGCCAGCGCGACATATGCTGCCAGCAGCGATGATTCGTAGGTGTGCTCCGTGGTGGCGGTGATGCCATTCCGTGCCATCAGGGCATACCACCGCGCGCCGGAAAGGAGGGGATGCGGTACGGCAGCCTTCATGGCCTTTACGGAGGCCGCCACGATCGCGGCCGTTTCGTAGGCGCGGCCGTTGGAGGTGCCGTCGGCATTGCGGCCGAAGCGTGCTCCCACGGGATCGGCCGGCGGCTTGCCATTGGCCCAGCCGTTGAGCGTGATCACGGCCGAGTTGAAATAAACTTCATGGCCGGAGTTGTCGAGGATCAGGGCCGGTCGCTTGGGGAAGTACGAGTTGAGCTGCACGTTCGTCAACTCCGGCGCTCCCTGCAATAATCGATCGAGTCCGTTGCAGAGCACTGGCTGCCCTGGTGGCAATTCGGCGTCCAGTTTCCGCCACAACGTCTCAACATCGGCAAAGGTCGCGTAGCCGCGGTAAGGCGATATCCAGAAGGCGGGTTCCTGGGTCACGATTCCGCCAAGGAGCGGGTGGCTGTGAGGATCAATGAATCCTGGCATGAGGACGGCTTCTCCCAGATACCGAACCTGGGCACCGGGAGCCGCCCGCTGGCACGCCTCGAGGGTGCCGACAACCGCGATCTTGCCGGAGTTGGTGTCGATCGCCACGGCTTCGGCACGGGCGGCTGAGGCATCCATCGTGATGATGGTGAGAGCCTTGAGAATCAGGTCGGCTGCCATGGTGGCATCTCCTGTTTTTTTACGGCACCATCCAGGCGAGTGGGCCAGCTTGGAGCCAAACCAGCACGCCCATCAGCAGAGCAAGGGCGAGTGAGTGAGGGAAGACCCGCCGCAGGATTGCTCCCTCCTGGCGATGCACGCCGGTGGCCGTCGCCGACACGACGATGCTCTGGGCATCGATCATCTTGCCCATCACGCCGCCGGTGCTGTTGGCCGTACACGTGAGCAGCGGATTGAGCCCGAGCTGCTCAGCTGTCACCCGCTGGAGGCTGCCAAACATCGCGTTGCTTGAGGTGTCGCTGCCGGTGAGGGCGACGCCAAGCCAGCCCAAGAGCGGCGCGAAGAAGGCATAGGCCGCGCCGGTTTGCGTGAGCGCGAGCCCGAGCGTGACGTCGGTGCCGGAATAGCGGGTCACGAACGCGAGCGCCAGCATGAGGGCGATCGTGGTGAGCGATTCGGTGAGCCGGCGGAGCGTGATGAGCCAGATGGCGCCAGCGCGTCGCCACGACAGGCCCAGCCAGGGGATCGACACCAGTGCCGCCACGAGGATCGCGGTGCCGGCGGCCGAGAGCCAGTTGAAGCGATAGACAGCCCGCTCGATCTCCTGCGGCTCGCGGGTGGCCGGCGGCACCTTGGCGACGCGGCCGTCGAGCCGTGGCACGCGGACCTCCGGCGGCGGTGCGACCACTTCGAGTGTGGCCTTCATAGACGGCAGGCCCCAGAGAAACACGGCCAGCGACAGAAAGGCCCACGGCATCCAGGCCCAGGCGATGCGGCCGGCCGAGTCGTGCGGCTCGCGGTCAATCGTCGTTGTCGCGGGATCGTCGACGACGGCTCCATGCCGCCAGATCGTCTGCGGCCGCCAGACCCGCAGGAAGATTGCCATCGCCACCAGGCTGGCGATGCCGCCGACGACATCAACCAGCGCCGGCCCCACGAAGTTGGCCAGCGCGAATTGCACGCTGGCAAACGATACGCCGCAGACGAGCACCGCTGGCCAGACGCCGACAAGCCCCCGCCAGCCCGCCATCGCCACGACCATCCAGGCCGGAATGATGAGCGAGAAGAAGGGCAGCTGCCGGCCGGCCAGCGCCGAGATCGCCTGCACGTCGAGGCCGGTCACCTTGGCCAGCGTGAGGATCGGTGTGCCGAGGGCGCCGAAGGCCACCGGCGCCGTGTTGGCGATGAGGGCGATGCAGGCTGCCTCGAGCGCCGGAAAGCCGGCGCCGGTCAGGAGCGCCGCCGAGATCGCGACGGGCGCTCCAAACCCAGCCGCCCCCTCGAGAAAGGCACCGAACGAAAAGGCGATGAGCAACGCCTGCACCCGGTGGTCGGCAGAGAGCCGCGTGACCGACCGCTTCATCACGTCGAGCCCGCCGGCCTCGACCGAGAGGGCGTAGAGAAACATGGCGTTGAGAATGATCCAGCCGATCGGGAAGAGGCCGAACGCGGCGCCATGTAGTGCCGCGGCGGCGGCGGCATCAGCTGGCATGCCGACCACGCTCACGGCGATCGCCAGCGCCGTAGCCAGCCCCGCAGCGGCGGCCCGCGTCGCCGACCAGCCGGCGAAGGCGAGCAGGCCGAGCAACACGGCCAGTGGCAGCAGTGCCACGAGCGTGGAGAGCGGCTGCGATCCCAAGGGGTCGTACACGTGGGTCCAGACGGTCGCTTCCATGGCGAGAGAATACCCGCTGCTTCCCGCGCACAGGAAGCGATCGTCGCCCCTGCTGTGGTCAGGGTATGCTCAGGAGCACGCGAAACGTTTTAAAATCGTTTTCACGCGGGACTTCATTCATGTGGCATGTGCGCTGGCTCGTCATGGTGCTCGGCACGGTAGCGGCCGGGCCGCTGATGGCGGCCGATCTGGTGGCGATCGGGGGCTGTAGGCTCGTGCCGACCGACTGGGCAGATGGCGACAGTTTTCGCATCCGCACTCCCGACGGCGAGGAGCATACGGTGCGGCTCTACGGCGTCGACTGCGTGGAGCAGCATGTGAGCGGCGAAACCGACGCCCGTCGGCTCCGCAGCCAGCGACGGTATTTCGGGATCACCCAGGTTCGCGCGACGGCGGCCGACTCGATCGCATTCGCGAAGGAACAGGCTGCGGTCGCCACAGTTGCCACACGGTCTTTTCTTGAACGCGGGCCCTTCACGATCCATACGAGCTTCGCCGACGGCCGGGGCGACGGTCGCTTCAAACGAATCTATGCCTTTGTATTCGATGCCGATGGCTATGATCTTGCCGCGCATCTCGTGTCACACGGGCTGGCCCGTGCGTTTGGCGTGAGCCGCAGCACGCTCGCTGGTGAACCAGCCGATGACTACCGCGAGCAGTTGCGGGATCTTGAGTTGCAGGCCGCAACCCGCGGCCGCGGCATTTGGGCCTTCACCGACTGGGATCAGTTGCCGGAGGAGCGGCGGCTGGAGCGGGACGAGGCCCGCGACCTGCAACAGGCTGTTGACGGTGGCACGCTGCCACCGGGCACGCGGATCGATCCGAACACCGCCTCGCGGGATGATCTCATGCGGCTGCCGGGCGTGGGCGAGGCGCTGGCCAACCGGATCATCGAGGGCCGGCCCTATGCCAAGCTGTCCGATCTCGACCGCGTGCCGGGTATCGGTGCTGCGACTCTCCGCGACCTTGCGCCGCTGGTGGAGTTTCCGCGGGGTAGGGCGAAGCCACCCGCTCGTTGACGCTGTTGGCAGCCTCGCTGACAATTGAGGTCCGATCGCAACCGTTCACCCCATGGAGGATCGCCGTGCAATCCAGCCAGCAGGCCGTGCCGAATTTTGTGGAGCAGGAAGATCCCGAGGTGTGGTCGGCGATCGCCGCTGAGCAGACCCGCCAGGCCGAGGGCCTGGAGATGATCGCCAGCGAAAACTTCACCAGCCCCGCCGTGATGCAGGCTGTGGGGAGCGTGCTCACCAATAAGTACGCCGAGGGCTATCCCGGTCGCCGCTACTACGGTGGCTGCGAATTTGTCGACAAGGTCGAGGATCTCGCCCGTGACCGGCTCAAGGCCCTCTTCGGCGCTGAGCATGCCAACGTGCAGCCCCATTCAGGCAGCCAGGCCAACGCGGCTGTGTATCTTGCGTCGCTGCAGGCGGGCGACACTGTGCTCGCCTTCGACCTCGCCCACGGCGGCCACCTCACCCACGGCATGAAGCTCAACAGCTCCGGCATTCTTTACAACTTCGTGCACTACGGCGTCCGCCGCGACGACCATCTCCTCGACTTCGATCAGGTGGCCCGGCTCGCCCGCGAGTACAAGCCGAAGATGATCGTGGCCGGTGCGAGCGCCTATCCGCGGGAGATACCCCATGGCACGTTCGCCGAGATCGCCCGCGAGGTGGGGGCGAAACTACTTGTCGATATGGCCCACTACGCCGGCCTCGTCGCGGCCGGGATCTACAACAATCCCGTGGCCGTGGCCGACTTCGTCACGAGCACCACGCATAAGACGCTCCGCGGGCCCCGCGGTGGCGTGGCGATGTGCCGCGAGGCCGATTCCAAGGCGCTCGACCGCGCCGTCTTCCCCGGCACGCAGGGTGGCCCGCTGATGCATGTGATCGCGGGCAAGGCGGTGGCCTTCGCCGAGGCGTTGCGGCCGGAGTTCAAGGCCTATGCCGTGCAGGTGGTCGAGAACGCCCGGGCGCTGGCGGGGGCGCTGGCCGCCGGCGGCGTGAAACTCGTCAGCGGTGGCACCGACACCCACCTCATGCTGGTCGATGTGACGCCGCTGGGCGTCGGCGGCAAGCTGGCTGAGGAGACGCTCGACCGCTGCGGCATCACCTGCAACAAAAACATGATTCCCTATGACGAGCGGAAGCCGATGGATCCCTCCGGCATCCGGCTCGGCACGCCCGCTCTGACGACGCGGGGCATGAGTGCCGATGAGATGAAGCGGATCGCCGACTGGATTCTGCGGGTACTCAAGAACGCCGACGACGCCACGCTCGTGGAGACGACCAAGCGAGAGGTGGCCGAATTGGCCGAGCAGTTTCCCGTGCCGGCGGCGCGGCTCTTGGAGCCGGTGGCCTGATGGCGGCCGCGACCGGCCGACGGGTGGTGCGGGTGGGGCTCGTGCAGTCGGCCTGCACGAGCGACCGCGAGGCCAACATCGCCCAGGCCTTGGCCGGCATTGCGGCGGCGAAGGCGCAGGGGGCCGAGGTCGTCTGCCTACAGGAGCTCTTCGCCGGCGAGTATCCCTGTCAGAGCGAGGATCACGAAAAGTTTGCCGAGGCGGAGTCCGTGCCGGGGCCGCTTACTGACAGGCTCACCGCGGCGGCGCGGGAGCATGCGGTCGTCGTGGTGGGAAGCGTGTTTGAGCGACGGGGCCACGGCCTTTTCCACAATACGTCCGTCATCTTCGAGACCGATGGCTCCGTGGCGGGCATCTACCGCAAGATGCACATCCCCGACGATCCTCATTACTACGAGAAGTTTTATTTTGCGCCCGGCGACACCGGCTTCATGAGTGTGCCGACAAGCCTGCTGCAGGTGGGCCCGCTCGTCTGCTGGGACCAGTGGTATCCCGAGGCGGCGCGGCTCACAGCGATGGCCGGGGCCGAGGTGCTCTTCTACCCGACGGCGATCGGCTGGCTCGATGGGGAAGAAGCCCTGCACCACGAGCAGTATGAAGCCTGGGACACGATGCTCCGCAGCCACGCGATCGCCAACGGCGTGTTTGTGGTGGCGGTGAATCGCGCCGGCCGCGAGGGGGCGCTGCGGTTTTGGGGGGCGAGCGTGGTCTATGCACCGAATGGCGAGCTGATCGCGAAGGCGGGGCATGATGCTCCCGAGACGCTGGTTGTCGAGTGTGACCTCGGCCGGATCGAATGGTCGCGAACGCGATGGCCCTTCTTTCGTGACCGGCGGATCGACTTCTACGGAGACCTCCAGAACCGTTGGGGAGCCTGAGATGGCAGCAGCCCCCACGCCTGCCGAACTCGGCTACCGTTTGCCGGCTGAATGGGAGCCGCATGCGGCTACCTGGCTGGCCTGGCCGCACCGCCGGGCGACCTGGCTCGGAGACTTCGCGCCGATTCCGGAAGTGTTTGAGCGGGTGGCAAAACTTGTTGCGCCGCATGAGCCGGTGAACGTGATCGCATCGGGCGCCGCGCTTGAGGAGGCGCGGCGGCATGTTGGTGACGTCGAGAATGTCGAGTGCCTCGATATCCCCACGAATGATTCATGGTTGCGGGATACCGGCCCGGTGTTTCTTCTGCCGCGTGGCGACTGCCCCCTCCCGGCGGCGGCGGTGGCCTGGGACTGGAATGCGTGGGGCGGCAAGTATCCGCCGTGGGACGACGATGCTCGCGTGGCTGAGACGATTGCCGCGCGGGCCGGCCTGCCCGTGTTCGAGCCGGGTTTGGTGCTCGAGGGAGGTGCGATCGAAACCGATGGCGCGGGCACGCTGCTGGTCAATGAGCGATGTATCGTCGATGACAAACGGAATTCCGGCCTGGGGCGGGAGGCGATGGGGCAGATCCTGATCGAGCAGCTCGGCGTCGAGAAGGTGATCTGGCTCGGCGGTGAATTGGCGGGCGACGACACCGACGGCCACATCGATCAGCTCGCCCGGTTTGTGGCGCCGGGGCACGTCGTCGCCGCCCGGCAACCCGACGCGAGCGATCCCAACCATGCTTCGCTCGAACAAAACCTAGCGTCGCTCCGCGCGGCAACCGATGCCCGTGGCCGACCGCTCGACGTGACGCCGATCGACATCCCGGCCCACTTTTCATTTGATGGCGTACAACTCCCGGCAAGCCATCTTAACTTCTATGTGGCCAGCGGCATTGTGCTGGTGCCGGTGTTTCACGGGGCGACCGACGAGCCGGCGGTGCGGCTCCTCGCCGAATGCTTTCCGGGCCGCCGTATCGAGCCGGTCGACTGCCGTGAGCTCGTCCGCGGCCGCGGGGCCCTCCACTGCATCACCCGTGACCAGCCGGCGTGGCGGGCGTAAGCCGGGAAAAGCAGGGGGCTTTTGGCCTTGCCTGAAGCGGGGTGGTTCGCGACCATCCCGCCTCGTCCCTCGGCTGCCTGCCGGGATGTTTGTGGAGGGATCGTAGTTATGGAACAAATGGCACATGCGGCGCAAGGACTGATGGCGTTGCTCGCGCGGCTGATGATGGTGGCGGTCTTCCTGGTCAGCACGCTCGGCAGCAAGGTGCCGCGGTTTACCGAGACAGCGATGATGATGCACTCGCAGGGCATTCCTAATCCGCGGCTGATGCTCTTTGGCGCGATCGGCCTGATCCTCATCGGCAGCCTGTCACTGGCAGCCGGCGCGTGGACACGGATGGGGGCTGGCTTCCTCGCCATCTTTCTGGCGGCGGCCACGTTTTATTTCCACGACTTCTGGACGTTTGCCAACCCGGCTGACCGGGAGGCGCAGGTGATTCACTTCATGAAAAACCTTGCCATCTGCGGTGGCCTCTTCGGGCTAATGGCCTTCGGCGGTGGGCCGTGGAGCGTGGACGGCTGGATCGAGGCCCGCCGCGAAGAGGCGGAAGCCGGGGGCGGGGCGGCCCGGGGTAGCGGCGGCCAGCAGAAGCGGGCCGCTTGAGGTTTGCGTACAATACGGCTCCACCCTTGGGAGGCGTATTGATGAACCGTGTCGTGCTTTGTGTCGTGCTGGTGGGGACCATGATCGGTGCCCCGGCGTTTTCTGGAGAACGCTCTGTGTCTGAACCTGCCGTGATCCCTCCGCCGACGGTGCGTGCCTTCGGTAACCTCCTCGATGGTCGCGAGGCGCACCTCTACACGCTCACTGTGCCCGGTGGCTGGCAGGCAACGATCACTGACTATGGAGCGATCCTCACGAGCCTGCATGTGCCGGTGCGCGGCGAGCCGGGGAAAACGGTCGACGTGGTCCTCGGCTTCGATGCGGTCGACGGCTATCTGAAGGGCCATCCCTACTTTGGGGCGATCTGCGGCCGCGTGGCCAACCGCATCGCCGGAGCGCGATTCACGCTCGACGGCAAGGACTATCAACTCGCCGCCAACAACGGCCCGCATCATCTCCACGGTGGCACCGTCGGTTTCGACAAGCTGCTTTGGAAGGGGATGCCGCGGGTCGATCCCACTGGACCGGCAGTCACGTTCGAGGTCGTTTCACCCGCTGGTGATGAAGGCTATCCCGGCAGGCTCACTGGTCGCGCCACCTATCGCTTGACCCGCGACGGTGAACTGTGGGTGGAGATGGAGGCCACGACCGACGCTCCCACGCTCGTGAACATCGTGCACCATTCATATTGGAACCTTGCCGGGCAGGCCGCGGGCACGATCCACGACCAGGAACTCACCGTTTTCGCCGACCGCTATCTGCCGGTCGATGCCGGTGGCATCCCCACTGGTGACATCGCTGCCGTGGAGGGCACGCCGTTCGACCTGCGGCCCGATCGAGGCGTGGCCGTGCGGCTTGGTGAACGGATCGGCCTCCTCCCTCCGAGCGATAACGGGAAAAACCCCGGTGGCATCGACCATAATTTTGTGATTCGTGGCTGGCATCCCGACGGCGGCCTTCGGCCGGCCGCCCTGCTTCGCGATCCGGCCAGTGGTCGGGCGATGAGCATCCTCACCGACCAGCCCGGCATCCAGGTCTACACCGGCAACTTTCTCGATGGTTCGCTGACGGGCAAGGGCGGGGCTGTGTATGCCAAGCATGCAGCCATCTGCCTCGAGACGCAGACCTATCCCGATTCAGCTCACCACCCGGAGTGGCCGACGCAACGACTCGACCCGGGGCAGGTCTACCGGCACACTATGGTCCACCGCTTCGCGCCATGAGGCGGACCACGTTTCCTTTGCGGGTGCCCTCATGGTCTTTCCCATCGGTGATGACAATTCGGATCGGCAGACGTTTCCCTACGTCACAATCGCCCTGCTGGCCGCCAACATCTTCGTGTTCGTGGTGCTCCAGGGAATGGGGCAAAACGAAGACTTCACGATGGCCTACGTGCAAGTGCCGGCCGAGATCATTTCGGGAAAGGATATTGTCACCGAGCCGTCGATTCGCGACATCAATATCCAGGGGCAGGTGATCGAGGTGCCGGTACCCGGCCTCCAGCCGACGCCGATTCCCGTCTGGCTCACGCTCCTCACGGCGATCTTCATGCATGGCAGCATCATGCATCTGGCCGGCAACATGTGGTTTCTGTGGATCTTCGGTGACAACATTGAAGACGACATGGGTCACATGAAATATTTGATCTTCTATCTGGCCACCGGGGTGCTGGCGTCGCTGGCGTTTGTGGCGTTAAACAGCACCGGCGACACGGCCCTCACGCCCTGCCTTGGTGCCTCGGGCGCGATCTCCGGCGTACTCGGTGCCTACCTTGTGCTCCATCCGCATCGGCGAGTGAGTGTGATCCTGTTGCGGCTGATGGTCGATGTGCCGGGCTATGTCGCCGTTGGCATTTGGTTTCTGTTTCAAATCGTCAGCGGATTCTTTGATGCCCAGTCAGGGGGCGGCGGGGGCGTGGCTTATTCGGCCCACGTGGCCGGCTTCGTGGCGGGCATGATCCTCGCCAAGCCAATGAGCCAGGGCCATGTGCGAGACGCGTCTGACCCGATGATGGTGTTTCGGCGGCGGATTCCCTGACGGCCCCGGTAGCGGAACGCTATGATTTCGCTACCAATCCGTACAGCCCCATCCGCACAGCATAGAGGAGCACACCCATGATCAAGCGAATCCTCGTTGGGCTCGGCACAAGTCGTACGGCCGTTTCGGTGACCGAGCACGCCGTGGAATTAGCCAAGACCTTTGGCGCCGAACTGCTCGGGCTGGCCGTCACCGACCCGCTGCGGCTGGAGTGGACGGGCCCGCGGCCGATCGGTGTGGGCGTGGAGGCGATGACGTCGCAGCTTCGTCAGCAGCGGTTTGAGAAGGCCCAGGCTGACATTGATGCTGCCGAGGCAAAGTTTGCCGACCGCTGCATCGCCGCCGAGGTGTCGCATTGCGTGGCGGAGCGGACGGGCGATCCCTTTGAGATCGCTGTCGATCTCGTGCGGTATCACGACATGTGTGTGTTTGGGCTCAAGGGGCTCTTCGAACATGACGTGGTACCCGAGCCGCTCGACGCCCTTGAGCGGCTCGTGGCCAGTGGCGTGCGGCCGATTCTGGCGGTGGCCGAGCATTACCGCCCCATCCGCCGCGTGCTGGTCGCCTACTCCGGTTCGCTGGAAAGCGCGAAGACCTTCAAGAGCCTCGTGCAGTCGGGCCTGTTTGCCGATGCCGCCGTCCGCGTGGTCCACTTCGGCTCCGATACCGCCACGGCCCAGCGGCGGCTCGAGTCGGTCGCCGGCTATTTCCAGGCCCATGGCCGCGCGGTCGATACCGACTTTGCCGGGGGCGATCCGGCCACGGAGATCGTGCCCTACGCCCAGCAGTGGGAGGCCGACCTGATCGTCGCCGGGAATAGCGCCAAAAATCTGCTCCTGCGGCGGCTCTTTGGCGAGACAGCCCTGAAACTGCTCCGCGACAGCCCGCTGCCCCTCTATCTCTCGCAGTAGAGGATAGAGAGGATAGACGATAGCTTGGTCAATGGCACTTCCGCAACGGTCTTCCGGCTGATGAGCGACTCGTGAGCCTCGGGAGGAGCGTTCCGGGCGTGCGGAGCGGTTTTCTCGAAACGCCCCGCACCCGCTTTTTTGGCGTTTTTCTCGCCTTGGCGCAGACCGCGTCCTAGTCGGCCCGTCCCGGGGCTTCGACGCCTCGCGTCCGACGCCGGTCAGAGGCTGTGGATGTCGATCGCGGGCAGCTCGTCGGGTGAGGCTTGAAAGATCGCCCGGTCGTCGTGCGCCTGGACGAGCTCGCCCCAGTCGGTAGGTGGGCCGCGAGCGGGAGAGAGCGGCGAAGGTTCGACCGGTTCTCCCAAATGTGT